>JANPJZ010000270.1:0-4353 GCA_031425795.1 Rhodobacter sp. | reverse complement strand
GACCAACTCCCTCAATACGATATCAACAACACCGATCGAACGGCGCACTCGGAACAAAAGTCGCGGGGTGGAGCAGCCCGGTAGCTCGTCAGGCTCATAACCTGAAGGTCACAGGTTCAAATCCTGTCCCCGCAACCAAATATTCCAAACATATCAAATACTTACGCGGCGCCCCACGGGGCGCTTTTTGCGTCCGGAATTTTACATCAACGCCACATCAACGTTGGACAAGGCTAAGCGCCCGGCCTGACATCCGTCAGCCTCACCTCCAGCGCTGCTAGGGCATCGTTCAGGTTAACCACGCTTGGCGGCGCCGATATTTGGAGCAGTGATGTCGCGGTTCCGGAGAACCTAAGTCAGGGCGATCTCGGCCATGCTCAGCCGTGGCGGGCGACTGACTTAACGAAGCCGACGATCTGGCAATCCATGTCCTCGGTGCCATGGCCAGACGCGCTTGATGACGATGTCGGTGGCCAGGCGCTTCGGGGATCCCTCTCGGGTGCGGTTGCGGCTATCAGTAGCGCCCAAACTGGCAAAGCGCACGTTGGCAGGCGCCTGTCGCAATAAGCGCTTGGTTCGCCGGTGGCTTATCTTTTGGCCGAAAATATTCTAGTCTCTGTCCGAATGGCAACTCTAGCGGCGTCAGTGTGTCAGAGCCGGATGATCCGCCTCAGCAACCAAGGACAGGGACCCAGGATGCAATACATGCTGATGTTTTACGAGAACGAATCCGAGATCGCCGCTGAGCGCGAACGCGCCGACCATGCCGGGCCCTATTGGGACGCCTGGAACGCCTATATGGGTGCGCTCTATCCGTCAGGCATCGTGGTCAGGGGCGACGCGCTTCTGCCCCCGTCGGCGGCAACCACGGTACGGCTTGAAGGCGGCAAACGCCTGGTGCAGGATGGACCCGTGGCGGCTACCAAGGAACAGCTGGGCGGTTATGTCGTGATCGAGGTACCAGACCTCGATACGGCGCTTTCCTGGGCGGCGCGCTGCCCGGCGGCATCCCACGGAGCGATCGAAGTGCGCCCCGTGCGGCATCTGCCCACCGAACGCTAAGCGGTGGACGGCAGCTTTCAAGAATACGGGCGGCGGGCGGCGCAGAACGCTGCCCGCACCTCCTATGGACGGCTCCTAGCATACCTCGCGCGAGCATGGCGCGACTTGGCGGCGGCAGAAGATGCGCTCGCGGAGGCTTTTGCCCGAGCGCTCGACATCTGGCCCACGAAAGGCGTTCCGGCCAACCCTGATGCCTGGCTGATGGTCGCGGCGCGCAACCGGCTGCGTGATGGAGCGCGGGCGCGGAAGACACGCGAACACACGACCAGCAGCCTCTTGGTGCTGGCACCGACCGAAACCGAGGAAATACCCATAATTGCTGACAAGCGACTGGAGCTGATGTTTGTGTGCGGCCACCCGGCAGTCGATGCTGCCGCGCGCACGCCGCTGATGCTGCAAACCGTGCTGGGGCTGACGGCCGAGCGCATCGCCTCGTCGTTCCTTGTTTCGCCCGACACGATGGGACGCCGGCTGAGCCGGGCCAAAGCGCGCATCAAGGACACGGGGATTGCCTTTGAGGTGCCAGACGAAGACGAACTGGCTGAGCGCATGGGCGATGTGCTTGAGGCGATCTACGCCGCTTATGGGCAGGGCTGGGACAGTACGGGCAGCGATGACCAGACGCGAAAGGGCCTGACCGAAGAGGCTATCTGGCTGGCGCGGGTGCTGGTGGAACTGCGCCCGGAGGATGCCGAGGCGCTGGGTCTTCTGGCGCTGATGCTGTTTTGCGAAAGCCGCAGCGCCGCGCGGCGTGTGGAGGGGCGCTATATGCCGCTGGCCGAGCAGGATACGGCGCTCTGGAGTTTGCCAATGGCGCGCGAGGCTGAGAACAAATTGCGAACAGCCGGAGGGTTCAAGCAGCCGGGGCGTTTCCAGTTGGAGGCCGCGATCCAGTCGGTGATAGTGCAATCGAGCCTGACTGGGGCAGATTTGCGTCTGCCGGCGTGGACGCTGCATGGGCTATTGGCGCAGAAGGCACCCACGATCGGCAATCTGGTGGGGCTGGCGGCAGCCACGGCCGAGGTGCATGGCCCTGAAGCGGGTCTTCGTGAACTGGCGCAGCTGCCCGAAGCGGTGACGGGGGACTATCAGCCGTTCTGGGCGCTCAAGGCGCAGCTGCTGCAGCAGCAAGGCACCGATCAAAAAGCTACCGAAGCGGCTTTCCGGCAGGCCATTGGCTTGACGGAAGATGGGGCAGTGCGTGCCTATCTCATCGGCAAGTCAACGCAACAGGCCGGTTGAGCAACTGGACCGGCGATGAGTTTTTGTCATTTCGAGTCGAGGGGAAGGTCTATACCCTCGACGATGAAAGTATCTTTGTTCCGTAATCTACCTGCCGGGTGAGATCGCTGCCCAGCTGCCGCCTATGGAGGGTGCCGACGACTGTGGCTAGGGTGCGAGTGAGATAGCGCCGCATACTTGTCCAGAGCCATGGCTCGAACCCTCTTCTAGGTAGATCGATCTGCGTTCTACACAGTGTCATTCCAAAGTCCTGAGCATCACGGTGGGCCGTGGTACACGATCGTCACCTCAACATAATTGGCCGAAGCTACACCATGACTACATCAGCCCAACCCGATGCCGTAGACCTTGCCCAGCACATCTCGAAGCGTGATATTTCCGTCCGAGAAGCGACGGAGGTGGCGATTGCTGCCGTTGAGAAGCTAAATCCGCAGCTGAATGCCGTGGTGGCTGAAAGGTTCGAGGCGGCCCGGGCCGAGGCGGACACTATGGATCAAAGCCGTCCCGAACGGGCAGGGCCCCTGTGGGGAGTGCCGTTCCTCCTGAAGGACGTGAACCTCTACTCATCAGTGCTGCCTACGCGTTTTGCCTCGCGGTTCTTTGCAACCGCGCTGCCGAAGGGTGACAGCACCATGGTCCAGCGGTGGCGTACTGGCGGGCTGGTGATCCTCGGCACTACGAACACTCCAGAGTTTGCCGGAGATTTCACGACTGAACCTCTGGCTTACGGACCATGCAGAAACCCTTGGGATACGCGTGTGACTGTTGGCGGATCCAGCGGTGGGGCCGCAGCTGCGGTGGCCAGCGGTATGGTTCCCGTGGCACATTCGACGGATCTTGGCGGGTCAATCCGAATCCCTGCGGCTTGCTGCGGCGTATTCGGGTTCAAGCCATCGGTCGGTTTGAACCCGCTTGGTCCGTGGTGGGACGAAATCGCCGGTGGCCTAGACTCCGACCATGTCATAACCCGCTCGGTCCGTGACAGCGCGGCAGCACTTGATCTCACATCTGGCCCGGATCATGGATCCAGGATCGGGCGCCGCCCAACCGCAGGTGGCTATCTGGCGGCCCTGGATGCAGCCGTCGGGCCGCTGCGTGTCGGTCTTTCCGTACAGGATGCGCATGGCCGGTCTGCTGGACCCGCGCAGGTTGTTGCGACAGAACGCGTAGCCCGAATGCTGGAATCGATGGGGCATGTTGTCCTGCCCTATGTTTACCCTGTTGAAGCCCAAGCAGGTGCTTGGTTCGATACCCTTTGGACGATTGAGGTACTGCTTCTTGTTGAGGAGCGTGCGCGCGAGCTTGGACGCCAACCTGAGCCCAATGAACTAGAACCGATGACTTGGGCTTTTCTTGATCGCGCAAGGTGCCTTTCGGCACTCGATCTGCTCGACGCGCGAACCAGGCTGACAGCGGCGGCGCAGGCCATCGGCCGATCGATGCAAAGGTGTGACATTCTGCTCACCCCGGCGTTGAGCGAAGATCCTGCACCGCTTGGAAGTCTGACCTATGCGGCCTGCGGGTCAAACCTCGACGCGTGGATAGAGCGCGGGTATCGATTTGCTCCCTTTGCAGTACCTGCCAATCTGGCCGGCCAACCTGCTGCCGTGTTGCCCGTTTCGGTCAACGACAATGGCTTGCCAGTAGCCGTGCAGATAACAGCGCATCCTGGCGACGATGCGCTTGTGCTGAACGTTTCCAAAGTGCTTGAAGACGCTCTCGGCTGGGTTGGACTACCACCCTGAATCGAAGTCAGACTTATCCAACAGGTTCAGCTTAGAGGTTCGGCACTAATGCCATTTAGGTGCAGGCTGAACGCACTAGGTATTCTCTTGAAATAGTGGTCTATATCGTTTGTGGGTTGGCTCAATCCAAGATGGATGGAGTATATACTCCCCAAACAGCCGCGTAACCGTCCGGGCTGACTGCTCTGCCGCGCGCTGATGGTGCGGGATAGTGTCCACCAATGTTAGTGGACACTATGGTGCTTGATGGCGCGACGGACGAGGCGGCTTTGGACGGATGAGGAGAAGCGGTCGATCTGTTTGC
>JANPJZ010000269.1:0-12016 GCA_031425795.1 Rhodobacter sp. | reverse complement strand
GTCCGGCCGAACCCGGCTTCTGGGCCCACCTCACCGCTCAGCCCGAGTGGGACGGCGCGCCAGACCCCGTCGACCGCTGGTCGCGCCGCGTGATCGGGCGGGTGGCCTGCGATCTCGGGGCCAAGGCCCTCTTTCCCTTCGGAGGCCCACCCTGGCACCCCTTCTACCGCTGGGCCCTGCGCAGCGGGCAGGTCTGGGACAGCCCGGTCCGCCTCCTCGTCCACGCCCGCCAGGGGCTTATGGTCAGCTTCCGCGGGGCGCTTGCGCTGAAGGAGGTGGTGGACCTGCCACCCCCTGCCGTCCGCCCCTGCGACACCTGTCCGGCGCCTTGCCTGACGGCCTGCCCGCCCCGCGCCCTGACTGGCGAGGGGTATGACCTTCCCGCCTGCCACGGCTTTCTTGACGAGCCCGAGGGTCACGCCTGCATGACCGGGGGTTGCCTGGTTCGCCGCGCTTGCCCGCTGTCGCAGTCCTATGCAAGACTGCCCGAACAGTCGGCCTATCACATGAGGCAATTCCACAGATGAAGCGGTTGATCCTGACGCGGCACGCGAAGTCATCCTGGGACGATCCGGCGACGCCCGACCATGACCGCCCCCTGAATGACCGGGGCAAGGCCGCGGCGGCCGATCTTGGGCAGTGGCTGGCCAGCCGGGGCCATGTGCCGGGCGAGGTGCTGTGTTCCGACGCTTTGCGGACGCGGAAGACCTTCTCGGGCATTGCCCCTGCCCTGCCGGGAACTCCGGTGCTGGAGCTGAAACCCGCGCTCTACCATGCCGGGCCGGATGTGATGATGGCGGTGCTGCGCCATGCCACGGCGGACACCGTGATGATGATCGGCCACAACCCCGGCATCGCCGAATTCGCGACGCGCCTTGTGGCCCACCCCCCGGCAAATGCCGAATTCGCCCGCTATCCGACCGGGGCGACGCTGGTGGTGGAGTTCGACATCGAGGACTGGGCGAAGGTCGTCTTCGGTACGGGGGTGACGGTAGATTTCGTCGTCCCGCGTGAGATCGTGGTCTGACGTGTCCCGGGCAGGGACAGGGGGTCACCAGCCGATAGATCAAGGGGTTAGGCAGCCAGTTTAGGGATTGCTTAACACTTCACCGCCAAGGGACAGTGGGTTCGCACCCACCCTACGCCGGCCTTTGCGCGCTCAGCAGCAGCCCCACCCCAATCACGATCACGGCCATGCCGACCTTCTGGCGCAGGGTCACCGGCTGGCGCAGGACGTAGGCCGAAACGCCCAGCGCCATGATGACCTCGACCAGCGCCAGGGTGCGCACATTCGCGGCGGTGGTCAGCGAAAAGCCGATGAACCAGAACTGCGAGGCGAAAGCCCCCAGAAACCCCGCCAAGAGAGAGGTGCGCCAGACGCCGAAGGACGCCGTCACAGCGCGCCGGTCAAAGACCACAAGCCAGGCCAGAAGCATCGCACTTTGCAGCGCAAGGCTGACAACAAGGATGGTCGAGGCGCAGATCAGGAAGCCGCCTTCGGGCAGATTCAGGATGCCGCCGCGAAAGCCGATGGCGGCGACGCCAAAGAGAAGCCCCGCAAGAAGGCCGGTGGCCGCCGGACCCCAGTCGCGCAGCATGCCGCGCGTGGTTTCCGGTTTGGTGGACAGGATCACCACGCCGGCAGTAGCGACCACGATGGCCAAGAGCTTTGGCCAGGTCAGCGCATCGCCGATGGTAACGGCGGCGATCAGGGCGACCATCACCGGCTCGGTCTTGATCCAGGCGGTGGTGACGGCGAAGGAGCGGGATTTCATTGTGACAAGCATCAGCGCCGTCGCCCCGATCTGTGCCAACGCGCCAAGGGTCGTGTAGGCGAGGCTGACACCGGTCAGCGCCGGCACGCCCTCACCCGTGGCGAGGGTAACAAGGCCCAGAAAGACCAGCGCGAAGGGAAGGCCGAAGACAAAGCGGACCTGCGTCGCCCCCAGCGTCCCGATTTTCGCGGTCAAGCCGGACTGCGCGATATTGCGGGCGGTCTGGGCGGCGGCGGCGATCAGCGTCGCCAGAACCCAGAGGCTGCCCATTGGTCAGGCCCCGATCTGCGAGAGATCCAAGCCCTCGGTGCCGGCCGCGGTGATCGCCTTTATGATATGGCTGCCAAGCTGATGGGTCGTCTTGACCGTCCCCGAGGCAGTTTCGATGGAAACCCCGAGCCGCCCCGCCAAATGACGCAGCGCGGGCTTGGCGAGCTTCACCTCGGGGCCGTTCGCCTTTACCCGGATGCTGCCGTTTTCGAACCGGGTGAGACTGTGGCCGTCGAACCGGGCGGTGTCGGTTACGGCGAGTTCGTGGTCCAGCTTTTCGCTTGTCGCACGAGGCAGGTAGAGTGTCCGGTCGCCATTGCGCACCTCGCTGAGACGGGACATGAAAGTGGCACATTCCTCGTCGATCAATTCCTCGATGGTCAGGCCCTTGTCCGGGTCATCGACGAGGGGAAGGACCATCAGCCCGCGGGTGATCATGACGGCGAAAGCTCTCCGATACTGCCGGTGAGGTGGCGGAGTTCGGCCGCACCCCAGGCGAGAGCCTCGCCCAGCAACTGACTGATCTGCGTCTGGGTCAGGGTGACCGACATCAGCCCCCGCGTACCGTGTCAATCATCAGTTGAACGTTGTCGGGGTTGGCGTCCGGCGTGATGCCATGGCCGAGGTTGAAGATGTGCGGGCCTCTGGAGAAGGCGCGGACGACATGCTGGGTCGCGGCGATCAGCGCCTGACCACCGGTGACCATATGTTCGGGCGCAAGGTTGCCCTGCACGCAGCCGTCGATCTGCACATTGGCCGCTGCCCATTCCGGGCTGACGGAATTGTCGATCGCCACGCAATCCGCCCCGGTGCGGTGGGCAAAGCCGATGTAACCCTGCCCCGCTTCGCGCGGGAAGGCGATGATCGGGGTGCCGGGGTGGCGGGCCTTCAGCGCGGCGATGATCTTTGCGGTGGGGGCTTCGGCGAAATCGCGGAAGTCCTGGCCCTTGAGCGACCCGGCCCAGCTGTCGAACAGCTTGACCACCTCGGCCCCTGCTTCGATCTGGGCGGAAAGGTATTCCACTGTCGCGTCGGTGATCCGGTCGATCAGGGCCTGGAAAGTCGGGCGGTCATGGTCTTTCAGGCTGTGGGCTGCCGCCTGGTCCTTTGAGCCTTTGCCGGCGACCATGTAGGTGGCCACGGTCCAGGGCGCACCGGCAAAGCCGATCAGGGTGGTTTCCTTCGGAAGCTCACGCGCAAGGATGCGGACGGTCTCATAGACGGGCGAGAGGGTGTCGTGGATAGCCTCTGTCGGCTTCAGATTCGAAACCTGGCCCATCGTGGTGGTGGTTTCCATCCGCGGGCCTTCACCGGTTTCGAACCAGAGCTTCGGGCCAAGCGCCTGGGGCAGAAGAAGGATGTCTGCGAAAAGGATGGCTGCGTCAAAGCCGTAGCGGCGGATCGGCTGCAGCGTCACCTCGGCCGCAAGCTCGGGATTATAGCAGAGTTTCAGGAAGTCACCGGCCTGGGCGCGGGTGGCGCGGTACTCTGGCAGGTAGCGGCCTGCCTGGCGCATCATCCAGATCGGCGGCGTGGGAAGCACTTCGCCCTTGAGCGCCCGGAGGATTGTCTTGGTCATGTCTGCCTCATTGCCGTTTGCCCATGGGTCCGACGGGGGCGAGTGGTTGTCAAGAGTTGTCAGCCTTGATTGACAGCGTTATGCCTTGGGGCATGAGCGATAACCTCCCCTCCCCCGCCCGCCCCTTGAAGATCGGAACCCGTGGATCGCCCCTTGCGCTGTGGCAGGCGCATGAGGTGCGACGCTGTCTGGGGGCGGCCTTCAAGCTGCCGGATGAGGCGTTCGAGATCGTGGTGATCAAGGTCATGGGAGACCAGATCCAGGACAAGGCGCTGCGCGAGATCGGGGGGAAGGGCCTCTTCACCCGCGAGATCGAGGAGGCGCTGCTGGAGGGCGGCATCGACATCGCTGTCCATTCGATGAAGGACATGCCGACGGTGCAGCCTGAGGGGCTGGTGCTGGACTGCTATCTGCCGCGCGAGGACGTGCGGGATGCGTTCGTCTCACCAGGGGTGCCGTCGCTGGCGGACCTGCCTTTTGGGGCGGTGGTGGGATCATCGAGCTTGCGCAGGCGGGCGCAACTGGCGCTGAGGCGGCCGGACCTGAAGCTGGTGGAGTTCCGGGGGAACGTGCAGACCCGGATGCGCAAGCTGGAGGAGGGCGTGGCGCAGGCGACGTTCCTTGCCATGGCGGGGTTGAACCGGCTGGGGATGACGGCGGTGGCGCGTGGGCCCATTGATGTGACAGAGATGCTGCCGGCGGTCGCGCAGGGCGCGATCGGGATCGAGCGGCGGGTGGCGGACCTGCGTGTGGCGGCGCTGTTGGCGGCGATCCATGACGGGCCCACGGGGCAGCGGCTGGCGGCGGAGCGGAGTTTCCTCGCGCGGCTGGACGGATCTTGTGAAACGCCGATTGCCGGATTGGCGGTGCTTGAGGGCGGGGCGCTGTGGCTGCGGGGCGAGTTGCTGCGGCCGGACGGGTCGGCTTCGGTCGGCGGTGAGCTGCGCGGGCTGGCGGCAGACGGTCCGGCGATGGGCCAGGCGCTGGCCGATGAGCTTTTGGGCAAGGCGGGGCCGGGGTTCTTCGGATAGTGGCTGTCCCTCCTCGTGCGACTTCGTCTTCTCGTCGGAGCGGCCAGCGAGGAGTGACGAAGTCATCGACGAGCGGAACCCGGCCTAGTCCTGTGCGCGCAGCGTCCGGGCCGGGCGGGCGGCAAGCGGGCGGAGCGCGAAGGCGAGGCCTGCGAGCAAAGTTGCCAGAACGCCACCGACCACGATGCCGAGGGCCGAGATCGGCTCGAACCGGTAGGTCGTATCCATGACAAAGGTCATCACCGCCCAGCCCGCTATGCCACCTGCGGCGACAGCGACCACGCCCGCCGCCGCGCCCATGAGGGCGGAGCGCAGCGCGAAGCTGGACAGGATCTTGCCGCGCGTGGCGCCCAGCGTCTTCAGGATCGCGGATTCGTAGATGCGGGCGCGTTCGCCTGCGGCGGCAGCACCGATCAGCACCATGAAGCCGGTCAGAAGCGTCCCCCCTGCCGCCCAGGCGGTGGCGGTGGCGATGGCGGAAAGCGCCTCGGCCACACGGTCCACGGCCTCACGGATGCGGATGGCGGTGACGTTGGTCCAGGTCTTGGTGACATCGCGCAGGATTGCCGCCTCGGCCTCGGGCGGGGCGTAGACGGTGGCGATGTGGGTGTGCGGCGCGCCAGACAGCGCGCTGGGGTTCATCGACATGATGAAGCCCATGCCGGCGTTGGAGAAATCGACCTCGCGGAACGAGGTGATGGTGCCGGTGATGTCACGGCCAAGGATGTTGACGGTGAGAGTGTCGCCCAGCTTAAGGCCCATCTCCTCTGCCTCTTCAGCGGCAAAGCTGATCTGCGGCTCGCCCACATAGTCTTCGGCCCAGAAGGTGCCGGCGGTGATGCGGGTCTTTTCGCCCGGTGTGGCAGAGTAGGTGATGCCACGGTCACCGCGCACGACCCAATGGTCGCCGGCAACCTCACGCGCGGGGCGGCCGTTGATCTGGTTGACGACACCACGCAGCATGGGAGCGCTTTCCACCTCGGTCACGGCGGGGTCGTTGGTGACGCGGTCAAGGAAGTCCTCGATCTGGTCGGGCTGGATGTCGACGAAGAAGAAGGCAGGCGCGCGGGTGGGCAGGTCAGTGGCGATGGCGGCGCGGAGGTTCCAGTCGATCTGCCCAACCGCCGCCAGCACCGACAAGCCAAGGCCGAGCGAGAGGATAACCGAGGTGGCGTCAGACCGTGGCGCGCCGATGGCGGCAAGTGCTGCCCGCAGGGCCGGGCGGCCACGGGTGGCCCGGGTGCGGGCGATGCGGCGGGCGGCACGGCGCAGGCCGAGTGCGGCCAGCGACAGGATCAGGAGCGAGCCGAGGATGCCCCCCGCCGCGCCAAGGGCAAGTTCGGGGATGCCGGACAGCCAGGTGGCACTGCCGATCAGGGTGACGGACAGGACCACCAGCGCCACGAGGTAGGGCGTGCGGGGCCAGCCGCGCGTGCCGGCACCCCCCCGGTAAAGCGCGGCAGGGCGGATGCGTTCGGTGCGCGCAAGCGGCAGAAGCGTGAAGATCAGGGCGGAGAGCGCGCCGTAAAAGCCCGCCTCGGCCAGCGCCGAGGGCGACAGGCGGATGGTGGCGGGGAACGGCAGCGACGCCTCGATCAAGGGCGCGGCGATCAGGGGGACGATGGCCCCGAGGACGACGCCGATGACGATGCCAAGCGCAGACAGGAGCGCAGTCTGCCAAAGGTAGATGCGGAAGATCAGGCCGCCTTCGGCCCCGAGGGTTTTCAGCGTGGCGATGGTTTCGGTCTTGCCGTCCAGATAGCTGCGGATCGCCGCCGAGATGCCGACGCCCCCGACGGCAAGACCCGCGAGGCCGACGAGAACGAGGAAGCTGCCGATCCGGTCCACGAAGCCTTCGATTCCCGGGGCGGCGTTGCGACTGTCGGTCCAGCGCATGCCCTTGTCACGGAACTGCGCCTCGGCCTGATCCTCCAGCACTTGCAGGTCGGTGGCGGGGGGCAGGGTCAGGCGGTAGCGGGTCTCATACAGCGATCCGGCGGAAAGGAGGCCGGACGTTGCCAGTGCGTCGGTCCGCACCACGGTGCGGGGGCCGAGGGCGAAGCCGGTGGAGGCGCTGTCCGGCTCCCGCGTGAGGGCGGCGGTCAGGCGGAAGGTTTGCGTGCCCAGGCGAAAGGCGTCGCCGATGGCAAGGTCAAGCCGGCTGATCAGGACCGGGTCCATCAGCGCGCCGGGGATACCGTTCTGGTCGGCGAGAGCCTCGGCCACCGGGATCGCGGGATCAAGTTGGGCGGCTCCGGTCAGGGGCCAGCCGTCATCGACCGCCTTCACCTGCGTGAGGGCCTGGTCGTCCTCGATCAGCGCCATGGAGCGGAAATCGTAGACCTCGGACACCCGGGTGGCGATGCCGTCCATGTAGGCGCGCTCCGCCTGATCCGCGGCGCGGTAGGTGAAACGCATTTCAGCGTCGCCACCAAGGATGACGGCGCCCTGATCGGTCAGGCCCTGCTGGATGCCGGTGCGCAGCGTGCCGACAGCGGCGATGGCGGCAACACCCAGGGCGAGGCAGGCGAGGAAGACGCGGAAGCCGCGCAGCCCGCCCCGGAGTTCGCGTCTGGCAATCGTGAGGGCGAGGCTCATTCGGCGGCTTTCGCAAGGGCATCGGGGGCAAGAAGGCCGTCAGCCAGCCGGATGACGCGGTCGCAGCGGGCGGCAAGTTCGGGCGAATGGGTCACAAGGACCAGCGTTGCGCCATGACGGTCGCGAAGGCCAAAAAGCATGTCCATTATTGCCTGACCGTTGGCGCCGTCAAGATTGCCGGTAGGTTCATCGGCCAACAGGATCGCGGGTCGGGGGGCGGCGGCGCGGGCGAGGGCCACACGCTGCTGTTCGCCGCCGGAAAGCTGTGCCGGGTAGTGATCGACCCGGTGGCCAAGGCCAACACTCTCCAGCTCCGCCTGCGCGCGCGAGAAGGCGTCGGCCACCCCGGCCAGTTCCATCGGCAACGCTACGTTCTCAAGCGCGGTCATTGTGGGAATGAGGTGGAAGGATTGGAAGACAACCCCCATATTCCCCCTGCGGAAGCGGGCGAGCGCGTCTTCGTCCATCGTGGTGAGATCCTGGCCAAGTGCCAGAACCTTGCCGCCGGTGGCGCGTTCCAACCCGCCCATGAGCATCAGGAGTGATGATTTGCCAGACCCCGACGGACCGACCAAGCCCACCGTTTCGCCCTTTGCGATCTCAAGCGAGATGCCCTTCAGGATCTCCACCGGGCCGGCATTGCCGGCAAGGGTCAGGCGCGCGTCGGTAAGCGCGAGGACGGAGTCGGTCATGGGGCAGGTCCTTCGGGTCGTTGTCTTCAGGGGATATGGCGCGTTGCGGCAAATGCGCAATGCTGCAGTTGCAGTCTTCGCCCTGTCCAGCGCCGTTTTGGCCGAACCTGTCACGATCGTGGCACTCGGGGACAGTCTGACGGCGGGCTACGGGCTGGCCGATCAGGGCGACGGTCTGGTGCCGCAGCTGGAGGGCTGGCTGAAGGCGAAGGGCGCGGATGTGGTGGTGCAGAACGCGGGCGTGTCGGGCGACACGACGGCAGGGGGGCTGGCACGGGTGGGCTGGGCGCTGGGGCCCGAGGCGGATGCGGTGATCGTCACACTGGGGGGCAATGACCTGTTGCGCGGGCTGGACCCGGCGGGGTCGCGGGCGAACCTGGAGGGAATCCTGCAGGAGGTGCAGGCGCGGGGGCTGCCGGTGCTGCTGGTGCCGCTGGCCGCGCCGGGCAACTTCGGGCCGGACTACAAGGCGGCGTTCGACGGGATGTATGTGGAGCTTGCGGCGCAATATGGGGCGGTGCTGGCGGGAGATTTCTTCGACGGGCTGCGGGCCGCGGGCGCGGACCCGGCCGATCCCGCTTCCCTGGCGGTCTTCATGCAGCCGGACGGCATCCACCCGAACCCCGAGGGTGTACGGCTGATCGTGGAGGGGCTGGGCCCGAAGGTCGAAGAACTGCTGGCGCGGGTCAAGGGATAGCACCGCGATTTCTTGGAAGAAATCGCACCGGAGCCTTTGAAGGCTCCGGTCCGGAATTTTCCAGAATTCCGGTGCGCGCCCGGTGTCGGCGGCTAGTGCCCAAGGATCTGGCTGAGGAAAAGCTTGGTCCGGTCGGATTTCGGGTTGTTGAAGAACTCTTTCGGTTCGTTCTGTTCGACGATCTGGCCCTGGTCCATGAAGATCACCCGGTTGGCAACGGCCTGGGCAAAGCCCATCTCGTGGGTCACGCAGATCATGGTCATCCCCTCTTGCGCCAGTTGGATCATGGTATCCAGCACCTCCTTGATCATCTCGGGGTCAAGGGCGGAGGTCGGCTCGTCGAAGAGCATGATCCGGGGCTTCATGCAGAGCGACCGCGCGATGGCGACGCGTTGCTGCTGGCCGCCGGAAAGCTGGCCGGGGTACTTCATCGCTTGTTCGGGGATCTTGACCTTGTGGAGGAAGTACATCGCCGTTTCCTCGGCTTCCTTCTTCGGGGTCTTGCGAACCCAGATCGGCGCCAGCGTCAGGTTTTCGAGGATCGTCAGGTGGGGAAACAGATTGAAGTGCTGGAACACCATCCCGACCTCGGAGCGCACCTTGTCGATGTTCTTCAGGTCGTTGGTCAATTCCGTCCCGTCGACGATGATCTGGCCCTGCTGGTGTTCCTCCAGCCGGTTGATGCAGCGGATCAGCGTGGATTTGCCAGAGCCGGAGGGGCCACAGATCACGATCCTTTCGCCCCGCTGGACGGTCATGTTGATGTCGCGCAGCACGTGGAACGTGCCGTACCACTTGTTCATGCCGGCAATCTGGATCGCCACTTCGTCCGTGACCTGCATTCTTGAAGCTTCAGCCATGATGTGTCCCTAGCGGTGATCGGTCTTCAGCTTCTGTTCCAGGTACATCGAATACCGGGACATGCCAAAGCAGATGAGGAAGAAGATGGCGCCGACGAAGATGTAGGGCTCCCAGTAGATGCCCTTCCAGTTGATGTCGGCGCGCAGGATCGTGGTGACGCCGCGCAGCGGGTCCATCAGGCCGACGAAGGCAACGAGCGTGGTGTCCTTGAACAGGCCGATGAAGGTGGAGACGATCGCCGGGATCGAGACCTTCAGCGCCTGCGGCAGGATGATGAGCCGTTGTGCACGCCAGTAGTCGAGGCCGAGCGCATCGGCCGCTTCATATTGCCCGCTTGGCAGGGCGGCGAGGCCACCGCGGATCACCTCGGCCAGATAGGCGGCGGCGAAGAAGGTGACGAGGATGATCACGCGCAGGATGATGTCGAAATTCGTCCCGGGCGGCAGGAAGTACTGCAGCAGAAGCGAGGCGGTGAAGAGAAGGGTGATGAGGGGAACCCCCCGGATGAACTCGATGAAGCCCACGGACAGTGTCTTGACGATCAGCATGTCGGACTGGCGCCCGAGCGCCAGCAAGATGCCGATGGGAAGCGAGAAGGAGATTCCGGTCACGCCGATCACGATCGCCAGCAGGAAGCCGCCGAACTGGTCGGAGTTGACCAAAGGTATGCCGAAGGGAATGATCGACTGAAGCGCGCCAACAACCGGGATGTCCAGATAAAGCCACCAGAGCACGGCTGCCAGAACGCCCAGACCCGCCGCGGGCGACAGGCCGATCAGTGGCGAGGCAAGGCGGAACACGGCGTAGAGGATGCCGAACCCGGCCATGGCAACTATTGGTGACCAGACCGACCCGCCCCAGAGTAGCCAGAAGCACAGCGCAGGGTAGATCAGGGTGAGCCATAGAAGCTTGCCTGGCATCATCTGGGCCACACCCAGCATTGCAGCCAAGAGCAGGATGGAAAGAACGAAGGGGACGGTCGGGGCTTCAGCGAGGGCCAAGGTCACGATCAGGAAAACCGCAACGACCCCCAGAAGTATGGAAAGGTTCCGCTTTTGCCCGGCAAACAGGACCGGTGCCAGCGCGGCAAACAGCAACCCGAAGGCGAGGATTGGCCGCCACCAGTGCTCGGGCGGATAAAAGCCGAAGGTGAAGGCGCCCCACCACTGGCGAACCACAGCCCAGCAGGCGCCGGTCGCGCCCTCTCCCGCGGTGGCGGTCACGATGTCGCGGCACTCGCCTAGCGAGTTGGCGTTCCAGACCGAGTTCAGCCACCAGGGTAGGGAGGCTGACAGAAGGTAGTAGATCGCGGCCACCCCAAGCAACGTCAGCGCTATGTTGAACGGCGTGGAGAACAGGTTCTCGCGCAGCCACTTTACCGCGCCGCGTTCCGTGATCGGCGGCGGCAGCGGAGGCAGCATGTCGGTGCGGGCAAAGTGCTTGTCCATTTCAGCGCGCCTTCAGCTGGACGGAGGAGTTGTAGGCGTTCATCAGCGACGAGATGATAAGACTGATCGTCAGGTAGATCAGCATCATCAGAAGCATGCACTCCAGCTCTCGCCCTGTCTGGTTCAGGGTGATCCCGCCCAGCGTGCCGCGCAGGTCAAGGTAGCTGACGGCGATACCAAGCGAGGTGTTCTTGGTCAGGTTCAGATATTGGCTAATCAGCGGGGGGATGATCACGCGCAGCGCCTGGGGCAGGATGATCAGGTTCATCGTCCGGCCGGGGCGCAGGCCCAGGGCGAAGGCTGCCTCGGACTGCCCGCGGCTGATGGCCTGGATGCCGGCACGGACGATCTCGGCGATGAAGGCAGCGGTGTAGAGCGACAGGGCAATCAGCATCGCGGTGAAGCTGTGGGCGATCAGGAGCCCGCCCTGAAAGTTGAAGCCCTTGAGGACCGGAACTTCCATCGGGACGAAGGAGGCAAAGCTGGGGTCCAGGTTCAGCGACGCGAAGACAGTGGCCCAGAGGGCCGGGGCAATCATGAACATCCAGATCGCGCCGACAACGACGAGGCCGATCACGCGCACGAGCTGGCCCACGAACAGCGGCATGGCAGAGGTGACGCTGCGCAGCGCAGCCCAAGTGCCATAAAGGACGAGCGCCAGTATGGCGAGGCGAACAAGGAAGGTGAGAGCGTACATCCAGCCAGCGCCGACCACCAGCAACAGGATCGGTGGGACAACGGCAATGGCAAGGATGGTCCAGCCGGAGACCGGGTCGATGCCCTCGTCCTGCAGGCGGCGCACCGACTTGCGGTTGACGTACCATGCGGCGAAGACGCTGAGCGCCACGACGAAAAGCAGGGTGGTCAGCTGCCAGCCCATCAGCGGAAGGGCCACGTTGCTGCCCCGGTTCGTCACTGCCACGGTGTCCCAGAAGATCATGGACGCGGCGGGGCTTTCGCCGGCGGCGGTCATCGCCTCGGTCACCTTGAAGGCGTTCGGGGCGGGGGTCGTTTCGGACAGGATGACGTAGGAAAGCAGGATCCAGAGGAGCAGGGGCACGTTGC
>JANPJZ010000268.1:0-3960 GCA_031425795.1 Rhodobacter sp. | reverse complement strand
TCGGCCCGCGCCAGCAGCTCATCCAGGTCCACCTTTGTCACGCCAAGCGTCTTGGCACGATCTTCCGACAGGAAGGGGTCATAGGCCACGACCTTCATGTGCAGCCCGACCGCCCGGTCGCAGACGATGCCACCGATGTTGCCGGCCCCGATCACGCCGAGGGTCTTGTTGAACAGCTCCACCCCCATGAACTTCGACTTCTCCCACTTTCCTGCCTGCGTCGAGGCATTGGCCGCCGGCAATTGCCGGGCGACAGCGAACATCATTGCGATGGCATGTTCCGCCGTGGTGATCGAATTGCCGAAGGGCGTGTTCATCACGATGACCCCCTTCTTCGAGGCGGCGGGGATGTCGACATTGTCGACCCCGATCCCGGCGCGGCCGATCACCTTCAGGCGGGTGGCACCGGCGAGGAGCTTCTCGGTCACCTTGGTGGCCGAGCGAATGGCAAGCCCGTCATACTGGTCGATGATAGCGGCAAGGGCGTCCTTGTCCTTGCCAAGCTTGGGGAGGTAATCCACCTCCACCCCCCGGTCGCGGAAGATCTGGACGGCGGTTTCGGAGAGTTCGTCGGATACGAGGACTTTGGGGGCCATTATGTGGATCCTTTCGGGACCTGTCACCCCCGCGAAGGCGGGGGCCCAGGTGAATTGAAAACAGGAAGTTGGGTCCCCGCCTTCGCGGGGATGACACCGCGAATTAAGCCGCCTGCGCCAGCGCCGCGATCTCGGCGTGGAAGGCGTGGGCGATCCAGGGCATGAGGTCCTGGACGTCTGTCGTTTCCACGGTCGATCCGCACCAGATGCGCAGCCCGGGGGGCGCGTCGCGGTAGGCCCCCATGTCAAAGCCCGCACCGGCCTTCTCGATCCGCTTGGCGACGGCCTTGGCGAAAGCCTCGCCGTCGGTAATGCGCGGGTCGGTGAACTTGAGGCAGACGGATGTGGTCGAGGCCGTCGCCGGGTCCTCCGCCAGGTTCGCAATCCAGGCGTTCTGGGCGCAGAAGTCGTGGACGACCTTCGTATTCGCGCTGGCACGGGCGACCAGCGCCGGCAGGCCACCGATGGACTTCGCCCATTTCAGCGCAACAAGGTAATCCTCGTTCGCCAGCATCGAGGGCGTGTTGATCGTCTCGCCGGCGAAGATGCCTTCGATCAGCCTGCCCTTGGCCGTCAGCCGGAAGATCTTCGGCAGCGGCCATGCGGGGGTGTAGGTCTCCAGCCGCTCCACCGCGCGGGGCGACAGGATGATGACGCCATGCGCGCCTTCGCCGCCCAGAACCTTCTGCCAGGAGAAGGTCGTGACGTCGAGCTTGTCCCACGGCAGGTCCATCGCGAACGCGGCGGAGGTGGCGTCGCAGATCGTCAGGCCCTGACGGCTGGCCGGGATCGCATCGCCGTTCGGCAGGCGGACGCCCGAGGTCGTGCCGTTCCAGGTGAAGACCACATCCTTGTCGAAATCGACGAGGCCGAAATCCACGATCTGTCCGTAGGGCGCGACGCGCACCGTGGCGTCCAGCTTCAACTGCTTTACGGCATCGATCACCCAGCCTTCGCCGAAGGACTCCCAGGCCAGCATCTCCACCGGGCGGGCGCCCAGAAGCGACCACATCGCCATCTCGACTGCACCCGTGTCAGAGGCGGGGACGATGCCGATCCGGTAGTCGGCCGGCACGCCAAGGATTTCGCGGGTAAGGTCGATCGCCTCGCGCAGCTTCGCCTTGCCGACAGCGGCACGGTGCGACCGGCCCAAAGGCGCGTCGGCAAGCATATCAACGGAATAACCGGGGATCTTGGCACAAGGGCCAGAGGAAAAGCGCGGATTTGCCGGGCGCTTTGCCGGGGGGGTCAGATCTGTCATGGTAGCCTTCCAGCTAAAAGCCCTTCGTTGGGGAAGGGTGTCCCAAGGCCGTGGGTAATGGCCCGCCCGCTCTGGCGCAAGCGGAAAAATCGCGGTAATGCGCCACATCGTCGCGCAAAAGCGACACTCCTGTTTACGATCGGAAACCTGCGCCCCATGTTCACCGTGACCCTGCTGACCAATCCCGAAACCCCCGTGCTTGACCGGGTGCTGTTCGAGTCCCTGCGCAATGCCTGGGGCGGGCGTGCGGCGATCTGGCTTGATCCGGGCGTGGCCGCAGAGTTTGCCGTCGAGGCGATGCCAGCCAACCGCTGGGAGGTCTGGGAAAACCTGCAGGCACTGCGGATCGACATGGTGGTGCAAGCCTCCGAAGGGCGCAGGAAACTCCTTCTGATCGCCGACATGGACAGCACGATGATCCAGCAGGAATGCATCGACGAGCTGGCGGACGAGGCGGGCGTGGGCGCGCATGTGGCCGGGATCACGGCGCGCGCAATGAACGGAGAGCTTGACTTCGCGGCGGCCTTGCGGGAACGGGTGGCGCTTCTGGAAGGCCTGCCCGAGACGGTGATCGCCAGGGTGCTGCGTGACCGGATCACGCTGATGCCGGGGGGGCGGATGCTGCTGGCGACGATGAAGGCAAACGGCGCGCATGCGGCGCTGGTGTCGGGCGGCTTCTCTGCCTTCACGGGCGCAGTGGCGGCGCAACTCGGCTTTGACGAACACCACGCCAACACTTTGGAAATCGAGGCAGGCAAGCTGTCCGGCAAAGTGGCCGAGCCGATCCTCGGCAAGGAAGCAAAGCTGCGGGCACTGCACGAGATCACGGCCCGGCTGGGCTCCACCCCGGCGCAGGCGCTTGCCGTAGGTGACGGGGCGAACGACCTGCCCATGCTGCTTGCGGCCGGAACGGGTGTGGCACTCCATGCCAAGCCGAAAGTGCAGGCCGACTGTGCGGTCCGGGTAAACCACGGTGACCTGACGGCCCTCCTTTACCTGCAAGGCTACGGTCGTGAGGAGTTCGCCGCATGATCATCCGCGACGCCCGCCCCAAAGCCGCCGCTGCAATGGCCGAGGTGCTCAGCGCCGTCATCGCGGTCGGTGGGACCACAGCGCATGAGGTGCCGAAAAGCGCGGCAGTGGTCCGGCAAGACTACATCGACGGGCCTGACGTGCTGTCCTCTGTCATCGCCGAGGACGCCGGGCGGGTCGTCGGCTGGCAGTCGGTCGGGATGCATGAGGGCGAAGAGCATATCGGCACATTCGTGCAACCCGGCCTGCAGGCAAAGGGGGCGGGACGCCTGATGTTCACACTCACCTGCCAGCGGCTGCGCGCCCGGGGCACCAGGCAGATCTTTGCAGTCATCCGCGCCGACAATGTGCCCGGCCTTGCCTACTATGCGCGGATCGGCTTTTGCGACATCGGGCAGGAGCCGGAATATGCCCTGTCGGATGGACGGAAAGTCGGCCGGGTCTTCCGGCGCCTCGACCTCTCGCAAACCCAATCAGCGGCAATCTGAAAGAGCGCCCTTCAGGCGCAAGCCTTTTGTCTCGTCGTCGCGCTTGCGCGCTTCTCCTCGGTCGGCGGGGGCACTTCGCCCCCCGGCCCCCGAGAGTATTTGAGAAAAGAGCAAAAAAATAACCTCTCACAAAAGGGTCTCCCAGACGGGGAAGACCTCGTGACTCCGGCCGTTGAAGTCCTGGTGGCGGCGTCTGGCGTAACTCCACAAGCTTTCGACGCCATTGATGCCCGCCATCCACTCCGTCACCGCCTGATTGCCCTTCCGTGGCAACGCCGCCGAGCGTGGCCTCGATGGCCCCCGAGGCGGCAGCCCCTTGCCCCGGCCGCATGAAGCGGCGACAAGCCGAAGGATGTTCGAGATTGCCACCGATCTGGCCCTACTGCTGGTCCTCGCCGCGTTCTGCGCCGGGGTGGTCGACAGCATCGCAGGCGGTGGCGGCCTGATCACCGTCCCTGCCCTCCTTCTGGCCGGGGCCTCGCCGGTCGAGGCGCTGGCCACCAACAAGCTGCAGGGCACCTTCGGGGCCGCGACAGCGACCCTGGCCTATGCCCGCGCGGGCCATGTCCGGCCGACGGACCAG
>JANPJZ010000267.1:0-5558 GCA_031425795.1 Rhodobacter sp. | reverse complement strand
GTGGGCTGGACGGGTCGTTTCCCGGCGTCGGCCAAAGGTCGGGCGAGGGCTCCGGCACCGGATCGGGATAGATGTCGGGGGCCGGATCAGTGCCGGGATCTTCCATCGGACCCGGCATCGGGTCTTCGGGATAGGCGGGCGTGGGGTTTTCCGGCATCGGGTTTGGCGGCAGGTTCGGTTGCTGTGCCAAGCTTGGAATGTCGCGGTTCATCGGTTCATCCTTTCCGAAAAGCGGTCGTGAACCCAACGCGCCAACCCGCCCGATGTTCCCTTGCATCCGCCAGCACACCCTCACCCGGCGCTGCTGGAACAATCGGCCCGCCCGCTGGTTGACCCCAGTCCAGACCCCCGGCGCCCGCAGGCAAGGGGGGAGGGCGTGACCGACAGGCGGCACGGCACATCCTGTCCCAACACCGCCCCACGCGACGGGCCAAGAAAGCCGAGGCAACCATGCAAGGAAAGACCATCGACCGCATTCGCCAGTGGGCCGAGCAGATCTGGGAACTGGCAGGCCGCCCTGAAGGCCAGCACGAGGAGCATTGGACCCAAGCCGAAGCCGAGATCGCGGCAAGCGTGGCCTACGGGCTTGAACCCGACCCGCGCGACGCCGATCCTGACGCGGATCTGCCCGCCGGCGCTCCCGGCAGCGCGCAGCAGCCGACGCCCGACGTTGACCTGCACGATCTGTCGCAGAACATCACCAGCAAAACCCAAGCCTGAACCACAGGAGTTCCCATGTCCGCGCCCCACACCGACCTCGAGCGCCAGAAACGCCGCCACCGCGGCCCCCTTATCGGCATCATCGTGGTCCTGCTTTTCGTCAGCGCGATCTTCGCCTATTTCGTTCTGTACGAATTCGGCCAGTCCGACCCGGCGACAAGCGACGCACCGACCGACACTCCGGTCTCCACCACCACGCCAGAAGTCATCACGCCCGCCCCGCAGGCCGACCCGTCCGAGCCTTCCGGTGCTGGAACCGACGGCAACAACTAAGCCGACTGCGCAGAGCTTCAGCGCAGCGCAGTCGTCCCAGATGCAAAGGGGCCCGGCATTCCTGCCGGGCCCCTTCGTCTTCGTGACGCGGCGGGTTATCCCTGCTGCGGCATCATGGATTGCCCAAGCGAGCTCGGATCATTCTCGTCATACTCGGGCTGCGCTTCCAGTTGCTCACGCGACCAGGGCAGGTAGACCCGGACATCCGATCCGCTGCGATAGATTGCAAGATCGCTGACGGGCACTGCAACGCGGTGCTGCCCCATCCCGAGGAAGCCACCGATGTCAACGATCGCGTGGGTGATCTGGCCATCCGTTTCCACGGTTTCTTCGCCTGTTGCAGCAGGCTCCGTCCCCGTCGCAGCCATATCGGTCCCGGCGGTGCCGGTTTCCGCCGCCGCCCCGGTGTCCGTTGCGGTGGAGCTTTCCGTGCCCGTCCCTGCAGCAGCGTCCGCATCCGCAGCCACGTCGGCCTCGGTGGTGGTCGCCGTCGTCTCAGCGGTTCCGGTCGCAGCAGTCCCGGTTTCGGCTGTTCCGGTAGCGGCTGCCCCGGTGTCCGCGGTCGATTCAGCTTCCGTGCCCGCAGGTTCGGCCGGCGCAGTCGCAGAGTCCGCTACGTCCGTGGCCGGGTCGGTGGCCGTATCCGTCGCGGTATCGGTTGCAGTCTCGGTTGCCGGCGCGGTTGCGGCCGCGTCGCCAGTGGTCGCAGTGGCGGTATCGGTCTCTGCGGCATCGGTAGCGGCAGGCTCGGTTCCGGTCATTGCAGTTCCGGTGGCTTCGGTTGCGGCGGTGCCAGTTGCAGCCGTTCCGGTCTCAGGCGCCATTGCCGCGCCAGTAACCGCGGCGTCCGTCGATCCGATTACCAGGTCATGGATGTCACCCATCGACTCGCCGGCCACGTCATAGATCGTTGCACCGATCAGCTCATCCACGGTCAAGGGCACGTCGTCGCGGGCAAAACCCTCGGGAACGGTCGGCTCGGGCCATGCACCGGTCTGCGTGCCGGTATCCGTGCCAGCAGTCCCGTCGACAGTTGCCGCACCCGTGCCGTCTACAGCGCCGTCAGTCGCCGGAGCGGTCTGCGCAAAGGCCTGAAGTCCGGTCAGGGCAGTGACGATCGCGGTCGTCATAAGCAATTTCTTCATGATCTTCTCCTACGAAGTTGCAGTTCGAATGTTGCGGGAATGGCGTATGGTCAGGCGTGTCCGCTGTTCGGCACACGCCTGACCACACAGGGCAGCACTTACTTCTTGCCGCCCGCCTTCTTCTTGCCGGCGGACTTTTCCTCGGCCTTGGGGGCTGCCTTGGCCTCGGGTGCCTTGTCCTCGGCCTTTTTCGGTGCCGCGTCGCGCTTTTGCGAAGATTTCGCCATGGGATTGCTCCGTCGAACTGTGATTTGCCGGGGATTCGGCATCTGACGCAAAGAACCCGCGAGCTGGGGGATTGTTCCCAAGTCAGGAACAGCGCAGCGAAGCCAACAAGGGAACCCGGCGGGCCGCCACCACGTTCACTCCCGGCTTGGGCACATCAGCCCGAAGTCCCGCCAAAACGGGCTGCGCAAGGAGTTGGACAATGCCGCCACGGTCATTCTGGAAAGGCTATCTGAAGCTCTCGCTGGTGACCTGTCCCGTCACCATGGCGCCTGCCACGACCGACAGCGAACGCCTTCGCTTCAACACCATCAACCAGAAGACCGGCAACCGCGTCGTCAGCCAATACGTGGATGCCAAGACCGGCAAGGTCGTGGGCGAAGAGGACGAGGCACGCGGCTATGAACGCAGCGAGGGCGACCATGTCCTGCTCGAGGAAGAGGAGCTGGACGCCGTCGCTCTTGAAAGCACCCGCACCATCGATATCGAAAGCTTCGTTCCCGCCGGCTCGATCGGCTGGGTCTGGTACGACAAGCCGCACTACCTCGTTCCAAGCGATGATGTCGGCACCGAAGCCTTCTGCGTCATCCGCGATGCGATGACCGCCACATCCACCGTGGGCATCTCACGCGTGGTTCTCTATCGCCGCGAAAGGGCGGTTCTGCTGGAACCGCGGGGCCGGGGCATCGTCGTCTGGACGCTTCGCTACGGCGACGAGGTGCGCGCGGCGAAAGACTATTTCGCCAAGGTCCAGGATGAAAAGCCTGACCCCGCTCTCGTGAAACTGGTCGCCAAGCTGATCGACACCCGCAGTGATACGTGGGACCCGAAAGTGGTGGTCGACCCCGTTCAGGACCGCCTGCGCGAGATCATCGCAGCCAAGCGCAAGGCGCCGAAGAAATCGGCCAAGGCTGCAAAACCGGCCACCGAGGCCCCTGCCGAAACCGGCAAGGTCATCAGCATCACCGAGGCCCTGAAACGCAGCCTCGCGTCCGAAACGAAGCGCAGCCGCTAATGCGCTTTCGGCAGCGGAACAGCCGCCTCGAAGAACTCCGCCCAAGGGTCGCGGGCCAGCGAGACAAGGCGCGCTGGCAGGGTAGTGACGGTAAAGTGGTCCGGTCCCAGTCCCGGCCCGAGTTCCGTCCACTCCACCGGCGTTGAAACCGCTGCACCCGGCCGTGCGCGGGTTGAATAGGGCGCGACCGCCGTCGCGCCACGCTGGTTACGCAGATAGTCGATTAGGATCTTGCCCTGCCGCTTCGACTTCGTGACTGTCGCCACATACTTTTCAGGCGCGTCCTTGGCCATCTTGTCCGCAAAGGCCTTGCACCAGGTCTTGACCGCCGGCCATTCCGCCTTGGGCTTCAGCGGTGCCACGACATGCAGACCCTTCCCGCCCGACGTCTTGACGAATGCCGCCAGCCCCACCGCCTCCAGCCGCGCACGGACGTCTTCGGCTGCCAGGATGACGTCCTCCCAAGCCACGCCGTCGCCCGGGTCAAGGTCCATGACGATGCGGTCCGGACGTTCCCAATCCGCCACCGTAGAGCCCCAGGGATGCAGCTCAAGCGCCGCCGCCTGCACCAGGCCCATCAACCCGTCGAGGTCGTTGACCCCTATCAGCGGCGGCCCGTCTCCGTCCGAGGGATCGCGCAGCAAGGCAATGTGGCGGTTCAATCCCTTCCAGATGTTCTTCTGAAAGAAGGCCTGCCCGTTGATCCCCGTAGGGCAGCGCAAAAGCGCCAGAGGCCGCCCGAGGATATGCGGTGCGATATGGCGCCAGACCTCGGCGTAGTAATCGGCCAGCCCTTCTTTCGTGACCCCCTCGCCGGGCCAGTAGACGCGGTCAGGGTGCGTCAGCGTCACCGTCCGTTTCGGCACCGGCTCCTTTTTTGCCGCAGGTGCCGTCTCGCGCTGCACATCTTTCGCCGCCTTGTCCTCGCGCAGCCCCCGAAACGATGCGTGGCGCAACTGCCCGTCACCGGTCCAGGCGCGGAACTCGACTTCCGCCACCAGTTCGGGGCGAACATACTGCACCCCCCGCGCTGCCACACCTTTCAGTCGTTCCGAAAACGGGCTCTGCTTCACCGCCAGCCCGGTAAGCCGCTTATGCAGATCCTGCGCCACGGCATTTGTGAAACCGGTGCCCACCCGGCCGACATGCTGCAGCTTGCCGCCCTCATGCACCCCCAGCACCAGCGATCCGATCGCCGTATCCGACACCGTGGACTTCGCAAACCCGCCGATCACGAACTCCTGCCGGGCCGAGCATTTGGACTTGACCCAGGACTTGCTCCGCCCTGTCCGGTAGGGGCTGTCCTTCAGCTTCGAGACGATGCCCTCCAACCCAAGCCGGCAAGCGTGTTTCAGAACCATCTGCCCGCTTTCGGCGAAGTGGTCACCGTAGCGGACCGGACCTTCCACACCCTCCAGCGCCCGCTGGAGCGAGGCCTTCCGCTCCACCAGTGGCAGCGCCCTCAGGTCCACGCCATCCAGAAACATCAGGTCGAAGGCATGATAGATGAACCTGTCGCTGCGCGCCGCGCTCAGGTCCGCCTGCAGGGCCGAGAAATCCGACAGTCCCGACGCCGTCTCGACCACCAACTCGCCATCCAGAACCGCGTCGACGCCAAGGCCCTTCAGAGCCTTCACGATGGCGGGGCCAAACCGCTCGGTCCAGTCGATGCCGCTGCGGGTCAGAAGCCGTGCCTTTCCGCCAGCAATCCGCGCCTGCAGGCGGTAGCCGTCAAACTTTATCTCATGCAGCCAGCGCGCACCTTGCGGCGTGGCGGGAACCAGGCTGGCGAGCATCGGCGGGATGAACTCCGGAACCTCGCCCCCCGTCCGCTGCTTTGCGGCCTTGGGTTTTGCCCCCGCAGCCTCGGCCTGCGGCTTCCGCTTCGGCGCAGCCTTGTCGCCAATCTCGCCAATCAGCCGCCCCGTCTTCACCGATTCCGGGCGTTCCTCCAGAATGTCCGGGGCACCGGCGGGGCGTGAATATTCATCCTCGCTCTTGATCAGCAGCCAGCCTTCACTTTTCTCGCCGGGCTTCGGCTGCATCCGCACCAGATGCCAGCGGCCGTGAAGCTTCTCCCCCGTCAGCGCGAATTCCATGTGCCCCTTGGCATAGCCCTTGGCCTGGTCGCCCACGGGCTCCCAGGTGCCGCGGTCCCAAAGCAGCACCGACCCGCCGCC
>JANPJZ010000266.1:0-2553 GCA_031425795.1 Rhodobacter sp. | reverse complement strand
CATCCTGGCGAGCAGTTCCGGAAACACCTCCGCCGCGTTCCCCAGCAACCCCACCGACTTCGCCTCGCCGCGCGAGGTCCAGTCCACGATCATCGCCAGCGCCTCGTCCAGCGTGCGCGCCTTCGCGTCGACGTAGCGGGTGCGCAGGCGGAAATCGATGCGGGTCTCGTCGACCTCCACCGCCAGGCAGCAGGCCCCCGCCATAACTGCCGCGAGGGGCTGCGCACCCCCCATCCCGCCAAGCCCGCCGGTCAGGATCCAGCGGCCCTTCAGAGAGCCCTCATAGTGCTGCCGCCCTGCCTCGGCAAAGGTCTCGTAGGTCCCCTGCACGATCCCCTGCGTCCCGATGTAGATCCAGGACCCGGCGGTCATCTGGCCGTACATCATCAGGCCCTTGCGATCCAACTCGTTGAAATGTGCCCAGGTCGCCCAATGCGGCACGAGGTTGGAGTTCGCGATCAGCACCCGCGGCGCATCCACATGCGTCCGCACGATGGCGACAGGCTTGCCAGACTGGACGACCAGCGTCTCGTCCGCCTCCAGGTCCTTCAGGCCTGCGACGATCCGGTCGAAATCCTCCCAGGTCCGGGCGGCGCGGCCGATCCCGCCATAGACCACCAGCTCATGCGGGTTCTCGGCCACGTCGGGATGCAGGTTGTTCATCAGCATCCGCATCGCCGCCTCAGCGCCCCAGGTCTTGGCGGTTTTCTCGGGGCCGGTCGGGGGGTAGATGTCGCGCTGGTTGTGGCGGGGGTTCGTCATGGTCGGGCTCCATCGCTGGTGGAGACCCCGGGGGCGCTTCGCCCCCCGGACCCCCAGAGGATATTTGTGGGACAGATGAAATCAGAGAGCTGGAAGGGCGATACCGGTAGCTTGGGAAAGGGAGCCTTTGGCCACGAGGGCGGCGGCGCGGGCGAGGTCGGGGGCGAGGTAGCGGTCGTCGGTCAAGGCGGGGACCTCGGCCCGGAAAGCCTTGAGGGCGGATTGCAGGGGGGCGGAGGTCTTCAGGGGCGCGCGGAACTCCAGGCCCTGCGCGGCGCACATCGCTTCGACGCCGAGGATGACGTTCAGGTTTCGGATCATCGGCTGCAGCCGCCGCGCGCCGTGGGCGGCCATGCTGACATGGTCCTCCTGGTTGGCAGAAGTGGGGGTGCTGTCGATCACCGCCGGATGGGCGAGGTGCTTGTTTTCGGACATGAGGGCGGCGGTCGTCACCTCGGCGATCATCAGGCCGGAGTTGAGGCCGGGCTTCGGGGTCAGGAAGGCCGGGAGGTCGAAGCTCAGCGTCGGGTCGACCATTAAGGCCACCCGCCGCTGCGCGATGGCACCGATCTCGGCCAAGGCTAAGGCGATCATATCCGCAGCGAAACCAACGGGTTCAGCGTGGAAGTTGCCACCGCTGACGATCTGGCCATCCGACAGGACGAGGGGGTTGTCAGTGGCCGCATTCGCCTCGATTTCCAGCGTCCGGGCCGCCATGCGGAGGACGTCCATCGCCGCCCCGGTGACCTGCGGCTGGCAGCGGATGCAGTAGGGGTCCTGAACGCGGGTATCGCCCTCGCGGTGGCTTTCGCGGATCGCCGATCCAGCCAGCAGCACTCGCATGAAGGCAGCGGCGTCGATCTGGCCGGGCTGGCCCCGCAGGGCGTGGATCTCGGGTTCCAGAGGGGCGGTGGAGCCCATGATCGCGTCGGTCGTCAGCGCGGATATCACCAGCGCCTCCTGCGCCGCGCGCCAGCCGTGAAAGAGGCCGGCGAGGGCGTAGGCGGTGGAAAACTGGGTGCCGTTGATCAGCGCGAGGCCCTCCTTCGCGCCAAGCGTGAGGGGAGAAAGCCCCTTCATCGCAAGGGCTTCCGCACCGGGCTTGATGATGCCGTCAACCGTCGCCTCGCCGTGGCCGATCATCACGGCAGTCATGTGGGCCAAGGGGGCGAGGTCGCCGGAGGCTCCCACTGACCCCTGGTCAGGGATCACGGGCGTGATGCCGTGGGCGAGCATGTCTTCGATCAGGGTGACGATGACGGGCCGAACGCCCGAGGCCCCACGCCCCAGCGACAGAAGTTTCAGAACCATCATCAACCGGGCCACGTCTTCCGGCATCGGCTCACCCACGCCGCAACAGTGGCTGAGGATCAGGTTTCTCTGCAAGGTTTCAGTATCTTCCGGCGCGATCTTGATGCTGGCGAGTTTGCCGAAGCCCGTGTTCACCCCATAAACCGCAACGCTGCCGCTGGCCGCCTTCGCGATATGGGCAGCGGCCTGTTCGATGCCGGGGCGGGCGCTGTCGTGCAGACATGCGGGCAGGTTATGCCGGAAGATACGCTCCAGTTGGTGCAGGGAGACCTGGCCGGGGATCAGGATTTCAGGTGTCAAGACGGCCTCCGAAGATCCGGGCGTGAAGCGGTGTCGCGCCGATGCGGTAGCTCAGTTCCGCCGGGTGGTCGGCGTCCCAGATGCAGAGATCGGCACGCAGGCCCGCAGCGATGCAGCCCCGGTCGGTAAGGCCAAGGGCGCGGGCGGCGTTCGCGGTGGTGCCCAGCAGCGCCTCCTCTG
>JANPJZ010000265.1:0-33103 GCA_031425795.1 Rhodobacter sp. | reverse complement strand
ACAGGTTCGTGGCATGTTCCATGATCGCATGATCGACCGAGATGTCCTGAATGTCGGCCCAGGGCCCTGCCGCAAGGCGGACAAAGCCCAGATCGGCTTCGCCGGCGGCAAGCGATGCCTCGGCTGCGGCAAGGATCGCGGGGACGTGGGTCCGGGCGGCGGCAATCAGCACGTCGGCGCGCATCAGGAAAAGACCGGCGTTCCACAGGCAGTTCGGGTCGGCCAGGAGGCTGGCGGCGACCTCGGCATTCGGCTTTTCGATGAAGCGGGTCAGGCCCTCGACCCCGGGGTGGCTGAGCGGGCCGCATTCCAGCCAGCCGTAGCCGGTTTCGGCATGGGTGGGGGCGATGCCGAAGGTGACGATCTGCCCGTCGCGCGCTGCGATGGCGGCTTGATCGACGGCGGCACGGAACGCCGCCGCATCGGGGATCAGCTGGTCCGAGGGTGCCAGCAACATCAGCGCCTGCGGTTCGGTGGTGGCCAGCATCAAGGCTGCGGCAATCGCGGCAGGCGCAGTGTTCCGGGGGAGGGGTTCGATCAGCACGGTCTGGGCCACGACCCGCACTTCGTCCAGCTGTTCGGCGACGATGAAGCGGAAGTCTTCCGCCGTGACCACAAGCGGCGTGGCAAAGCCCGGGGCGTCGAAGCGGCGAGCGGCGGCCTGAAACAGGCTTTCATCACCGACCAGCGGCACGAACTGCTTTGGGAATCTTGCCCGCGAAACCGGCCAGAGCCGTGTCCCCGACCCCCCTGCAAGCAGCACGGGCGTCACGAGGCCCACGCCGACCCTGCCGCCCGCTCTTGCGGTGCGGTCTTCGTACAAGCTGCCGTCCACGATGAACCTCACCCGTTCCCTCTGGTCAGGGTGTTGGGGAAAGGGTTACCAAAAGGTAAAGGACTGGGGGAGTTTCCAAGGTCATTCCAGGGCGCAAGTCGCTCGTTTCACACAGTTTCGTCACAGGAAAAGCGGGATATTTAACGCCGCGGTCGCGCCCTTACCACGGTCAGCGGTATGCTCCCCCGGGGCCTACTAGATGTGTCCCTCTGGCGCGACTGTGCCGCAATTGGAAACGGTGTGTTCGCACTTCGGATGGTTACAACCAAGGGTTGCTTAAGCTGATCGGTCACTCCGCCCCCAGTCGAGCACCACCTTGCCCGAGAGCCCGGAGCGCATGGCGTCGAACCCGTCGATAAAGCGGTCCACCGGGAAGCGGTGGGTGATGACGCGGCGGATGTCGAGGCCGTTTTCCAGCATGGCGATCATCTTGTACCAGGTCTCGAAGATCTCGCGCCCGTAGACGCCCTTGATGGTGATGGCCTTGAAGACGATGCGGCTCCAGTCGACCGGGGATTTGCCGGGCGGGATGCCCAGCATGGCAATACGGCCGCCCATGACCATGTGTTCGACCATCTGGTCGAGGGCTTGCTGGCTGCCGGACATCTCCATCCCGACATCGAAGCCCTGCGACATTTTCAGCGAGGGATAGACCGAGCGGAGGTCGGTCGTGGCAACGTTGACCGGGATCACGTCGGCGACCTGGGCCGCGAGGTCGAGGCGGGCCTGGTTGATGTCGGTGATGACGACATGCCGCGCGCCGACGTGGCGGGCGACGGCGGCGGCCATGATGCCGATGGGGCCTGCGCCGGTGATCAGCACATCCTCGCCGATCAGGTCGAAAGAAAGGGCGGTGTGGACGGCGTTGCCGAGGGGGTCGAGGATCGCGCCGATCTCGTCGTCGATGGCGTCGGGCAGGGGGACGACGTTGAAGGCGGGCAGGCGCAGATACTCGGCGAAGGCGCCGGGCTCGTTGACGCCGATGCCGCGGGTTTCAGGGTCGAGGTGGAACTTGCCCGACCGGCTTTGGCGCGAGGTCTTGCCGATGAGGTGCCCCTCGCCGGAACAGCGTTGGCCAAGGGTCAGGCCTTCGACGTTGCGGCCCAGTTCCACGATCTCGCCCGCGAATTCGTGGCCGGTCACCAGCGGAACCGGAACCGTGCGTTGCGCCCAGTCATCCCAGTTCCAGATATGGATGTCGGTGCCGCAGATGCCGGTCTTGTTGATGCGGATCAGGACGTCATCCGGGCCGATCTCGGGGACGGACCGGGCCTCCATCCAGAGGCCGGGTTCGGGCTTCGACTTCACGAGGGTCTTCATCTGGTTGGTCATCTGAGGACTCCCGTGGCTTTTCCGGCTTCGGTGAAGGCTTGCAGGGCAAAGTCGAGGTCGTCGCGGGTCAGGGCTGCATTCATCTGGGTGCGGATGCGGGCCTGGCCTTTGGGGACGACGGGGAAGAAGAAGGGGGCGACATGGACGCCGCGGGTGTTGAGGTCGGCGGCCATGGCTTGCGCGAGCTTCGCGTCGCCAAGCATGACGGGGATGATCGGGTGGGTGCCGGGCAGGAGGGTGAAGCCTTCGGTGGTCAGGCCCGCGCGCCAGTAGTCCGCGTTCGCGGCAAGCTGGGCGCGCAGGTCGTCGGCGGCTTCGACGATGTCGATTGCGGCCAGGGCTGCGCCGACGATGGCGGGGGGCAATGCGTTGGAGAAGAGGTACGGCCGTGCCCGCTGGCGGAGAAGATCGATGACTGGCTGTGGCCCGGCGATATAGCCACCAAGCGCGCCGCCGAGCGCCTTGCCCAGCGTGCCAGTGAGGAGGTCGACCTGCACCCCCGCGCGGGCCGGGGTGCCGGCGCCCTTGGGGCCGGTGAAGCCTGTGGCGTGGCAGTCGTCCACCATCACCATTGCGCCGTAACGGTCTGCGAGGGCACGGAGTTCCGGCAGATTGGCGTAAAAGCCGTCCATCGAGAACACGCCGTCCGTGGCGATCAGGATGAAGCGGGCGCCATCTGCGCGGGCCGCTTTCAACTGCGACTCAAGGTCGGACATGTCCGAGTTGGCGTAGCGGTAGCGCTTCGCCTTGCAGAGCCGGATGCCGTCGATGATGCTGGCGTGGTTCAGCGCGTCCGAGATCACCGCATCCTCGGGCCCAAGAAGCGGTTCGAACAACCCGCCGTTCGCATCGAAGCAGGCGGCGAAGAGGATGCTGTCGTCGTGGCCGAGGTAGCCCGCCAGCCGCGCCTCAAGCTGGCGGTGGATGTCTTGCGTGCCGCAGATGAAGCGGACGGAGGCCATGCCGAAGCCGTGGTCGTCCATTGCGGCTTTGGCGGCGGCGATCAGGCGGGGGTCGTCGGCGAGGCCAAGGTAGTTGTTGGCGCAGAGATTCAGCATCTGCCGCCCCGCCATCCCCACATACGCGCCTTGCGCACTGGTGATCAGACGCTCCCGCTTGGTCAGGCCATCGGCCTCGATCCCGGCAAGGTTCGCGGTGATGTGGTCAAGAAATGCGGCTTTGTCCGACATGAAAGCTTCCTCCCGGTTTCATAGATTATCGCAGGCCCAGGGCATTCCGTCAACTTAGCGGACATACTTCCGTGAAAGCGGATTTTCTTTCTGCACAAATATCCCACGGGGGTGCGGGGGGTGTGAAACCCCCGCGTCCTGCGGCTCAGCTGTCCTGCACGATCAGGATCGCCCGTGCGGCCCCGCCCTCGGCGGCAATCTCGTGGCTACGGTCGGCTGGGTAGCGGGCCACGTCGCCGGGCGCCAGCGTATCGACCGCTTCGCCGGATGTGACGGTCAGCCGCCCTTCCAGCACGGTCAGATGTTCGCGGCAGCCGGGGGAATGGGCGTCCGAGGTCAGGCGCGCGGCGGGGGCGAAGACCAGATCGTAAACCTCATGCGCGCCGATGGTTTCGGGGGCGGAGAGGATGCGGATCGTCACCCCGCCGCGCTGGATGACGGGGGCGGTGCCAGCGCGGATGACCTCGATGCCGGGGGCGGGGCGGCCCTCCAGGAGGCCCGCGAAATCGAGCTGCAACGCCTGGGTCAGCGCCCAGAGCGTGGCGACGGTGGGCGAGGATTCGCCGCGCTCGATCTGGCTGACCATGGAGCGGCTGACCCCGGACAGTTGCGCGGCGGCATCGAGCGACAGTCCACGCGCCTTGCGAGCAGCCCGCAGGCTGGCGGCAAGGCGGTCGTGGATGTCGGAGCGGTCGGCCATGCTCCGACACTGGCGGGGAAGGGCGGGGCCGTCAATCTTGCGGGACGGCTCGTCGATGACTTCGTCACTCCTCGCGGAGGTGGCGAGGAGGAGACGAAGTCGAACGACGAGCGGTCAGGTGCCGCAGTAGGTGACGTAGTCGCCAAAACCGGTCGGGGCGGGCAGCATGTAGGTCTCGCGCTCCACAAAGGGTTCCTGCACGGCCTGAAGCAGGGCGTGGAACGGGGCCATGTCGCCCGCCGTCGCCGCGGTCAGGGCCGCTTCGACCTGATGGTTGCGGGGGATCACGGCGGGATTAGCCCTTGCCACCCGCTCGGCTGCTCCGTCCCCCGCGCGGGCGCGCCAGCGGGGGAGCCAGGCCTTCATCGCGGTGAAGTCCTGGAAGAGGGGGCGGAGCATCGCCTCGTCGGCGAGGCGACGGAAGGTCAGCGTCCAGTCGGCACCCTCCATCGCGGTCAGGAGGTCATCGGCGAGAGTGGCATCGCCAGCGTCCTCGCCCACAAGGCCAAGCTTGTGGCGCATGACGGCGAGCCACTCGGTCCGGTAGCGCGCGGCGATGCCGGACAGGCGGTCGTTGGCAAGTTCGATGGCCCGGTCGGGGTTGGCGTCCAGCAGGGGCACCAGCGTCTCGGCCAGGCGCGCAAGGTTCCAGCCAAGGATCAGCGGCTGGTTGGCATAGGCGTAGCGGCCCTGATGATCGATCGAGGAGAACACCGTGCCGGGTGCATAGGCTTCCATGAAGGCGCAGGGGCCGTAGTCGATGCTTTCGCCCGAGATTGCCATGTTGTCGGTGTTCATCACACCATGGATGAAGCCCGCGCCCATCCATTGCGCGATGAGCGCGCATTGCCGCGCGCTGACGGCGTCAAGGAAGGCGAGGGCGGGCTGGTCGGCCTGCGCAAGATCGGGGTAATGGCGGGCGGTGGCGTAATCGGCCAACGCTTTCACCTGTGCGGCATCGCCGCGGGCAGAGAAGAACTGGAAGGTGCCGACGCGCAGGTGGCTTGCGGCGACGCGGGCGAGCACTGCACCGGGCAGCGCGGTTTCGCGGCGCACCGACTCGCCCGTCGCGACCACGGCAAGCGACCGTGTGGTGGGGACACCAAGGGCGTGCATCGCCTCGGAGATCAGATATTCACGCAGCATCGGGCCGATGGCGGCCTTGCCATCGCCCCCGCGCGAAAACGGGGTGCGGCCGGAGCCTTTCAGCTGGAGGTCGAAGCGGCCCCCGTCAGGGGCGAGGATCTCGCCCAGGAGGTGGGCGCGGCCGTCACCAAGCTGGGGCGAGAAGCCGCCGAACTGGTGGCCGGCATAGGCCTGGGCGATGGGGTCGGCGCCGGACGGCAGGGCGGCGCCCGAGAACCACCGCGCGGCGTCGTCGGGGGTAAGGGTCAGGCCAAGCTGATCGGCGAGGGGCTGGTTCAGGACCAGAAGCACTGGGGCGGGGGCCACGTCCGGGGCGGCCCGCACATAGGTGCCGGGCAGGTCACGGGCGTAGGAATGGTCAAAGGCGAGGGTCATGCAGGTCCCCTTTCACCGCAAGATATGTGCCTGGCGCCGGTCTGTCGCAAGACGGGAGGTGGGACCAGAGTCCCTGAGGCAGGATTTCGGATGTTTCCCGCCCGTGAGACTGGCCCGGAAACTGGCCGATCTAGTGGCAGAGGGAAAAAGTGGTCGGGGCGGAGGGATTCGAACTCTCGACCTACGGTACCCAAAACCGTCGCGCTACCAGGCTGCGCTACGCCCCGACGAACGTCCCTTACAGGGGATATCCGGGATTGAAAAGCCTTCACGCGCGCATCAGACGTCCTTGTCATCGGATGGGAGGAGGGGCCAGACTTCAACCACGCCGTAGGCGATGGCGCAGGGGGTGAGGGCGGCCTGGCGGATCGCGTCTTCCATGCTCTCCGCCTCGATCAGGGCGAAACCGGCGACGGGGAGATCGGTCGTCATGTAGGGGGCATTCAGCGTCTCGACCCCGGAACCCTCGGCATTGCGGACCTGGACGGGTGCCCCGACCATCGCGATCAGCGCGCCCCGGCCGATCAGCGTCTGGCCATGGGCGTGGGCCGCTTCGCGGAGCGGTTGCGGGGTGCGGTCGTAGCCGGCCCTGTTGCCGTAGCCGATGGTGACATATTTCGGCATGGCGACCCCTTGCGCTGTGGCCTGGAAAAACGCGGGGGTGAGCCTTCGGTTCCTACCCGGCGCAGGGCCAGGTGGCGGTGGACGCGGGAATGGCGGGATGGCGGAGGTCCGCGCCCGGAACGATCCCGAGTTTCCCAGCCAGCCCGCCGTTGATTTCCAGCACGTAGACGACGCCTTCGCCCCCGTCGATCGGCGTAAGGTCTCCGGGGATGGCGTTGGAATGGACGTGGGTGACGCGGCCGGTGGCATCGGCAAAGATCATGTCCAGCGGGATCAGGGTGTTCTTCATCCAGAACTGCGCCCGGCGCGGACTTTCGTAGACAAAGAGCATCCCGGCCTCGGGGGGCATCTCGGCCCGGTTCATCAGGCCTAGTGCGCGTTCGTCCGGGCTGTCGGCCAGTTCCACCGCAAAGCTCTGGATGCCACTTGGGAGGCGAAGGTCGACCCTGTCAGTCGCGCAGGCCATCTGAGCCTGCGCGACCTGTGGCAGAAGACCCATGGCCAGCACCAGCGCAAACCCGCGCTTCATGGTGACGCCCGCATCGCGGCCTCCCAGGAGACGACCTGGACCGCCATCCGGCCCCGGCGGCCATCGATGATGCGCAGGGCCACGGCCTCACCTGCGGCGAGGTCGGCAAAGCCCGAGACGCGCAGCACTTCGGCATGCACGAACACATCTTCGTTGCGGCCGAAGACATTGGCAAAGCCGAAGCCCTTGCCCTTGTCGAACCACTTCACCCGGGCCGGTTCCATCGGCAGGGTTAGAATATCCTCGCCCAGCATGAGGCCGGCCTCCTCGGCGAGAGGAAAGACAACGCCTTCGGGCGGGTCGATGCGAACCACCTCGACCGCCTGGACGCCGCGCTGCGTCTTTTGCACGCGCACCACCACCGCCGCACCGTCAGCGACGGATCCCTGGCCGTAATTGCGCAAGACATTTGCGTGAAGCAAGATGTCCACGTCAGTTTCGTCGGAAACTATGAAACCAAAACCCTTTGAAGGATCAAACCACTTAACCCGACCATGCACTGTCTGCATGACCTCGTCGTCGTCCGCCATGTGCAGAGCCTTCTCCCCAGAATGAGCCCCTCAGCGGTCCAAATGCGCCCAATCGCTTGCCGGGTGCAAGCAGAAAATCCAACAATCCGGCCTGCGTAACGCGGCGTGACGGTCAGGGGTTCAGACGCTGGACTTGCCAGTCTGACGCCGGCGCAGACCGGGTCCAGCGGAACCGGTCATGCAAGCGAAACGCACCGTCGGCCCAGAATTCGATCTCGAGCGGAAGGATCCGGATGCCGCCCCAGAACGGTGGGCGGGCGGGGTTCGGCCCCTTGGTGACGGCGACTTTTGCAGCGTCGGCCATCAGCGCCTCCCGCGAGGACAGAGGCTGCGACTGGTCCGAAGCCCAGGCCCCGAGGCGTGATTTCAGGCTGCGGCTGGCGTAGTATTCGTCCGCCTGCGGCCCCTCTTCGCGTTCGGTCAGGCCGCGGACCCGGATCTGGCGGCGCAGCGATTTCCAGTGCAGCACGAAGGCCGCCTTGCCGCTGGAAGCAATCTCCTGACCCTTCTGCGAGCCGTAGTTGGTGTAGAAGACGAAGGCGCCGCCACCAGGGCCCGAAAGCTCGATCTCTTTCAAAAGGACCATCCGGACGTTCGGCAGCCCCTCGGAATCGACCGTGCCAAGGGCGATGGCGTTGGGGTCGTTCGGTTCCAGAGGCTCGGCCTCGCTCAGCCAGCTTTGGGCAAGCACGAAGGGGTCGCTGCCTGCGAAGATGCCGTTACGATCCACCCGGGAACTCCTTGTCAGAGGCGGCAGGACCTGCCTTGAAGGAAGGGCCCGCTTCGCCTACACGTCGAAAACAATGCAAAGGTGGGCTAGGGGTCAGGAATGTCAACCGGACTGATGCACGGCAAGCGCGGGCTCATCATGGGCCTCGCGAACGACAAGTCGATCGCCTGGGGGATTGCGCAGGCCGTTGCAGCGCAAGGGGCGGAGCTGGCATTCAGTTATCAGGGCGAGGCCCTCAAGAAACGGGTGGAGCCATTGGCGACCAGCCTTGGCAAGCCGATCCTGCACGAATGCGACGTGGCGAGTGACGAAAGCATCGACGCGCTGTTCACCGCGCTGAAGGCCGAGTGGGGGCAACTGGATTTCCTGGTCCATGCCATCGGCTTTGCCGACAAGAACGAGTTGCGCGGCCGCTATGTCGACACCTCGCGCACCGGTTTTGCGCTGGCGATGGATATCTCGGTCTACTCCTTCACCGCGGTCTGCCAGCGGGCTGCGGCGATGATGGGGCCGGGAGGCAGCCTGCTGACGCTGACCTATTACGGCGCGGAAAAGGTCATGCCGCATTACAATGTGATGGGTGTCGCCAAGGCCGGGCTTGAGGCTTCGGTCAAGTATCTGGCCGAGGATCTGGGCAAGGACGGCATCCGCGTGAACGCGATCAGCGCCGGGCCGATCAAGACGCTTGCGGCCAGCGGCATCGGTGACTTCCGCTACATCATGAAGTGGAACGAGTTGAACAGCCCCCTGCGCCGCAACGTGACGCAGGAAGAGGTGGGCAAGGCCGCGCTTTACCTGCTCAGCGACCTTGGGTCGGGCACCACGGGAGAAAACCTGCACGTCGATGCGGGCTATCATGCCGTGGGAATGAAGGCGATCGACGCGCCGGACATCGATCTGGCGGCCAGCAAGAAAGAGGGCGGCCAGTGACGCTTGCCGCCTTCGCCACGGCCTGGTTCATCCACCTTCTGGCAGCGGCAAGCCCTGGCCCCGCGATCCTGATGGCGGCGCGGACCGGCGTGACGCAAGGCTTTCGCACCGGCGTCTGGCTTTCGGTCGGGATCGGGGTCGGCGCGCTGGTCTGGGCGGTGGCGGCGCTGTTCGGCCTGGCTCTCGTGTTCAGGATCGCGCCCGCGCTCCTTTGGGGCTTCAAGATCGCCGGGGGCCTGTTCCTGTGCTGGATCGCCCTCCAGATGTGGCGCCATGCCGCCGAGCCCCTCGTCCTGGCCGAAGAGGGAGCGACACCCCCCACGGCGCGCGCGGCCTTCCGGCTGGGGGTGATGACCCAGCTTGCCAACCCCAAGCCGGCGGTCTTTTTCGGCGCGGTCTTCGTCTCGACCGTGCCGCCGGGCACCAGCCTGCCATGGATCGCTCTGCTCTTGCTGGCGGTCTTCATGAACGAGCTTGCCTGCACCATCGCCGTTGCCCGCGCCTTTTCGTATGCCACGCCGCGCCGCGCCTGTACGCGTTTCAAGACCACCATCGATCGCAGCTTCGGCGGGATCCTTGCCCTGCTGGGCCTGAAGATCGCCGTCACCTGAGGAGGGGCCACATGTCCGCTGACCGTCTGCCGCATGAAAAAGGGTTTCACGTCAGCTGGGACCAGATCCACCGCGATTCCCGCGCACTGGCCTGGCGGCTGGACGGCAAGGGCCCGGGTGAGGGCGGAGCGTGGAAGGCGGTCGTCGGGATCACCCGCGGGGGCCTGGTGCCCGCCATGATCGTCAGCCGCGAGCTGGACATCCGGGTCGTCGATACGATCAGCGTGAAAAGCTACAGCCATCAGTCCCAGACCGAAGCCCGCGTCATCAAGGCTCCGCAAGAGGTGCTGATGGGCGACGGAACAGGCATCCTGATCGTGGACGACCTGGTCGACACCGGCAAGACGCTGGAACTTGTCCGCAAGCTTTACCCACGGGCGCATTTTGCGACGGTCTATGCCAAGCCCTCGGGCAAGCCGATGGTCGACAGCTACATCACCGAAGTCAGCCAGGACACATGGATCTTCTTTCCCTGGGACATGGCGCTGCAATATGTCCAGCCGATGCGCGGGACAGACTGACCGCTCTTCGTCGCATTACATGCGCTCATCGCCGGGCGCGCCACGACGAGAAGCGAAGCGCACGAGGAGTTTTGCCATGACCCTGCCCCTGAACCCCGCCTTCGCCCTGACCGAGCCGCCCCCGGTGATGGAGGCGCGGCGCTGGCTGGTGGGCGTCACGCATCCTGCGGACCGCCCGCTGATCAACGTAAGCCAGGCCGCACCGGTCGAAAGCCCGCCCCTTGGCCTGCGGCAGGCGCTGGCGGATGCGGCGCTGAACAATCCGGACGCGCATCTTTATGGCCCGGTTCTGGGCTTGCCCGCGCTGCGCGAAGAGATCGCGGCCCAGTTCTCGGCGGCCTACGGCGGCACGATTGCCCCGCATGAGGTGGCGATCACCCAAGGCTGCAACCAGGCGTTCTGTGCGGTGATGGCGACCCTCGCCGGCGCCGGGGATGAGGTGATCCTGCCGACCCCGTGGTATTTCAACCACAAGATGTGGCTGGACATGACCGGAGTGACGGCGGTGCCGCTGAACGCAGGCCCGACGCTGATCCCCGATGCGGCGGCGACCAAGGCGCTGATCACCCCGCGGACCCGGGCCATCGTGCTTGTCACGCCCAACAACCCGGGCGGCGTTGAATACCCCGGCGCAACCGTCGCCGCCTTCCGCGACCTTGCCCGCTTGCATGGTCTTGCGCTGATCATCGACGAGACCTACCGCGATTTCGACAGCCGCCACTCGGTAGAGCTTGGTGGTCGGCCGCATGATCTGTTCGCCGACCCGGACTGGGCGGATACGGTCGTCATGCTTTACAGCTTCTCCAAGGCGTACCGGCTGACCGGGCACCGGGTGGGCTGCATCGTGGCGGGGGCCGACCGGCTGGCCGAGGTGGAGAAGTTCCTCGACACCGTCGCAATCTGTCCCAGCCAGTTGGGCCAGATCGCGGCGCTTTGGGGGATGCAGAACCTGGCGCAATGGGTCGCGGGGGAGCGGGACGAGATCCTGTCGCGCCGCCGGGCGATGATGGAAGGCTTTGCCGCGCTGAAGGGCTGGAAGCTTCTGGGCTGCGGCGCCTATTTCGCTTATGTCGAGCATCCCTTCGACATGGCTTCGGACGCCTTGTGCAAGCGGCTGGTCAGCGAAGCCTCGATCCTCATGCTGCCGGGGACGATGTTCCTGCCCGAAGGCTCACCCGACGGCAAGCAGCAGATCCGCATCGCCTTTGCCAATGTGGATGCGACCGGGATTGCCGAGCTGTTCCGCAGGTTGGCGGCGTTCCGGCCCTGACGCAAGCTTGACCGGGCCGAAGCGGGGGCGGGTGATCTTGATCTTGCCCATCCGCAGCCTTCCCACTATTCACCGTTGGCAAAGACACCCAAAGGCGGACCCATGGCCAAGACCCCGGACGACGACGCGAAGCGCCCGAAAAGCAAGGCGAAGGAGGCTGCCGTCTGGGTGATGATGGGCATGCTCATCCTGGGTCTGGGCGGCTTTGGCGTGACCAGCTTTTCGGGCGGGGTTTCGACCGTGGCCTCGGTCGGTGACATCGAGATCAGCGCGGATGATTACGCCCGTGCCTTCCAGGGTCAGGTCGGAGCCTTCTCGCAGCAGTTGGGGCAGCCGATCTCGTCGCAGGAGGCGCTGGCCTTCGGGCTTGACCGGCAGGTGCTGCAGGGTCTGGTGACGCGGGCGGCGCTGGACAACGAAGCCGAACGGGTCGGGCTTTCGGTGGGCGATGCGGTTGTCGCGTCGGAATTGGTCACGATGGACGCGTTCAAGGGCGTGGCCGGGACCTTCGACCGCGAGGCCTATCGCTTCACGCTGGACCGCAACAACCAGACCGAGGTGGAATTCGAGGCGGGCCTGCGCCGCGATGTGACGCGGGAGCTGTTGCAGGGTGTGGTCGTCGGCGGCTTTGCCGCGCCCACGGCGCTGACCGACACGCTTTACGCCTGGGTGGCAGAGCGGCGCGGCTTCACCATGCTGCAGCTGGCCGAGGCTGATCTGGTGACACCGGTGCCGGACCCGACCGAGGCCGAGTTGACCGCCTTTCACAGCGAAAACATTGCCACGTTCACCAGGCCCGAAGCCAAGCGCATCACCTATGCCAGCCTGCTGCCCGAGGCGATTGCCGTCGACCAGCCGGTTGACGACGCCGTCCTGAAGCAGCTCTACGAGGACCGGATCGATGAGTTCGTGATGCCGGAACGGCGTCTGGTCGAGCGTCTGGTCTATCCCGATCAGGCTGCCGCAGATGCCGCGCGGGCAGAGCTGGATGGCGGGGCAACCTTCGAAGCGCTGGTGACCGCCCGCGGGCTGACGCTTGACGCGATCGACATGGGCGACATCACCCGCGAGGAACTGGGCGAGGCGGGCGAAGCGGTGTTCACGCTGGAAGAGGGCGCCGTTGCCGGCCCGCTGCCAAGCGAGCTTGGCCCGGCGCTGTTCCGCGTGGCCGCAGTGCTTGCCGCCGAGGAAACCACGTTCGAGGAAGCCCGCGAGACGCTTGCGGTGGAGATCCGCACCGATGCCGCACGCCGGCTGATCGCCGACAAGGTCGAGATCGTGGATGACCTTCTGGCCGGTGGAGCAGCTCTTGAGGATCTGGTCGCCGAAGCTGGCCTGACGCTCGCCACCGTCGACTATGTGCCGGGTGTGCAGGGCGATCAGGTGATCGAGGGCTATCCGGCCTTCCGCACGGCGGCGGATGCGGTGGCCGAAGGGGATTTCCCCGAGGCGGTGATCCTGGAGGATGGCGGCCTCGTCGCGCTGCGGCTGGACGAGATCGTGCCTGCGGCGCCGATCCCGTTCGAGGAGGCGCGCGAGGCTGTGACGACCGCGTGGCGCGCTGCGGCACTGACCAAGGCGCTTTCCGAACGCGCGGTCGAAATCAAGGCCGCAGTCGAGGGCGGCGCCGCGATCGGCAGCTTCGGAATCGTCGAGGTCACGCCGGAAATCGCCCGTGACGGCTTCATCGCCGATACGCCGGAAAGCCTTTTGGGCGATGTCTTTGCCATGGCCGAGGGCGATGTGCGGGTGATCGAATCCGAGGGCTTTGTCGCAGTGGTGGCACTTGACCGCATCCTGCCCGCCGCCACCGAAGGCGCGGATGCCGAGGCGCTGCGTGCGGCCCTGGTGGCACAGGCAGAGCAGGCCATCGCCTCGGACGCCTTCAATGCCTTCACCACGGCGCTGACGGCGGAGGCTGGCATCAGCATCGACCAGGCGGTGATCAACGCCGTCCACGCGAGCCTGCCCTGATGCAGCTGTCGCCCGGTTTTGCCGCGTTCGAGGCGGCCTGGGCCGAGGGCCGCAATCAGGTGGTCTGGGCGCGGATCGCGGCGGATCTCGATACGCCGGTCAGCCTGATGCTGAAGCTGGGCGATGCCCGGGCCGAAACCTTCATGCTGGAATCGGTCACCGGAGGCGAGATCCGGGGCCGCTATTCCATTGTCGGGATGAAGCCGGACCTGATCTGGCAGTGCCGGGGCACCACCGCCTCCATCAATCGCGAGGCACGGTTCGACCGCCAGGCCTTTGCCGATCTGCCGGGGCATCCCCTGCAATCGCTGCGCGACCTGCTTGCCGAGTGCCGGATCGAGATGCCGGAGGGGCTGCCGCCAGTGGCATCGGGTCTCTACGGCTATCTCGGCTATGACATGATCCGGCTGGTGGAGCATCTGCCGGACGTGAACCCTGACCCGCTGGGCCTGCCGGACGCGGTGCTGATGCGGCCGTCGGTGGTGGCGGTGCTGGACGGGGTGAAGGGCGATGTGACGGTGGTGTCGCCGGCCTGGGTCGCCTCCGGGCTGTCGGCGCGGGCGGCCTATGCGCAGGCGGCGGAGCGGGTGATGGACAGCTTGCGCGATCTGGACCGCGCACCCTCTGCCGCGCGGGACCTGGGCGAGGTGGCGCCCGTCGGGGCGCCGCAGTCGAACTTCACGCCGGACGGCTACAAGGCGGCCGTTGAAAAGGCGAAGGACTACATTCGCGCAGGCGACATCTTTCAGGTGGTGCCAAGCCAGCGCTGGGCCCAGCGGTTCGAACTGCCGCCTTTCGCGCTCTACCGCAGCTTGCGGCGGACCAACCCCTCGCCCTTCATGTTCTTCTTCAACTTCGGCGGCTTTCAGGTTGTGGGGGCATCGCCGGAAATCCTCGTCCGCTTGCGCGATGGCGAGGTGACGGTGCGCCCCATTGCCGGCACCCGCAAGCGCGGGGCTACGCCAGAGGAAGACCGCGCGCTGGAGGCGGACCTGCTGGCCGACCCGAAGGAACGGGCGGAGCATCTGATGGTGCTGGACCTTGGCCGCAACGATGTGGGGCGCGTGGCGAAGGTCGGCACGGTGCGCCCGACCGAGACCTTCATCATCGAACGCTACAGCCATGTGATGCACATCGTGTCGAACGTGGTGGGGGAAATCGCCGAAGGCGAGGATGCGCTGTCGGCGCTCCTTGCCGGGCTGCCAGCCGGCACGGTTTCCGGCGCACCAAAGGTTCGCGCGATGGAGATCATCGACGAGCTTGAACCGGAAAAGCGTGGCATCTACGGCGGCGGAGTCGGCTATTTCGCGGCCAATGGTGAGATGGACTTCTGCATCGCGCTGCGGACGGCGGTCCTGAAGGACGAAACGCTGTATATTCAGGCCGGGGGCGGCGTGGTCTATGACAGCGATCCCGAGGCCGAGTATCAGGAAACGGTGAACAAATCCAACGCCTTGCGCCGCGCCGCCGAGGATGCGGGCATGTTTGCGCGGCGCGGCAACGACTGACGCGCCGGCCGGGCGGTCAGCCGATCATTCGACCGTCATCACCGCCGTCAGCGGGGCAAGCGCCACCGTGGCGGCGCGGCCTTCGACCGTCCACTCCAGCAGGGCGGCGACGACCTCGGGTGAGGCGGTGCCCGCCAGCACCACGCGCCCGTCCTGCCCGGCCTTGAACACCGCGCGGTCCAGCACGCGGCGGATCGAGGTGCTGTCGGTTCCGGCGGAGGCGAGGTCTCGGAAGATCACGGCGGCGGGGATATCGTCGCGACGGGCGACCTGATCGGCGGCGTTCAGGCCCTGATCCCAGGTCAGAAGGCCGCGCCCCTGCGCGCCCACCACGGGCACCACCAGACTGGCCAGCGGGCGGCGGTTCTGGAAGGCTGGCAGGGAAAGGTCCATCACGGCCACCGCGTCCGGCAAAGCCTGGGCCATCGATTGGAAGGACACCTCGACATCCGAGGCCTGCCCGCCCTCGGCAAGGCCGGTGGCAAGCATCACCACCTCCTTGCCCTGACCCCGGTAGACCGCGGCGCGTTCGGGGGTTGCGGGATCCATCGGGTCAAGCGCGAAGCTGACCGGGAAGGGCAGGGCTGCGAGGCCCGCGCGGTCCAGATCTGCGGTGCCCGGGTCGATCAGCACGATGGCGAAGGCGGGTTTCGCGTCGGGGTTCTCAAAAGTGGCGGCAAACTGGGCGATGGGCCGGTCATCCGCTGGCGCGATGTCGGGCGCGGGGGCCTCCTCGACCGTGGCGGGGACGTCGCCGATGCGGGGCAGGCGGCCAGTCACGACGCCGCTTGGCTGGTCGGAAAGACCCGGGGCCGGGATGAAGGCCGGACCATCCGCAACTTCGGCTTCGGGCATTGCGGCCGGGGTCTCAGCCTCGGCGGGGGGCGGCTCGGCACCCTCGATGACAGGAAGGTTGCCTGGACGGTTGCCGGGCATGGCCGGCGCGGCGGTGCCGGGGAGGGCGGCCACTTCGGGGTCCGGGGCCGGCATGTTTTCCGCCACGGGCGGGGGCAGCGTCCCGTCTGCGGCCGGGGCGTCCGGCGCGGGTTCTGGCGCGGGTTCGGGGGCTGGAACGGGTTCCGGCTCGGGCGGCGGTTCTGGAGAGGGGAGGGGAACTGGCTCGGGCACGGGCTCCTGCGCGGCTTCGGCGACGACGATCGGCTCGGCGGCTGGCGGAGCGACGGCGGCTTCGGCCACGGGCGCGTCCACGATGGGGGCCGGGGGGGCGGCTGCAGCGCTGTCGAGCGCTGCCAGAACGGCGTCGGTGTCCAGTTGCTTGAGGGGCGCTGGCGGCTGCAACGGCCGGGGCACTTCGGCCACGGCAGGAGGAATGGAAACCTCGGCTGCGGCGGTTGCGGCTGGCTGCGCTTCAAGGACGGGCGCAGCATCGGTCACTGTCGGCAGGGCCGGCTCTTGCGCGGGGGTGGCGGGCTGAATTACGGGGTCGGCCACTGCTGTGGCAGGCTCGCTGCTTGCGACGGCGGCGCTTTCGCTCTCATCCCGGGGCAGGGTCGCGTCAGCCGGGGCCTCCGCCAAAGCAGCATCGGCAGCGGGGACCAAGGGCTGTGGTTCGGGTTGAACGGCAGCGTCAGGCTGCGGTGGCGCAGGGGCCTCGGCCACGGCGGCAGGCGCGACGGGTTCTGGAGCGGGTTCGGCGGCATCAGGCTGCGGTGGCGTGGGAGCTTCGGCCACGGCGGCAGGCGCGGCTGGTTCGGGAGCGGGTTCGGCGGCATCAGGCTGCGGTGGCGCGGGAGCTTCGGCCACGGGGGCGGGTTCAGAGGCGGGTTCGGCGAGGGCATCAGGCTGCGGTGGCGCCAGCGCCTCGGCAGCGGGTTCGGGAGCCGCCGCAGGCTCGACGGCAGGGACAGGAGCGGTGTCACCGGGGGTTGCGCTTGCGGGGGCGGGGTCTGGTGCCTTGGGAGCGACGGCTTCCTGCATTGGGAACAGGGCCGATCCGACGACGAAACCACCCGCAACCAGCGCCCCACCCGTGAGCACCCCGAAAAGGAACTTGCCGACCACTGCCGCCTCCGAGTTTGCGCCTTTCCTGCAGCCACTACCTTCGGGGACTTTCCCAAAGGCCTTGGCCCCGGCCCGGTCTTACCGGATCCGACGCTTTTCCGCACGACGGGAGTGTAACGCGAAGATTGCGTGGCATCACGCCTTTTTATCGCTGCGGTCAACAAGTTGCCGGGACGTGTCCCGTCTGCCATGGCCGGATTCCACCGCGATGCGCCTTGGGACATCGCACGGGTAGCCGCTCTTGCCGCCCTCCAAGGACGTGCCCCTTTGTCGGCGAGGGGAAACAATAACAGGAGTCCCGCCGGAAAGGTTCCCGCCAAACACAAAAAAGTGCGCGCCAGTGTGTTGACGTTACTCAACCTATGCGTGTAAATCGAGGCAGGGTAGGAACCGGTAAGATCCGGACCATGGTGCCGATGGCCCGCACCGCTCCGCACTTCGTCCGAAAGCTCCCACGTCTTCGGCCCCTGCAAACCGAGGGAGGCGTCTCATCATGTCTGCACAACAAAGGACTGACTGGATGGCATTAACGAACCCGGAATTGCAGCTTTACAACATCCACCAGCCGCCTTTGGCGGATGGCTGGCTCATGGCTGACTGGGTTGCCGGCCAGACGCCGATCATGAATTGGGAGGATCAGAACGTCCGCAAGACGACCACGGGCGTGACGGAGCTCGTGCTTGACGCCGCCCCTGCCGGCTCGCCGCGCGCCTTCAACGGTGCCGAGATCCAATCCGCCGAGACCGCCACGACCGGGACCTGGAGCTGGACCGCGCAAGCACCGAAAATGGTGCCCGGTGCGGTCTTCGGCATGTTCACCTATCGCGCTGACTGGGAAAGCCAGCCCTGGGTGGAGTTCGACTTTGAGTTTGTCGGCAGCGACACCACGAAGGTTCAGCTCAACATCCACATGGAGGACGCGTCGAGCCGCCACATCTCGCTTGCCGAGGCCAAGGGCAGCCCGGTCATCGTCGATCTGGGGTTCGATGCCTCGCAAGGCATGAACACCTTTGACGTCACCGTGGCCGAAAACTCGGCTACCTTCCGGGTCAACGGCAAGGTGGTCGGAACCTATGGGGCTGATGATATGCCCGGCGGCATCTGGCAGATCGGCCCGCAGCAAAGCTATGTTGACCTCTGGTGTGCCTCGGGGCTGGACAGCTGGGCCGGCAAATGGGCCTATGACGGCATCCCGCTGGTGGCCAAAGTGCAAGGCGCGGATGTGCGGGGCGGTGATCTGAGCGGGCTGGTACCCCTGATGACCGGCACCGATGGTGCCAACTCCATGGTCGGCGACACCGGCTCCAATTACATCAGCGGTCTGGGAGGCAACGACACCCTGAACGGATACGGGGGCAATGACACGCTGCTGGGGGGCGACGGCAGCGACAAGCTGCGACTGGATTCCGGCAATGACCACCTTGACGGCGGCACCGGAGGGGATTGGGTCGAAATCTCGGGATCGGTCAATGGCCGGGTCGATCTGGCGGTGACGACCACGCAGGATACCGGCTACGGCATGGACACGCTGCGCAATATCGAGAATTTCCTCGGGGGCAGCGGCCATGACGTGGCCCTGGGCACGTCGGCTGAGAACGCGTTCTACGGCAATTTCGGCAATGACAGCCTGTCAGGACGCGACGGCAACGACATGCTGTTTGGCGGATCGGGCGATGACACGCTCGACGGTGGCTGGGGCAACGACCAGCTGTTCGGCGGCGACGGCAATGACCGGTTCTTGCCGGGCGGGGCGGATGACCTGATGGACGGCGGTGCGGGCGTTGACACCATGATCGTGAGCGGCGGCGCAAGCGCCTTCGTCAACCTGTCAGTGACGACCGCGCAGAACACCGGCTACGGGACCGACACGATCCGCAACATCGAGAATGTGGAAGGTGGCAGCGGCCAGGACCGGCTTACCGGCAACAGCGGCGCAAACCGGTTGTCCGGGGGCGCTGGCGGAGACATCCTGTCAGGCGGGGCCGGGGCCGACACGATCACGGGCGACGCGGGCAGGGATACGATGTATGGCGGCATCGACACCGCTTGCGACATCTTCGTGTTCAGGTCGTCGGACGACAGCGCGGTGGGTACGTCGCGCGACGTGATCCGCGACTTCATCTCGAAGATCGACAAGCTGGACCTGAGCGGGATCGACGCGAATACGGCGCAATCCGGGGATCAGGCCTTTTCCTTCAGTGGAACATCACCGTCGGCCAACGGGATCTGGGTGACGGCGTCGGGGTCCGACCTGCTTGTCAGGGCGGATACCAACGGCGACTGGATCGCCGACTTCGAGGTCCAGCTGGTTGGCGTCACGTCGATCTTGGCGGGTGACTTCCTGCTTTGACCGGACCGTCCACTGCCTCGGCTTGCAGCAACTGCGGGAGTGCCGTGACCGAATGCCTGTTCGATCAAGGAGCTGAACTTGAACAGAGATAGCTTGCCGGCTGGGGTGAAAGAGTTGCGATCGGCGTGCAAAGCCTCCTCGGGCCTGATCCTTGCAGCAATCCTGTTCAGCGTCCTCGTGAATGCCCTGTTGCTGACCGGCCCGCTTTACATGTTGCAGATCTATGACCGGGTGCTTGGCAGCGGATCCGAAGCGACGCTGGTCGCACTCTCGATCCTGGTCATCGGGTTGTTTCTCGCCATGGGCGTGCTGGAATACGCCCGATGCGAAGTCATGATCATCGTCGGGGCGCGGTTTCAGGATCGGCTTGACCACCGGGTCTTTTCAGCCGCGATGCAGCGGTCTGCCGTCGCGCCAAACGACCTGCAAGCGATCACGGCGCAGCGCGATCTTGAGGCGGTTCGGATCTTTCTCGCAGCGCCAGTCTTCCTGGCGCTGATGGACCTGCCCTGGACCCCATTCTTCATTGCCGCGATCTTCATCTTCCACCCGCTGCTTGGATGGCTTTCCATCGTCGGCGGCGCGGTGCTGGTCTGCGTTACGGTTCTGAACCAGATCCTGTCCAGAGATCTGCAGAAGGAGGCTGGCGTCGCCTCGGTCCTCTCCGAGCGGATGGCAGAGCAGTTGAAGGCCGAGTCCGGGACCGTGCGGGCCCTTGGCATGTCGGGCGCAGGCTCCGGCCGCTGGCAGACTGCCCGGCGTGGCGCGCTCGCCAAGGGGATCGCCGCGGCCGGGGTCGCCGGAGGGGTCGGATCGCTGACGAAGACATTCCGGTTGTTCCTGCAATCGGCGATGCTGGGGCTTGGCGCCTGGCTTGTGCTGCGGGGTGAATTGACGGCCGGTGCAATGATCGCAGGCTCGATCCTCATGGGCCGGGCGCTTGCCCCTGTCGAAATGGCCGTCGCGCAATGGGCCGTGGCGCAACGCGCAAACGAAGCCTGGCTCCGGCTTTCCGAACTTCTGTCGCGCGTGCCGGTGCTGCAGCCGCGCAGCGTGCTTCCCCGCCCGAAGGCACTGGTGGAGGTCGAAGGCATCAGCGTCGGCCCCCCGGGAGAGCAGCGCGCCCTTCTGCGCGGGGTAAGCTTCCGGCTTGCGCCTGGACAGGCGCTTGGGGTGATCGGCTCGTCCGGTGCAGGCAAGTCGACGCTTGCCAAGGCGCTGACCGGGGTCTGGAGCCCGCTGGTGGGCAAGGTCAGGCTCGACGGAGCAGCCATCGATCAGTACGATCCGGACGTCCTTGGCCGGCTTATCGGCTATCTGCCACAGCAGATCACGCTTTTTGATGGCACGATCGCCGAAAACATCGCGCGCCTGGACGAAGATCAGAATATGGCCAGTGTCGTGGAGGCGGCCAAGCGGGCAGACGCCCATGACATGATCGTCCGGCTGCCGCAGGGCTATGACACAAGGGTGTCAGCAGCGGGCGGCCGGTTGTCCGGCGGACAGATGCAGCGGATCGGGCTGGCGCGGGCCCTCTACGGCGACCCGGTTCTCCTGATCCTTGATGAGCCGAACTCCAATTTGGACAATTCCGGCTCGGTCGCGTTGAATGCGGCAATCCGGACGATGAAGGCCGAAGGCAAGTCCGTCCTGATCATGGCCCACCGTCCGGCGGCGATCCAGGAGTGCGATCTTCTGCTGGTCCTTGAAGACGGGCTGCCCAAGGCCTTTGGACCCCGTGACGAGGTGCTGCGCGATCAGGTCAAGAACTACATCGGGATTTCCAGGCCAGCCAGTGCGAGGGCAGCGCAATGAACGCGCCGGTGCCTCACTGGTCGGCGACAAGACCGCTGCTTTTGGGGTTTGTCACGATGACGCTTCTCATCGGTGGTGTTGGCGCCTGGTCGGTGTTCACGACCCTTTCCGGTGCCATCATCGCCCCCGGTCAGATTGAGGTTTCGCAAAACCGTCAGGTGGTGCAGCACCCTGACGGTGGTGTGGTCGCAGAAATCCTGGTGACGGAAGGGGCTGGCGTGGCGGCGGGCGCTGTCCTGCTGCGCCTCGACGGCCGCGCGCTGCGGACCGAACTGGCGATTGTTGTGAACCAGCTTCTTGAACTCGCTGCACGGCGGGCGCGGCTTGAGGCTCAGCGCGACGAAGCCGACACGTTCGCGTTTCCGGGTGAGCTTGTGGCTGCTGCCGCAGAGCGGGGCGATGTAGCCGAGCTTTTGGCGGGCCAGGCCAGCCTGTTTACCAAGCAGGCCGAAGCCCTCAACCAAGCCAAGGGTCAAAGGCAGACGCGTATCGGACAGATCGAGAGCCAGATGGAGGGACTTCTGTCCCAGCTGGAGGCGGTCGAGACGCAGATCCGCCTCCTCGGCTCGGAACTGGTGACCCAGCGCGACCTTCTCGACAAAGGCCTGACCCCCTCCGCGCGGGTCTTTGCGCTGGAACGCGACCTTGCGCAACTGAAGGGCCGGTCGGGTGAGCTGAGGTCGGCCCGGGCGGAAGCTGCCGGACGCATCACGGAAATCGACATCGAGATCACCGCCCTGATCACCGGGCAACGCGAGAAGGCCGAGACCGAACTGCGGGATGTCGCCACGCGGCAACTGGAGTTGTCCGAGCGCAAGAGCGCCTTGAGCGAGCGCATCTCGCAGCTTGATGTGCGGGCACCTGCATCCGGTCTTGTGCTTGCGCTGCAGGTCACCTCACCGCAGTCTGTCATCCGCCCGGCAGACACGCTGATGTTCATTGTTCCGCAGGATCGCCCATTGCTGGTCGCCGCACGGGTCCCGGTCACCCATGTCGACGAAGTCAGCCCCGGTCAGAACGTCCGCCTCGTCTTCTCGTCGCTGCCATCGCAGACCACACGAGAGCTGGTGGGGCACGTTGCCCTGGTTTCCGCCGATGCCCTGACCGACGACAGGACCGGCCAGACCTACTTCCGGGCCGAAATCGCCATCGATGTCGGGCCGCTGCACCTTCCGACCGGGGTGCACATCGTTCCTGGCATGCCGGTGGATGCCTTCATTCAAACCGCAGACCGGACGCCACTGTCCTATCTTCTGAAGCCATTTGCAGACTACTTCCGGACGGCGTTCAAGGAGACCTGAGCCAGCGCGCTTGGCGCCATGCTCAGCCAAGCTGCGCTTCGGCGCCTGAAGGATGAACCGTCTCGTAATAGCTGCGCAGTTTCAGGCCCTGCGCGGCCGCTTCGTCCAGAACCACGGTCGCTTCCGGGTGCAACTGCAAGGCTGTCGCCGGGCAATCCGCTCCAAGCGCGCCCTCGACCATCCGCGCCACCGCTGCGGCCTTGGACGCACCGGTCGCCAGAAGAAGGCAGCCGCGCGCCTCGAGGATGGTCGCGATGCCCATGGTGATCGCATGGCGCGGCACAGGCTGAGGTGCAAAGGCCGGCGCATTGGCGATACGTGTCGCCTCGGTCAGTGTCTTGACCCTGGTGCGCGAGCCGAGCGACGAAGTCGGTTCGTTGAAGGCGATATGCCCGTTCTGCCCGATCCCCAAGAGTTGCAGCCCGATCCCGCCAACCGCGGCGATTGCGGCGTCATAGCGCAGCGCCTCGGCCACCGGGTCCGGTGCGTCGCCGCGGGGCAGCTGGGCACGGGCGGGGTCGATGTTGATATGGTCGAACAGCGCCTGCCGCATGAAGGCGGCAAAGCTGGCCGGGTGATCCGCCGCGACCCCCACGTATTCGTCAAGGTTGAAGCTGGTGGCCTGGGCAAAATCCATCCGCCCGGCGCGGTGCAGTGCCACGATGCGGGCGTAGACCGGCCGCATCGTCTCGCCCGTGGCAAGGCCAAGGACCGGGCTTTGCTCCTGCGCCAGAAAGGCAGCGATCAAACCCGCCACACGGTCGGCGGCTGCAGCGGTATCAGGCAGGATCAGGACTTTCACAACCGCACTCCAGCAGGGTCGAAGAGATGGCACCTCTCGGCCAAGAGGTGCAAGGCCATGTCCTGCCCGACGCGCAGATCGCGGGCGCGCGGCACTTCGGCCACCACCGCCGTGCCCCGAGCGGTATCGGAGTAGGCATAGCGGGTGGCCCCCATGTTCTCCACCACCTCCGCGCGCAGGACAAAGGGGATTCCGCCCCGCTCCTCCCAGGCTTCCGGGCGAAAGCCGAGGGTCACCTCGGCGGGCGGGTCGCGGTCGGCGTGGCGGAGGGGTACTGCAAGCCCGGTCATCCCAAGCGCAGGCACATCGACCAGCGCGCGGGTGCCCTGCCGCCCGGTCACGACGGTCGGCAGCAGGTTCATCCGCGGCGCGCCGAGAAAGCCTGCCACAAAGACCGTATCGGGGTCATGATACAGCTTTGCCGGCGGACCCGCCTGCTCGATCCGGCCGCGGTTCATCACCACGATCCGGTCAGCCAGCGTCATCGCCTCGACCTGGTCATGCGTCACATGGATCATCGTGGCCCCAAGGTCGCGGTGAAGCCGCGCCAGCTCCAGCCGCATCTCGACCCGCAACTCGGCGTCCAGATTGGACAGCGGCTCGTCCAGAAGGAACACGTCGGGCTTGCGCACAATGGCCCGCCCGATGGCCACCCGCTGGCGCTGGCCGCCCGACAGCGCGCGGGGCTTGCGGGCCAGATAGTCGGTCAGGCGCAGCGTCCGGGCCGCCGCCTCGACGGCCGCGCGGCGGTCAGCCTTGGGCATCCCGGCCATCTCCAGCCCGAACTCCATGTTCTCGGCGACCGTCATGTGGGGGTAAAGCGCGTAGGACTGAAACACCATCGCCACCCCCCGGCGGCTTGGGTCCAGCCCGGTGGCGTCGCGTCCGGCGATGATCACCCGACCAGCGGAAGGCTCCTCCAACCCGGCGATCATCCGCAGAAGTGTAGACTTGCCGCAGCCGGACGGGCCGACCAGCACGCAGAATTCGCCCGCCGCAATGGTCAGGTCCAGGGGCGGGATGACCTCGGTCGACCCGAATGATTTTGCCAGCCGCTCCAGCCGCACTTCGCCCATCTGCCGCCCCCTTATTTCACCGCGCCTTCGGTCAGCCCGGTCACGAACCACCGCCCGATCAGCGCAAAGACCGCCACGACAGGAAGGATTGCGAGGGTTGCACCAGCCAGGAGCAGCCCCCAGTCCACCTGATATTGCCCGATGATGCCGGAGAACCCCACCGGCACCGTGCGCCGCGCGTCCGACAGGATCATGACCGAGGCGAAGACATACTCCGTCCAGCTGGTGACAAAGGCAAAGACCGCCACCGCCCCCACCCCCGGCGCGATCAGCGGCAGCAGGATGCGCCGAAGGACCGTGAGGGGCGGGCCGCCATCCATCCGCGCGGCCTCTTCGATCTCGGGCGGGATCTGGGCGAAGAAGGCGCGGAGCATCCAGATCGCGAAAGGCAGGGCAAAGGCGGTATTGACCAGCACCAGCGCCACAAGGCTGTCGATCAGCCCCCACCGCGCGAACATGGCAAACAGCGGCACCAGCACCACGATCGACGGAAAGGCATAGGCGAGCAGGATCACCCGGTAGAGCGCCGCACGGCCCCTAAAGGTCAGCCGGAAGAAGGCATAGCCCGCAGGGATCGCCAGAAGCAGCGTCAGAAAGGTTGAGGCCACTGCCACGATGACCGAGTTCGCCATGTAGGCCGCGTAATCGGATGCAGCGAGCAGCTTGTCGTAGTGCTGCATCGTGAAGCTGTGGGGGAAGAGCGTCGGCACCCGCGCGATGATCTCTTGCGGCACCTTGACCGATCCGGTCAGCACGAACCAGAAGGGCAGGGCGACCAGCCCTCCGATCAGGGCAATTCCGGCCCAAAGCAGCAGTCCCCAGCGGTTTGGCCCGGCAATCGTTCGTCTCATCGGTCGTCCCCCGACAGGGCCAGCTTGCGCGTGGCGAAGATGGCGAAAACCATCAGAAGCACTGATGCCAGAACTGCAATCGTCGCGGCCTCGCTGATCCGGTAGCCGCGAAAGGCGGTTTCATAGATCAGGACGGGCAGGGTGCGCGTCCCTCCGGCCGGGCCCCCCGAGGTCATTAGCCAGATCACGTCGAACACGTTGAAAGACAGAAGCGTCCCAATCACCAGAAGCACCGTCAGCGTCGGGGCTAGAAGCGGCCAGGTGATCCGCGTGAAGCGCTTCCAGGGGCCTGCGCCATCGACCCGTGCCGCCTCGATCAGGTCGGCGGGGATGCGCGTCAGGCCGGCCAGCATCATCAGCGTGATGAAGGGAAACCAGCGCCAGGAATTGATCAGCACCAGCGTCGCAAAGGCCGTCCATGGCGTGGCGAAGAACCCGACCGGCCGGTCGATCACCCCCAGCCCGATCAACGCCGGGTTCACCACCCCACCCGAGGTGGAGAAAAGCCAGCGCCAGATCATCACCACCACCACCGTGGGCACGATCCAGCTGAGGATGATCCAGGTCCGCGCAATGCGGACGCCCGGAAACTTCTGGTGCAGGATCAGCGCAGCCGCCAGCGCCAGCACGGTCTGCAAGGCGGCATTGGCGGCGACCCAGACCAGGCTCAGCCAGGCGGCCCGCCAGAACACCGGGTCGGCCAGCACCTTGGCGTAGTTGGCCCAGCCGACGTAGGGGCCCGCTGACCCCACCACCCGCACATCCTGAAACGACAGGATGATCGCGGAGAGCAGCGGCCAGGCCAGCACGGCCGCCAACAGCGCCAGCGCCGGCGCGATCAGGAAAAGTCCCAGCGTTCCCTGCCGCACCGGCGCCCGCCTTTCCTTTACTCAGCCAACGCAGCCATGCGGGCTTGCCCCGCCGCAACCGCCTCGGCCACCGGCGTGCCGGTCACCACAACGGCCTGCAACGTCTCGGCCAGCACGTTCTGCGCCGAGATCGCCGATATTGCCGGGAACACCCGACCCGAGGTGAAGCCAAAAAGCTTGCCGTTCGCGCTGTTTGCAATGATCGTCTCGATCTGGGCGCGGTACTTCTGCACCATCGGGTCAGACCACAGCGTTTCGGCCGTCGCGCCATCGGTGGTGACCGGGAAGAACAGACCCGGCTCCATGTTCAGGAAGCGGCCGTAGTTTTCCGGCTCCAGCAGAAAGGCGATGAACCGCTGCGAGGCGGCGCGCTTCGCCTCGTCCTGCGACAGGAACATGACCGCGTTGGCGTAGGCGATGGTGCCCGGGGCCTCGCCCGCCGTCTTGACCGGGATTGCCGCGACGCCCAGATCGGCGGCGTCGCCTTCAGCCTGGGTGTCATAGGTCGCGATCGTCGAGAATTGCAGCACCATCGCACAGCCGCGCGAGGCAAAGCAGGCCTCCGCCTCGCCCCAGGTCCAGGACGTGGCATCGGGCGGCGAGAAGGCGAGCATGTCGGTGTAAAACTCATAGGCCGCCACGCTTTCCGGGTTGTCGAAGCGCAGGGTGCCGTCTTCGTTGTAGATCTCGGACGCGCCGCCGTTCAGCATCACGGAATAGACCGTCTGGTCGGTGTAAAGCTGCTTGTTTGCGGGCAGGCCCATCCCGTACTGGCCGTCGACCGTCAGCGTCTCGGCCGCCGCGCGCCATTCGTCCCAGGTCTTTGGCACTGCCACGCCGGCCGCTTCCAGCACCGAAGGGCGATACCACAGGTGCATGGTCATGTTGTACATCGGAACCGCCCAGATGCCGCCGTCATAGGTATAGGCTTCCACGGCGGAATCGACGAAATCGTGCTTGGCATCCAGTTCGGCGACGAACCCGTCGACGGGTTGAAGCTGGCCCAAGCCCTTGAAGATGGGCGCAAAGTCCGGGATCGCGAACAGCATGTCCGGCCCGGCACCCGCCGCGACCGCAGCCGGGGCCTTGGCATAGATCTCGCCCCAGTTCTGCGGCTCCTGGCTGACCACCACGTCGGGGTTGGCCGCGTTGAAGGCGTCGATCAGCTCCTGGATGCGCGCCACGCGGTGCGGCGGCTGTTCCATGTGCCACAGCTTCACCTCGACGGGGGTCTGTGCTGCAAGCGGAAGCGGCGAAAGCAGCGTCGCCGCTGCAAGCAGGGTCTTCAGGGCAGTTCGCATGGGTCTATCCTCTCCTGTTGCTATGCTCAGAGATGCGGATTGCGCGGACCGTACCGGGCCACCAGCTCCCTGTTGTTTTCCGCGGCACCGGGCATGTTGGCGCTCAGGAAGATCGGAGGCGCCCCGTCCGCCGCCAGCCGCGCGGCGACCTCGGCAAACAGCGCCTGCAGCATGGCCGCCCCGATGGCGGTCGACCCCGGTCCCGCCTTGAGGGGCGTTCCGGGCAAGGACACCAGCGCGTCGCCCGCAGGCAGCGCGTTGTCGATGACGATGTCGGCACGGCTGGCCAGCGTGGGCCGCCCCCACGCCGCCGCCTCGGAATAGGCGCGCGAGGTCAGGGCAATCACCGTAGCCCCCCGCGCATGCGCCAGCTCCGCAGCCTCGACCGGGGCGGCATTGACGCCCGAGTTCGAGATCACGATGACCACATCCCCCTGACCGACCGGATAGGGCGCAAAGGCGCCCGCTGCTGCCCCCGCCACGCGCTCCCGCTCGGTCGAGGCGATGGCCCCCCGGTGCAGCATCAGGCTTTCATCCAGCACCGGCACCACATAGGCAGGCCCCCCGGCGCGGTAGTGCAGGTCCAGCGCAAGAAGATGGGAATGGCCGGTGCCAAAGACATAGACCAGCCGGTCCGCCCGGACCGCAGCCACCACCACATCGGATGCCTTGGCCAGTTGGCCGGCCAGCGCGGGGTCGGCCAGCCGTGCGGCGATTTCGGCCAGATAGGCCCGTGCGGTCTGCATCAGCTTTCCCCCAGATCAAGCCGCACCTTCATCACGAAGGCATCGCCGCGATAGACCGAGCGGACATGTTCAAATGCCCGGCCCTCGGCGTCCCGCGTCAGGCGGGTCAGCCGCAGGACCGGCGCGCCGACCGCAATGCCCAGGGGCAGCGCCACGCCCGCGTCCGCGGCTGCGGCAGCAAGCGTCTGCTCCGCCGTCGCAGGGCGCAGGCCATAGCCCTCGCGCAGGACCGCATAAAGCGAGGCCCGCCCGAAATCTGCCCGGTCCAACAGGCCCGGTGTCGCATCTGCGACCACCTCGGTCGTCTCCAGCGCCACCGGCTCGCCGTCGGCCAGACGGATGCGCGCGATGTGCCAGACCTCGGCCCCCGCCGGCAGCCCCAGCGCCTGCGCGGTTTCTGGCGCGGGCAGGCGGCGGCTGGCCTCGGTCACGATCGACCCGGGCTTGCGGCCCTGACGCTCCATCTCCTCGGTGAAGCCGGTGAGGGTCGAGAGCTGCTGCTGGATCGCAGGGGCGCCGACGAAAGTGCCCTGACCCACCCGTGCCTCGATCATCCCGCGCTCGGCCAAGTGGCGCATCGCCATGCGCACGGTCATCCGGCTGATCCCGAGGTCCTCGGCTATCGCGCGTTCGGGCGGGATCTGGTCGCCCGCCTTCAGACGCCCGGCCGAGATGTCGGCGGCAAGACGGTCGGCGACCTGGCGATATTTTGGCGTGGCAGACATGGGCACCGCGTGTGTGGACCGGACCAGATGAATATTGGTCTATACCAATCCCGATTCGCAACCTTTTCCTGCCCGGCCCTTTCCACAACTGCCTAGCGCAGCGCCCGGTCCCGCGCGTGGCGGTAGGCGGCGCGGGCCGCAGCCCATGCCCCGGACTCCGCCCCGGTCGGCAGGGTGCTGCGCCCCGCCACCGCGGCCGAGGCTTCGATCACCGATCCGAACAGACCAAGCGCGGTTGCAGCCAGAAGTGCGGCCCCCCGCGCGCCGAACTCTTGCCCGTCGGGCACGATCACTTCGCGGCCCGTCGCCTCGGCGATCATTGCGCACCACAGGGCGCTGCGCCCGCCGCCGCCGGTCAGCACGATCGGCGCGCCTTCGGGCGGGGCCAGAAGGTCGCAAAGATCGGCAATCGACAGCGCCACACCCTCATAGACCGCGCGGATCATCTCGTCCCGCCCGACCGCTGGGGTCAGCCCGCCGAACCCCGCGCGCGCCGCCGGATCGGCCACCGGCGCGATGATCCCGCTTTCGCTGAGATAGGGCAGGTAGGTCACCCCCCGCGACCCCACCGGAACCCGGGCCGCCATCTCGGTCACCCGGTCCCAAAGGTCGGCGCGGCCCGCAAGGTCGGGGCACAAAAGGCTTACCGCCCAGTCAAGGTTCAGCGTCCCCGCCACATTGACCATCGCCCGGAACCAGTGCCCGTCAGGCAGGGAAAACAGAAGGCCAAGGTCGGGCGGCGTGAAAACCGGCTCGGGGCGGCAAAGCCCGACCATGCAGGTCGTGCCCAGAAGCCCGATGATCGCGCCGGGCCTCAGGCCGCCCGCTCCGATCACATTGGCCACCACATCCCCGGCCCCGGCCACCACCGGCAACCCCTCGGGCAGCCCGGTTTCCGCCGCAGCCCGTGCCGTGACATGGCCCGCAATCCCGGCCGAGGGCAGGACCGGCGGCAACAGCCGCGCCTGCCCGGTCAGGCCGAAAAGGTCGATCAACGCTGCACTGCGCGCCTGGCTGCGTGCATCGCCGGGGCTTACGGCCGCCTCGCTGGCATCGGTTGCAATGACGCCGGTCAGCCGCAGCCGCAGCCAGTCCTTGTAGGTCAGGATCGCCGCCGCACGCGCCATCAGCGCGGGTTCCTCCTCCAGCAGCGCCGCCAGGAGGGGCAGGGTGCAGCCCTGTTGGAGCGCCGATCCCGAAACCGCAAAGATCTCGGACAGGACCTGCGGGTTCGCCGCCCGCAACCGGTCGATCACCCAGCCGGCCCGGCTGTCCTCCCAGTTGATGCCAGAGCGCAGGGTCTGGCCGGCAGCGTCCACCACCCAGCCACCCACCATCGCACCCGATAGCCCAAGCCCGACGATCCGGCCCCGACCCTCTGCCGCCTGCGCCATCCGCCGCAGCACCGTGGACGCCGCCGCCCAGGCCCGCGCGGGGTCTGACTCGACCCGGCCCCCGGCCCGCAGCAGCGGCGTCGGCTCTGCCGCCATGGCCACCAGCCGCCCCGCACCGTCAAACAGCGCCGCCTTGCAGACCGATGACCCCGCGTCGAGCCCAAGCAGCAGATCCGTCGTCGCCATGGCCCCTCCGCAAAGCTTTGGCACGTTCGCCGAAGCCGGCGGCGCTTTCAAGCGGCATCACCGGCCCGCCCTTGGGCCTCGCGGTGGGACGGCGGGCAGGGAGAGATCGGCAGACATCAGTGCCTTCCGACCACCTGCCAAGGCGTCACCTGTTGCAACCGGGGTCCGGCGCATTGGCGCCTACGGCCAGCTGCGCCTTGATGCTGACGTCGGTCGGCCTTCCGCAGGTCACTATTCGCCCTCAATCCAGATGTGGGCTAGACGCAATACTCCGGCGGCCCCGTTCTTTGTCCAGCGATCAGCAACACCCCCGGCTTGCGGGCTCGGGTGAGGGAGATGTGGCAATGCCAACCTGTGAAGCCTTTCTTGGCGCGCTCCGGATGAGGGAGTCCGGTGACAACTACCAGATTGTCAACACTTTGAACTACCTTGGCGCCTACCAGTTCGGCGAAGCTGCGCTCGTCGATCTTGGGTTCGTCCACTACGACGGCAATGCCTTCGACAACAACTATGGCGGGGGATGGACCGGAAAGTGTGGCGTGACCTCGGTTACCGGCTTCCTGAACAGCGAAGCGTCGCAGGACCAGGCCGCGAACGAATGGCTCGTGCTGATGTGGAGCTATATCGAAGCCCAGAACCTCGATGCCCACGCCTGGACGACCGTTGGAGACGTCTCGCTCACGCCAAGCGGAATGTTGGCAGCCGCCCATCTTCTTGGGGTCGATGCCCTTGCCCTGTTCATCTCATCGGGCGGGGAAGCGGATCTTCAGGACCCCTATGGTACGCCACTCAAGAGCTACGTCACCGAGTTTGCGGGCTATGACATTCCCTTTGCGCCAGCGGGCGGATCGTTGCTTTTCGGGACAACCGGAAACGACCTTCTCAATGGGACCGCCGGCAACGACGGCCTTTTCGGCGGGGCCGGCCATGACGTCCTTGACGGCGGCGCCGGCACCGACCGGCTTGAGGGGGGCCTGGGCAATGATATCTACATCCTGGCGACCGCTGGCGACACGGTCACCGAGGCTCTGAACGCCGGTACCGACGAGGTGCGCGCAGGCTACAGCTACGCGCTGGGAGCCAACGTCGAGAACCTGCTCCTCACTGGCACGGGCGCGTTCAACGGCACGGGCAATGCCCTGAACAACCGCCTTACCGGCAACGCGGCCGCCAACGTGCTCGACGGCGGCGCAGGTGTGGACACGCTGATCGGCGGCCTTGGCAATGACACCTATATCACCACTGGTGGCGACAGGATCATCGAGAGTCTGAACGCCGGGATTGATACGGTGCTCACCTCGGCAAGCCTGACGCTGGGGGCCAATCTTGAGAACATGACCCTGACCGGCGCGGCTGCGATCAATGGCACGGGCAACGCGCTGAACAATGTGCTTACCGGCAATGGCGCCAGCAACACGCTGAACGGCGGCACCGGCATCGACACGCTGATCGGCGGCCTGAGCAACGACACCTATTTCACCGACGGTGGCGACACGATCGTTGAGGAACTGAACGCCGGAATCGACACGGTGCTCTCATCGGCAAGCCTGACGCTGGGGGCTAACCTTGAGAAACTGACCCTGATCGGCTCGGCTGCAAGCAATGGCACCGGTAATGTGCTGAACAATGTGCTCACCGGCAATGCGGCGAACAACATCCTCAACGGCGGCGCCGGCAGCGACACGCTGATAGGCGGTCTGGGCGATGACACGTTCGTCTTCAATACAGCCCTTGGGACGAACAACGTCGACAGGATCACAGACTTCAATGTGATTGCAGACACGATCTGGCTGGAAACCGGGATCTTCACCGGCCTTGGCGCAGGTGCCCTGCAATCCAATGCCTTTGCGTCCAATTCCAGCGGTAACGCGACCGACGCGCAAGACCGGATCATCTACGAGAGCGATACCGGCAGGCTGTTCTTTGACGGGGATGGCACGGGGGGTGCGGCAAAGCTGCATTTCGCGACGCTGAATGCCGGGCTGGTCCTTACAAACGCGGATTTCTTCGTGTTCTGAACCAGAGCAGAGTCGGCCGATCTCGGTTTCACCGCTGCCGACGACCTCGACCGTCAAGCGGGCCAGATCGATGCGGGCTTGCAGTCTCTGGGCGTGTCTTTTGGCCGAAATTCACGTTCAACACGTCAGGAAGCAGAACGCGGACCCCAAGCCCGCCGAGAGAGCCTGAGATTTCCAGAACCATCGTGGCGTCATAGGCCTGCAAGAGGTCCGTGACGATTGCCAGGCCAAGGCCGGTGCCCGATTTGGAGGTGTCCAGCCGTGCCCCGGACTGTATCGCCCTGTCCCGGTCAGATGCCGCGATGCCCGGCCCGTCATCCTCGACCAGGATCTCGATCCTTTCGGGAAGCCTTCGTGCCGTTAAGGCGACCGAAGTCTTGCACCATTTCAACGCGTTATCGAGCAGGTTGCCCAGGACCTCCTCCACGTCTTGTGCATCCATGCGGATGTGAAGGTTGGCATCACAGCGGGTGGTGAACCTTTTGCCGTCCCTGCTGGCCATCGCGCTGAACAACCTGGAAAGACGGTTCAGTGAATTGGTGAGATCGGCACGCGCCGAGGTCGGCTCGCCGGTATTGCTGCTGCGAATGCGGGCAAGCGACCTTGCGAGTTGCGCGTCGATCCGTTGCAAGGCATCCAGCGCTTGGCTCATGTCATGGCCCTGCTCGGCCAGTGACGCGAGTTCATTGCGCAAGATCGCGCTTGGTGTCTTCAGGGCGTGCGCAAGATCGGCAGCCTGCCGACGCGACCGGCTGACCATTTCCCGATTACGATGGAGAAGCGCGTTTATGTCGGTGACCAGAGGAGCAACCTCCTCCGGATAGTCGCTGGCGATCAGTTCT
>JANPJZ010000264.1:0-6066 GCA_031425795.1 Rhodobacter sp. | reverse complement strand
GCCGTAGTCCCGCGCCACCAGACCCGCCACCAGCCGCTGCCAGCGGTCGTGGCGCATCCGGCCAAGGTCAGGCAGCACCAGCCCCGCCGCCTCCCATTCGCCAAATGCCAGCTGTGTCGGTCCGATCTCGACCCGGTCGTGGTCGTTCGGGCTGCCATCGCCCAGCCTATCGCCGCGCGTGGGGTCGATCTTGCGGATGTCGCGGTGAAAGCTGGTCATGTGGGCCTCCCGGAGGTCACCCAAGCTTGCCCGTCGGAAAAGCCGCCGCCTAAGCCAGTCGCGACACCTCTGGTCGCAAACGTGTTGGTTGCAGCCGCCCGCCCGCCATGGTCAAAGACCGCCATGGTGAACCCGATGCAAGATGCGCCGATCCTGCAGGACCGACTTCCGCTCCACCCTTGGGCGGAGCCTGCGACGCGCAGGCTTCCCGGCATCCAGCCGGTGCAGGGCCGCGACTGGCTGCGGGTCGATGAGGCTTATGCCGGCCAGATGGCCTTGCGTGACCGGCTGATCGCCGGGCAACCAGAGATCGTCCACACCACCCTGCCGCAGGCTGAACCCGCCGCGCAGGAGCTTTACACGACGATCCTCGGCTGGCTGGCCGAAGAGCCCGGCTTCACCCTCACCGCCACCCAGGCCACCCGCCCCGATGGCGTGACCGTCGCCCTGGACCCCGCCCAGCCGCTTCTGACCCTGGGCCGCCTCGTCCAGCAGGACCTCTGCCTGATGCAGTCGAACGGCGCGGAATATGACCTGACCGCCGCGATCCTGTGCTTTCCCGCCTCCTGGACGCTTGCCCAGAAGATCGGCCGCCCGATGCTGGGCATCCACAAGCCGGTCCCGATCTACGACGAGGCGCTCGCCACCCGCGTTCACCGCCTGCTGACTGCCATAAGACCCGAACAACCGCTCTGGCGGATGAACTTCTTCACCTACGACGATTTCATGCTGCATCACCCGCGCGTCGAAGGCGACTGGCGCCGCCAGCCGACCGGCAAGTCCTATGTCCGCTGCGAACGCCAGACCCTCCTGCGGCTGCCAGAAACTCAAGCGGTGCTCTTCGCCATCCACACCATCGTCGTCGACGCCGCCCGGCTGGATGAGGCCGACTACGCCGCCTTGCGCCAGGCGATGCACAAGGGGGAACCATGACCGAAGCCAGCCGCAAGGGTATCATCCGCCGAACGTTGCTTGGCGCGGGACTTGTCGCCGGGGCGGGGGCCCTTGTCTGGTGGCGGTGGGGCAGCCCTGCCGGGACGGAGGTCGCCTATGGCTCCGGGCCCCGGCAGGTGATGGACATCGCCCTTCCCAAAGGAGCCGGCCCCCATCCGGTCTTGCTGATGATCCATGGCGGGGCCTTCATGCTTGGCGACAAGTCCGACCTTGCCGTTCCGACCGAGGCGCTGGAGGCCGGGATTGCCGTCGTGCGGGTGAACTACCGGCTGTCGGGGACCGACCCCTGGCCGGCGCAAGCCGAAGACTGCCTTGCCGCCGTGGTCCACCTGCAGCGAGAGGGCGAAGCCCTTGGCCTTGATCCGTCGCGGCTCGTGCTGCTTGGCCAGTCCGCCGGGGCGTTTCTGGCCGTGTCGACCGCGCTGAGCCTGGTTGAGGTTGGCTTGCCGCCCCGTGGTGTGGTCAGCCTTTTCGGTCCGATGGATTTCTCGACAATGGACGCGGACATAGCTTCCCTTGGCCGAGTGCCGGCAATGGGGGCAACCGACGGATCCGACAGCCCGGAAAGCCGGCTTCTGCGCTATCCGGTCGGCGAGAACCGCGCGGCCGCGCGTGCGATGGGGCCGGTGGGGCGGCTGGACAACATCCGCGAGCCCTTGCCGCCCCTTCTGATCCGGCACGGCGATGCCGACCCGATGGTCGCCGACCTGCAGGCAAAGCGCCTGCGTGAAGCCTGGGTAGCCGCCGACCCGCGGTCCGAGATCGACTACGCCCTTGTCCCCGGTGCAGGCCATGGTGGCGCGCAGTTCGAGTCCGACCCGGTGCGCGCCGATATACTGGCCTTCGTGCAAAAGGCTTTGGCGTAAGGGTCTAGTCTTCGGTCCCGATGCCGCGCAGGTCCACGCCCTTGATGAACCACCACAGCGCCTTTCCAAGCCCATAGGGCAACGCAATGATCGCCACGCCCCAGCCGATCATATAGCCGGTAACCTGGATCGCTGTCACCGCAAGCGGACCAGGCGGGGCAGGGGGCAGATCCGGCCCTTCGAATGCGGCGGGCCATGCACTGCGCTTGCGGCCCGGCGGTGGTGCGCCATCCAGCTCATCCCGGATCGAGGCGAGCGGGTCATCGCCCGGCTGCATCGGTTCCGGTGTCGGTTCGGTCAGGACGACCGGGGCGACCTCGTCCGACGGGCCGGTGGGGGGGATGGCCACTGGCTCTGTTTGAACGGTGGGGGATGTGGGAAGAACGGGTTTGGCCCAGAGATAAGGCTCGATTTCAGAGACCAGCGCATTGCCGCGCTTCACCTCCGGGTCGGCGGTGGCGCTGGCATGGGCAAGGGCGGTGGCTGAGTTGGCGATCCAGCCCGCCACCCGTAGATGCGATGGCACGAAACGGGCAGCGCGGCCCAGCTTTTCCGGCGGTAACCGCCCGGCACCATTGCTGACGTTGACCGCCACCATCCGCCCCCTCCGCGCGGCCCAGGCGAGCACAGGGGCCACCGCGACGCGGGAAAGATGCAACCCCGCTCGGCCAAAGGCGCGCAGCACGAAGGGTGGGCGCTGGCCCCCTTCGGTCCAGATTTTCGGACGCGGCTTCTCGGCCGGCTCGGGACGCCGCCGCAGGGGGTCAGTGGCCATCATGCGCTCGCCAAATGGTTGCACCGGAAACCTAGCGCAGCGACGCGCGGTCCGCAACTGGCCGGATTGGTTAAGGTCCGGTATACGGATTTATAAAAACATGCAGCGTCAGGGGCTTGGCGGATTGTCCCTGCCCGGGACACCATGACAAAGGGCGCCCGCAGGCGCCCCTTGCTTTCCGTTTCAGGCTGAAATCAGCAGCTGTAGTACATCTGGTACTCGATCGGGTGCGGGGTATGCTCGTAGGCATAAACCTCTTCCCACTTCAGCGCCATGTAGCCTTCAAGCTGGTCCTTGGTGAAGACCTCGCCGGCAAGAAGGAAATCGTGGTCCTTCTCAAGCTCCTCCAAAGCCTCCCGCAAGCTGCCGCAGACGGTCGGGATCGCTGCCAGTTCTTCGGGCGGCAGATCGTAAAGGTCCTTGTCCGAAGCCGGGCCGGGATCGATCTTGTTCTTGATCCCGTCCAGACCAGCCATCAGCAGGGCGGCAAAGGCGAGGTAGGGGTTCGCCGATGGATCGGGGAAGCGGGCCTCGACACGCTTGGCCTTCGGCGACTCGGTCCACGGAATACGGACGCAGCCCGACCGGTTGCGGGCCGAATACGCGCGCAGAACCGGCGCTTCGAAGCCCGGGATTAGGCGTTTGTAGCTGTTGGTGCCGGGGTTCGTCAGCGCGTTCAGCGCCTTCGCGTGCTTCAGGATGCCGCCGATGAAGTAGAGGGCTTCCTGCGAAAGGTCGGCATACTTGTCACCGGCGAAGAGCGGCTTGCCACCCTTCCAGATCGACATGTTGACGTGCATCCCCGACCCGTTGTCGCCCTTCATGGGCTTTGGCATGAAGGTCACGGTCTTGCCGTAGGCGTGGGCCACGTTGTGGATCACGTACTTGTACTTCTGGATGTTGTCGGCCTGTTCAACCAGACCACCGAAGATCATCCCAAGCTCGTGCTGGCAGGTGGCGACCTCGTGGTGATGCTTGTCGACGCGGATGCCCATGCGCTTCATGGTGGAGAGCATCTCGCCGCGGATGTCCTGGGCTTCGTCCACCGGGTTGACGGGGAAGTAGCCGCCCTTGTGACCGGCGCGGTGGCCGTAGTTGCCGCCTTCGGTCGCAGTGTCGGTGTTCCAGGCGGCGGCTTCCGCGTCGATCTCATAGGCCACCTTGCGGGGCGTGACGGAGTAGCGGACGTCGTCGAAGAGGAAGAATTCGGCCTCGGGCCCGAAATAGGCCTGGTCGCCGATGCCGGAGGACTTGAGGTACGCCTCGGCCTTCAGCGCGGTCTGGCGCGGGCAGCGGCTGTAGGCCTCACCCGTGTCAGGCTCCACCACGACGCAATGCACGCACATGGTCTTTTCGGCGTAAAACGGGTCGATGTAGACGCTCGCCGGATCGGGGATCAGCTTCATGTCGGACTGGTCGATCGACTTCCAGCCCGCGATCGACGAGCCGTCGAACATGAAGCCTTCCTCGAAGAAATCCTCGTCCACAAGGTCGGCCACCAGCGTCACGTGCTGCAGCTTGCCCTTCGGGTCGGTGAAGCGGATGTCGACGTACTCGACTTCCTCGTCCTTGATCAGTTTCAGAGCATCGCTGACTGCGCTCATCTGACTGTGCCTTTCGGTTGGGGTTGATATCAGGCCGGAAAGGCCAGCTTAGACTGCATCGTCGCCGGTTTCGCCGGTGCGGATGCGGATGGCTTGTTCGATTGCGGTGACGAAGATCTTGCCGTCACCGATCTTGTCGGTGCGAGCGGCGGCCACGATGGCGGCGACGGCCTGGTCGACCATGTCATCGGTGAGCACAACCTCGATCTTCACCTTGGGCAGGAAATCCACGACATATTCGGCGCCACGGTACAGTTCCGTATGGCCTTTCTGACGGCCGAAACCCTTGATCTCGGTCACGGTCAGGCCCTGGATGCCGGCTTCCTGAAGCGCTTCCTTCACCTCATCCAGCTTGAACGGCTTGATGATCGCTTCGACTTTCTTCATCGGCCGACTCCCCCGCGACTTCTGTCTCCTGCCCGTCTGACCACTTCCCCGCGGGGGGGACAATGTGACAGGGTTTGGCTTGAGGGCCCTGGCCTGGGAAATTCGACGCATCGCTTACGCTTTAAGCAAAGCGCCCAAATTGTGGGCGAAATGAAAACGGGATGATGGAATAATGACCGAACTCCTGACCGCCGCGCAGATGCGGGCCATTGAACAGGCAGCGATTGCCTCGGGTGAGGTCACGGGCCTGGAGCTGATGGAACGCGCCGGGCGGGGCGTGGTCGAGGCGATCTTCGAGGAATGGCCGGAATTGCGCGCCACCTCCCACCGGGCGGTGGTCCTCTGCGGGCCGGGCAACAACGGCGGCGACGGGTTCGTGGTGGCGCGGCTCTTGAAGGAGTGGGGCTGGGAGGTGGAGGTCTTCTTCTACGGCGACCCTCAGCAGCTGCCGCCGGACGCGCGGGTGAATTATGAGCGATGGGTGGGGATGGGGGAGGTGACACCATATGATGAATTCAAACCATCCAGTTATTCACTTCAGTCCGGTTACGATACGATTTCAGCATTGATTGTTGATGCGCTGGTTGGAACGGGATTGAGCCGACAGGTTGAAGGCAAGCTTGCTCAGGACATGATTGAACTGGCCAAGCTTGGCCTTGGGGGAAGGCCAGCGATTGTTTCGGTTGATGTGCCAAGCGGCCTGTGTGCCGACAGCGGGCGCATCCTGGGACAGATCATGCCGTCAGAACAGGTGGTCACATTCCATCGGGCAAAACTTGGTCACTACCTCGCAGATGGAGGGGAAGCTGGCTTAATGCTTTCCGTAAAGGAGATTGGCATCACCGTACGAGGGCCTCGCCCTTTTCAGCGCGTGCAACTGGAGCCCGCCGATCCGATAATTCTCGAGGTGGGCTTGGACAAGTCTCACACGAGCGACTTCAAGGTCGCTCGGCACAAATACTCCCACGGCCACGCCCTCATCCTCTCCGGCCCCTCCGGTCGCGGCGGGGCGGGGCGGCTTTCGGCGCGAGGGGCGCTGAGGATCGGGGCGGGGGTGGTGACGGTGGGGTGTCCCTTGGACGCGATCCCCGAGCACGCCGCGCGGCTGGATGCGGTGATGCTGCGGGGGGTGGCGGATGGGAGGGCCCTCGCCGGGGTGCTGGAGGATCAGCGGATCAATGCGCTGTGTGTGGGGCCGGGGTTGGGGCTGGATGCCCGGGGGCGGGAGTTGGTGGGGGCGGCGTTGGAGAGTCGGGGGGGG
>JANPJZ010000263.1:0-4725 GCA_031425795.1 Rhodobacter sp. | reverse complement strand
CCGATCCCTTCGGCCTCAACTGGGCGGTGTTGACACCCGATCCTGCGCTCTGGGACAAGGGCGCATGAGAAAGCCGATGCTCCTTTGACGGTAGTCACCCGCGTTCCAAGGGGCGAGGCGCGCGCGCGGCTGATCGAGGCCGCGCGTTCGCTTGTGCGCCGCAAGGGCTTTGGGGCCACCAGCGTGGACGAGTTGTGCGCGGCGGCTGGGGTCACGAAGGGGGCGTTCTTTCACCACTTTGCCACCAAGGAAGCGCTGGGCGTGGCGCTGGTCGATGACTGGACCGAATCCACCGGCATGATGTTCGCGGCGCACCCCTACAACAGCCTGCCCGATCCCTTGGACCGGGTCTTTGCCTATCTTGACCTGCGGCGCGGGCTTTTGGACCAGCCGCTGCCGGATTTCAGCTGCGTCGCGGGGACGACGGTGCAGGAAGTGTACGAGACCGCACCCCCGATCCGTGACGCCGCCGGGCGAAGCATCGTCTCGGGTGTCGAACATGTGCGTCCGCATCTGGAAGCCGCACTGCGGGCGCATCCGGTGCCGGGCGTGACGGCGGAAAGCCTGGGGCGGCTGTTCCAGGTCGCCGTGCAGGGCGGCATCCTTCTGGCCAAGGCGGCGAATGACCCTGCGCCCGCGCGAGAGGCGTTTGACCACGTGGAACGCTACTTGCGGTTGCTGTTCGTCCGTCCGGGCTGACCAAAGGCGCGTTCCGAATCATTTTCGCATGGGATTGGATGGGAAATCTGCCGTTCCGGCGGCATTTATTCACTTCCTGGTCCCTTCTGCCATCTGCCGAGTTGGAAAACGGATCGCTGACCAAGATTTTTTGCGGGCTGGCAAAGCTGGGCACGATCACGGCCGGAACACAACATATTGCGGCGATGTGATCGGGAGCCGCCTACTGGTGGATATTGGGGGTGACAGTCCCGCATCAACATCCTGCTTTTGGCATGGCCTGGAAACAACATCTTGGTTCGTTGCCGAAGATTTCCATTGATTCCCATATTCTCCCGTGGCATCCCTTTCTCCACGGACGGCGGATGGGAAAGACTAAGCAGGGGCAGCTTCAAGACCCCGAAACGAAGGCGATAGGCAGCTTCATACAGGCAGCCCCATTTGATCGGACGACAGAGATCCGGCGCGCGAGCGAGCAGACATCTCCCCCAGGTGGCACGCGTAGCTGGACACCCAGCGATGGGACAGAGGCGGATCGGGTAGTGGCAGCAACCCGGTCCGCCGTTTTCATTTCATCGCACGGGTTTTTGGAAGGTTTGAAGAAGGCCGGAACAGGCGATGGCAGAGGCGTTCAGAGGCGAGTTCTACCAGAAGGTAGATGCCAAGGGCCGGGTGTCCATTCCCGCCGCCTTTCGCCGAATCCTCGAAGCCGATGATCCGCCAAGCACCGATTTCCCCAGGGCTCGCGTCTACATGATCTATGGCGGGGCCGACCGGAATTTCGTGGAATGCTATACCAAGGCGGGCGCCGACTCGCTGGCCGATGAAATCAGCCTGATGGACGAAGGCTCGGACGAGCGCGAGCAGGTGGAGTTCGACCTGCTGTCCTGTTCGGTGATGGTCGAGGTTGAACCCGATGGCCGGATCGTCCTGCCGCCCCGCGTGCGGGAGAAGGTCGGGCTGGCCGGAGCCGATTTCGCCGGTGACGAGGCGGCGTTCCAGGGCCGGAACAACCGCTTTCGCCTTTATCGCCGCGATACCTATGACTCTGCCGTGGCGCAGCGGCCGAATGCGGGTCTGGATGCGCTTACCCTTCTGGGACGCGCGAAGAAGGAGCGGGGAATGTGATGCACCCCCGCGACGTGCTGCCCCCCAAGGATTCCCCTGCCGATCCGGCCGCGAGAGACCCCCATGTTCCGGTTCTGCTGCAGCCCCTGCTGGCTGCCGTGGCCCCCGTGCGGGGGCTTTGGCTTGACGGCACGCTGGGGGCTGGCGGCTATACGCGCGGGTTGCTGGAGGCGGGTGCGGAGACCGTCATCGGCATCGACCGCGACCCCCTGGCCTTGCAGATGGCGGGCTGGGCCGAGGCTTACGGCACGCGGGTGCGGCTGGTTAAGGGGACGTTCTCCGACCTTGATGCCCTTGCAGGCGAGGCGCTGGACGGCGTGGTGCTGGACCTTGGCGTAAGCTCGATGCAGCTGGATCAGGCCGAGCGGGGGTTTTCCTTCATGAAGGACGGCCCGCTGGACATGCGGATGAGCCAGTCCGGGCCGTCGGCTGCCGATCTGGTGAACGGGACCGACGAGACGGTGCTGGCCGATATCCTTTACAACTACGGCGAAGAACGCGCCTCGCGCCGGATCGCCCATGCCATTGTCGCGGCGCGGGCGCTGGAGCCGATTACCACGACCGCAAGGCTGGCCGAGATCGTGTCCAAATGCCTGCCGCGTCCGAAGCCGGGGCAGAGCCACCCCGCAACCCGCAGCTTCCAGGCGATCCGCATCGCGGTGAACACCGAGTTCACCGAACTGGCCGAGGGGTTGGCGGCCGCCGAACGCGCGCTGAAGCCGGGGGGACTGCTGGCCGTGGTGACCTTCCACAGCCTTGAGGACCGGATCGTGAAGCGGTTCCTGCAGCTGGCCTCGGGCGCAGAATCGAACGCCAACCGCTACGCCCCCGCCAAGACCGACACGACCGCCCGCTTCGACCTTGTCACCCGCCGCGCCGTGGGGCCGGATGATGCCGAGGTTGCCGCGAACCCGCGCGCGCGGTCGGCCAAGCTGCGCGTCGCGCGGCGGACGGCCGCCCCTGCGCTGGCGCTTGACCCGGCTGATCTGGGCGTCCCGCAGGTTGCCAGGAAAGGACGCCGCTGACATGCGCCCGGTGCTTTACGTTCTGACCTTCCTTGCCGTGATCGCCCTTGGTTTCTGGGCCTACCGCGAAAACTATGCGACCCAGGCCGCCGTGAAACAGGTGGAGGCCCTGCAGCGCCAGATCGTCGGCCTGCGCGAAGGGCTTGCCCTGCAGCGCGCGGAATGGGCGTACCTGAACCGCCCGGACCGCCTTCGCGACCTTGCCACTGCCAATTTTGACCGGCTTGGCCTTCTGCCGATGGAGCCGAGCCAGTTCGGCACTCCCGGGCAGGTTGCCTATCCCCGCAGCGCCTTTCCCGTGATTGACGGGGCCGTCGACATTCAGGGGACCGAAGCCACCGAGGAGGGTCTTTAAAGGATGCGCACCCCGCTTCGCCCCTTGGCACGGATCCTGCAGGCCCGGCAGGAGGGTCTGAATCCCGACGTGATCGAGAAGGAAAACCTGCGCGAGCGCCATGAGGTCATGCGGGAACGCAGCCGGGCGCGGGCCGAGTTCCGACTGCTTATCCTCTGTGTCAGCTTCGTGCTTGCCTTTGGGTCGATCGGGGCCCGCATGGGGCTGATGGCCGCGACCGAGCCGATGGAGCCGCGGGCCAGCGCTTCGGGGGCCGAGATTCTGGCGCAGCGGGCCGACATCACCGACCGCAACGGCCGCATCCTTGCCACCAACATGACCACCCATGCGCTTTATGCGCACCCCAAGGTCATGGTGGACCCCAAGGGCGTGGCGCGGAAGCTGGGCGAGATCTTCCCCGACCTTGACGCCGCAGCGCTTGAGCGCCGCTTCACCGACGGGCGCAGCTTCGTGTGGATCCGCAAGGTCCTGTCGCCCGAACAGATGCAACTGGTGCATGAGATCGGCGACCCGGGCCTGCTGTTCGGCCCGCGCGAGATGCGGCTTTATCCCAACGGCACCTTGGCCGCGCATGTGCTGGGCGGCACCTCCTTCGGGGCTGAGGGGGTCCATTCGGCCGAGGTGATCGGCACTGCCGGGGTGGAAAAGGCGCTGGATGTCCGGCTGCGTGACCCCGCGCAGGGCGGCAAGCCTCTGGCCCTGTCGATCGACCTTGGGGTTCAGGCCACGGTCGAGGAAGTGCTTTATGCGGGCATGACCATGCTGAACGCCAAGGGCGCCGCCGCCATCCTGATGGACGTGCGCACCGGCGAGATCATTTCGCTGGCCTCGCTGCCCAACTTCGACCCGAATGACCGGCCCACGCCCATTGTCGACAAGACTGCCGAACCCGGCGACAGCCCGCTGTTCAACCGCGCGGTGCAGGGGGTGTACGAGCTTGGGTCCACCTTCAAGATCTTCGCCGCTGCCCAAGCAATGGAGCTTGGGATTGTCACACCTGAAACGATGGTCGACGCCAATGCGCCGATGCAGTGGGGCAAGCACCGAATCAAGGAATTCGAGGGCAAGAACTACGGCCCGCTTCTCTCTGTCACCGACGTCATCGCCAAGTCGTCGAACGTGGGCACGGCGCATATCGCGCTGATGATCGGCCCGTTGCGCCAGCAGGCTTTCCTGAAGTCGCTGGGCTTCTTCGATCCGACGCCGCTAGAACTGGTCGAAGCGCCCGGTGCGCGGCCGCTGATCCCGAAGAAATGGCCCGAGATCGTGACGATCACCACCTCTTACGGCCACGGAATGTCCGCCTCGCCCATGCACCTGGCCGCCGCCTATGCCGCCATCGCCAACGGCGGCGTGATGCTGAAGCCGACGCTTCTCAAGCGCGAAGGCCCCACCACAGGCGTCCGGGTGATGAGCGAGAAGACGGCCTTCGAGTCGGTCAAGATGCTGCGCCGCGTGGTGACCGAAGGCACGGCCAGCCTGGGCGAGGTGCCGGGCTACGAGGTCGCGGGCAAGACCGGCACCGCCGACAAGCCCAAG
>JANPJZ010000262.1:0-3343 GCA_031425795.1 Rhodobacter sp. | reverse complement strand
CCGGTGGCGACGATGTCGTACCATTCGCCAGATTCGCGCATTTCGGTGATGCCGCGGTTCAGCATGGCGATGTAGACGCGGCCGCGTGGATTGCTTTTCGACGTCAGGAAATGGTAGGTGATGAAGGTTGCCAGCGCCGGGTTCGGCACGATGCTGTCGGTCGCGTTCAACTCGGCGAAGTTGCTGGAGGCAGTCTCGGCTTCGATCGAGTAGAGGTCCACCTCACCGGCCATCAGCATCTCGGCGCATTCCAGCGGCGTCTTCGGGTGCTTGTAGGTGACCACCGGTTCGACCAGACCCTGCACTTCAAGGTCGCTGATCGGCCAGGCCTCCGGGCGGCAGATGACCGCGCCGGCGTAGTCGCCAAATTCGCGGGCGGCGGCGTACTTGCTGTCGACCAGGGTGTTGAAGGCGTAGGCGGTTTCATAGATCGGCAGCGAGAAGTCGAACTCGGTGCACATGCGGACCGAGAATTCGCCGAGGAGATCAAGCTTGGAGCAATCCGGCGCCTCCCAGGCGACTGATACGTCGAAGGCACCGGTGGGCAGGAGCACGTCGATGTGCGACATCCAGTCATCGACGTAGGAAATGGTGTAGCCACGATCGTTGCCGCCCCGCTGCATCGCCGTTGCGGCCATCCGAACGAAGATGCCGCCACCAGTCAGCGATTCATCCGCAAAGGGCATCCAGCCGTTCGAGCTGATGAACTTCAGTGGCGGCTCATAGCTGTTGGACTCGGTGCGGCTGGCTGCCTGCTCGGCGCTCTCCTGTTCGATGATGGTGTTCAAGGCGGCATCGGGGGTCAGGCGGCCGTCTTCGCAGGGCAGGATCAACTGCAGGCCGGCCGTGAGGTTATTCGGATTGGTGGCCAGCGCATCACGATTGGCGTTGAAGATCATCTGATAATCATATGACCCGTAAGCGGCCTGCGCGATAGTGCCCAGCGTATCGCCGTCGCGCACCGTATATGTGGTGCAGGCTTCCTGTGCTGATGCTACAACCGGAAGAGCAATGAGCAAAGCCGACAGCGCGGTCGAGCGGTATTTGTCAATTCCAGCTTTCATGTCCGTCTTGTCCTTCTGACGACAGTCCCTGTGGGAAGCATGGCTTCGTTTCCGAAACAATGCATCGATAAGGCAAAGAAGCGGGTTGGAAGTGGCACGAATAAGGCATTTCGAAGGATTCAATGGCACGGCTGGATGAACGCCGGAGAGTGGGCGGAATGGCAGGAGCAGAACACAACCTGAGGTTATATAATCGACAGCCCTGCAGAGGTTTTTCAACCCCTTTTTAAGCCTCGGATGCGTAAACGAGAAAGGCCGGCACAAGGCCGGCCTTTCGGGAAATAAATGGCAGATTACTTCTGCAGCATATCGCGCGACAGGGCGGTGGAGACGATTTCGTACCATTCGCCGGACTCGTACATCTCGATCACCCCGGCATCGAGGAGCTTGATCATTTCAACGCCGCGCGGGTTCGATTTATGGGCGATGACATGCAGGCTCTGCAGGGCCATCAGATGCGGGTTCTGCGCGAAGTCGCCCACCATGCCAAGCTGGGCAATGACGGAATCCCCGACCTCGGCGTCAATCGAGACGAGGTCGACGGTGCCGGCCGCCATGGCTTCGAAACAGTCGATCGCCGCGGTCGGGCGGGACAGCTGGGTGTTGGCTGCGGTCAGGCCAGCGGCCTCAAGCACCCCGGTGGTGAAGCTTTCCGGGCGACAGATCCGCTTTCCCTCGAAGGCGCTGTAGCTGGTGGCCGACAGAAGCGGGCTGTCCGAGGGCACAAAGAAGCCGTCAACGATCTCGTAGAACGGGGCGGAGAATTCGAAGGCGTCACAGCGCGCCAGATCGCTGGGCGAGAGCGAGTCCGGGGCCTCGCACTCCGGTCGGATCCAGGGAAAGCTGATATCATAGGCACCGGACGGCAGCAGCGCGTCGATATGCGCCTGCCAGTCGCTGACGAAGCTGAGGGTATAGGTGATCGCCGGATCAGCCCGAAAGACCGCCATTTCGACCAGTTGGGTGAACATGCCGCCACCGGGCAGCATTTCATCGGCGAAGGGGGCATAGCCATTCCCCGTCACCATGCGCAGGCCGACCGGCGCTGCCGGCGCGGCTGCCACGGGCGCTGCGGAGACGGGTTCGATGACGGGTTCTACCGTGGGCTCGGCTGCGGTTGGGTCTGCGACGGCGGCCGCCGCTGCGGGTTCGGCCGGGGCCACCGGAAGCTCGGGGACGACAAGGGAGGGTTCGGCGGCGGGGTCGATGACGCCGGCCTGCAGCGGTTCGGACGGGGCGGGGGCGACCACGGCGGCGGCCTCGTCGCGCGGATCGCAGGGGATGTTGAGTGTCGTCCCGACCTCGATCAGGTCGGCCTTCTGGCCGATCGCTTCGACGTTGGCCCCGTAAATGACGCGGTACATGTCAGAGTCGCCGTAGGCGCTGCGGGCGATGAAGCGCAGATTGTCGCCCGCGACGACGGTGTAGGTCTTGCACGCCTCTTGCGCCCAAGCCGCGCCGCCGGTCAGGAAAACGGCCGTGCAGCCGACGCAAAGCGATTTCGCCGAAGTCTTCATCCGTCCACTCCTTTTGCTGCCCCAAGGCCGAAGGCCCCACCTGGGCAGCCTTTGGGGCGGCAGTTTCTTACCGGGGAAATCTTACGGTTCTGTCAAGGCCATCCGACTGGTACCGCCGCGTCCCGCGAGGTGTTGCGCGTGACCGCCCGACCCAAGGCCTCGACCAGAGGATCAAGCCGCTGGGGTCGGGGCTCGGGGCCGAGGGGCTTGCGTGGGTCAGCAGAGGGGCGCGGGGCCTTGGCTGCCGGCATGGTCACGATCAGGCTGTCCGGCGCCAATTTATTGCCCGCCCTTGGCAGCGAGCTGCATCGTCGCATCGGCAAGCTTGTTGTCCCGGACGATCGCGAACTCGGTTTCCGCGACACCCGTCTCGACCAGCGCCGCCATGATGGTTTCCAGCGAAGTCGGGCCGTCCACGGCCGTTCCGGTGGTCTTGTCACGGAAGAGCACGTCACCCAGCTGCAACTCAGTCACGTCGGGGTTGGCGACGCCGGAGACAACGACCTGCCACTGGCCGTCAACAGTGCGCGCCTCGACACTGACGCCGTTTGCCAGGCTTACCAGGCGGGTGGCGGGGACGGTCATCAGGCCGATCTGTTTTTCCAGCGATGCGGTGGAGTATTCGACGACGACCCGGGCCTTGCCATCAGGGTCGACGCGCATTGCGTTCATCACGGCGGCCGTCATGCTGCCGCTTTGCTGCACCGCGACGCCATTGACCGAGTGCAGGAGCAGACCATTCGTCAGCCAGCTGCCCACCGT
>JANPJZ010000261.1:0-8450 GCA_031425795.1 Rhodobacter sp. | reverse complement strand
CGCCGATTTCTTGCGCAGGTCGTCGTCCTGCGGAATGGCCGCCAGCACCGGGATGCCCACCGCATCGGCAAAGGCCGCGGCCTCCCCCGTGCCGTCATCCTTGTTGATCACCAGCCCCGCGATGCCGACATTGCCGCCAAGCTTGCGGAAGTATTCCACCGCCGAGCAGACGTTGTTGGCCACATACAAGGACTGCAGGTCGTTGGACGCGACCAGGATCACCTTCTGCGCCATGTCGCGGGCAATCGGCAGGCCAAAGCCGCCGCAGACCACGTCGCCCAGGAAGTCGAGAAGGACATAGTCGAAGTCCCAGTCATGGAACCCCAATTTCTCCAGCAATTCAAAGCCATGGATGATCCCGCGACCACCGCAGCCCCGGCCGACTTCCGGCCCGCCAAGCTCCATCGCGAAGACGCCGCCGCGCTTGAAGCAAACGTCGCCAATCTTGACCTCTTCCCCCGCCAGCTTCTTGCGGGTCGAGGTCTCGATGATCGTGGGGCAGGCCTTGCCGCCGAACAGAAGCGAGGTGGTGTCGGATTTCGGATCGCAGCCGATGAGAAGAACCCGTTTACCCATCTCGGCCATCATGTGGCTCAGGTTGGCCAGCGTGAAGGATTTGCCGATGCCGCCCTTCCCGTAGATCGCGATGATCTGGGTCTTTTTCGACGGCGGATCCTGCGGAATTTCCAGGGTCGGCTCTTCATGGGCCTCGTCGCGCAAGCGGTCGGCGAAGTCCTTCAGGTTCGGAACGTCGTTCATGCGTGGCCCTTCCAGTCGAGAATCATTTTCAAGCAGCCCGCATCGGTGAAGGCGGTTTTGTAGGCCTCCGCAGCGTCTGCAGCGGGACGGGAATGTGTGATCAGACCTGCCAGCGACAGGGCACCGCCCTCGATCAGCGCGCGGGTTGCGGTCAGGTCTTCGGGGGCCCATTCGGCAGCAATCCGGAAGCGGGCTTCCTTCATGAAGGCCGGCGGGAAAGCAAAGGCGACGGGTTCGGTATAAAAGCCGGCCAGGACGATCTCGCCCCCCTTGGCAAGGCGCATGACCAGCTGGTCCAGCAGCCCTGTGGAGCCCGAGGCATCATAGATCGCGCGATAATCGCGGCGGGTGTCGTCTTCCGGCGCGATCACCGTGTAGCCGGTGGCCCCGTCCCGGCGGGCCGGGTTGGTTTCCCAGACGGTCGGCGCAGGCGCGCCCGCAGCAAGCGTCAGACGGGCGAGCAGCCGGCCGAGCGTGCCATGGCCGACGATCAGGTCGGGCAGCGCAGTGTTGAAACCGGCCAGCGCATGACGGGCCGTTGCGGCCAAGGCCAGCAGCGCACCCTCTGCGCCCATGCCTGCGTCGATCCGCGCCACACGCGCGGCCTTGGTGACGAGATGGCGCGAGGCCCCGCCGAACAGGCCCTTCACATTGCCGGTAAAGCAGTTGGCACCGGGGACGAAGACCGTCTCTCCCACCCGGAAGCCAGAGTTGGAGCCCGCCTCGACCACCTCGCCTGCAGCCTCATAGCCGGGGACCAGCGGGTAGCCCATGCCGGGAAAGGGCGGCATCGTGCCGGACCAGAAGAGTTTCTCGGTGCCGGTGGAGATGCCCGAATGCCGAACCTCGACAACGATATCGTCATGACCCGGTGCGACCAGACCCAGGGCCTCCAGCCCCAGATTGCGCGCCCCATGCAGGATAACCGCTGTCGTCTGCACTGCCATTTCCCCCCGGAAGGCGCCATTCGAACGGTTTGTTCATCGGCTCCCTTGGTGTAAGTTTAACCTTACAAAGCTGACTGTCAATTTAATTAGACACTTTGGCAGCAGAAACCGCAATCTTTGTCGCCATCATCGCCGAGGTCACATAGGGCCGCTGGGTGCGGGCACTGGTGACCGAGGTAAAACCGGCCTGCAGGAGAAGGGCATTGATCTCTTGCGACGACCGGGTCCGGCCTGTTCCCATCGCAAGGGTGTAAACCGTGAAGTACACGTCGGTCGCAGGGTCGGGACGGATGCCGCCCGACATCGGCTCGGAGATGATGAGCTTGCCTCCCGCAGGCAACGCCTGGAACGCGTTGGCAAGAAGTGCCGCAACCGTCTCATCGGCGTGGTCATAAAGGACACGAATCAGGCTGATGGCATCGGCCCCCTGCGGCAGCGCCTCATCACGGAAGCTGCCGGGGTGGATCGCCACTTCCGGGCCCAGACGCGCCCCTGCCCCGGCCACGACGGCGGGGAGGTCGAAGAGCGTGCGCTTGATCCCGGGATGCGCGCGACCGACCGCCGCAACAAAGGCCCCCGTTCCTCCACCCACATCCATGAGATGCGTGATGCTGCGAAAGTCCAGAAGCCGCAGCGTGTCATCGGCGACAAGGCCCTGGCTGTCGGACATCAGCGCCGAATAGCGAGCGGCGAGCGACGGGTCCGCCGCTCCGCCCGCGCCGAAGACGTAGGGCCAGAAGCCGGCAAGCTCCGGCTGGGTCTCGCCACGGAAGAAGGCCACGGGGTCGGTGAGATCGCGGTAAAGGACCGGGTGGTGGCGCACCATCGCATCGAGACCAGGCACGGTCAGAAAGGCCGCCCCGCGCGTGGTCAGCCGCCATTGGTCACCCTTCCGCCGCATCAGCTTCAGCGCGGCACCAGCCTGGCAAAGCACCGCCATCCGGTCAGCCGGAACGCCGCTTAGAACCGCGAGCCGGGCCGTGCTTTCCGGCGCTTCGGCCAGCCGGTGCAGCACCCGCAATTCCACAAGCGCCAACAGACATTGGCTGCGCACAAATCCCGAGACCACTTCGAACAGCGCCGAACCCTCGCGGCGCGCGATGTGGCGCAGGCCCGGAACGCGGGTGCAAAACCGGTGAAACCAGGGTTGCTGGGCAAGTCTTGCGGCCCAGCCCGGCCCCGCGCTATGGCGCGGAAGCCCGGCGCCAAGCCCGGTCTCGGTCATTTTGCGCCCGTCGCCCGAACGCGTTGCGCGCCGAGGTCGACGGGCGTCATCTTCTCGGCATAGGCGCGGACCATGCCGGCCAGTTGCGCCTCGCCGGGGCAGGAGGGGATCGAGGCGATGGCCCCGCCCAGAATGTCCTTGAGATGCCGCACCGCCCCCTGCACGCCCATCTGGGCCACGGCGTTCGGGCGGCCGTGCACGGCGTCCTGACCTGCGGGCTTGCCGGTTTCCTCGGCCGTAAGCAGCGCGTCCTTTAGATCATCGGCGACCTGGAACGCCTCGCCGATCCGCGCGCCAAGTTCTTCCCAAAGCGCAGGCTCCTGCCCGGCGGCGATGGCCCCCATCTGGGTGGCTGCAATGAACAGCGCTCCGGTCTTGGCCTGGTGATAGGCCGAGAGGTTGACGGTCGACTCCGATTCCCAGGCCTGGCCCGCACAAATGCCACCGGGCATCCCGGTGCGCTGCGCCAGTGTCTGCACCAGTCGCAAGGCGCGCATCGGCTGGTCACCCGCCGCCCGCGCCAGCACCTCGAACCCCAGCACGATCAGGCTGTCGCCCGCCAGGATCGCCAGAGGCTCGCCATGCGCGCGGTGGACGGAAGGCCGCCCGCGCCGGGTGTCGGCATTGTCGAACGCGGGCAGGTCATCATGCACCAGGCTTGCGCAATGGATCAGTTCCAGCGCCGCCGCTGCTGCATCGGAGAGGAGCGGGCGATCATCGCCGCAGGCCATCGCCACCGACAGAAGGATCGTGGGCCGGATGCGGGCACCGCCCGACATCGTGGCGTGTTCGAGGGCTGCGGCCAGGCGCTGCGGCACGCGGTCAGGGCCAAGAAAGCCACCGCCGGCCAGTTGGATCGCCTCGGTCACGGCGGCTTCGATTCGGGTGGAAAGCTGCATCGCGTACCTCAAGAGGGGGCCAAAGCCGGACCGGCATCTTGCCCAAGTCTTGCACTGCGACCCGATGTTGTAAACTAAAACTTACAGTTCCCTGTTCGCCCATGTTTACAATCGCGGATCAACGGGTAGACTGACGCCAATGGAAAGCCGTGCGGACAGCGTTGTCGTGATCGGGGCCGGGATGGGTGGCCTTGCTTCGGCAATCCGGCTGGCTGCGGCCGGTTGCGCCGTGACCCTGCTCGAGGCGCAGGCCACCCCGGGTGGCAAGATGCGCACCGTGCCCTCTCCCGCCGGGCCGGTCGATGCGGGGCCGACGGTGCTGACCCTCCGGCAGGTCTTCGACGATCTCTTCGCGCTGGCGGGTGAGCGGTTGGAGGATCACCTGACCCTCCTGCCCCAGCCCGTGCTCGCCCGGCACTGGTGGGCCGATGGCAGCCGGCTTGACCTGACCGGCGAAGTTGAGGCCGACGCTGCAGCGGTCACCGCCTTTGCCGGCGCGGAACAGGCCACCGCCTTCCGCCGCTTCGACGGTCTGGCCCGGGCGCTGCATGACGCCTTCGAGGGGCCGGTCATGCAGGCACCCCGCCCAAGGCTTGGCGCGATCCTGCGCGCCACACTGTCCCGACCCGTTCTCTGGCCGGCGCTCGTGCCCGGCCTCTCGCTCGCGGGCCTGCTCCGTCGCCAGTTCCGTGACCCGCGTCTGGTCCAGCTCTTTGCCCGCTACGCCACCTATGTCGGTGGCCGACCCACCCACGCGCCCGGGGTCCTCGCCCTGATCTGGCGGGCCGAGGCGGCGGGGGTCTGGGCGGTTCAGGGCGGGATGCACCGGCTGGCAGCGGCGCTGGCCGACCTTGCCCGGCGGCTTGGCGTCGATCTGCGGCTGTCCACTCCGGCACGGCGGATCGCCCGGCAGGGGGCGCGTGTGACCGGGGTGGAATTGCAGGACGGCACCACCCTGCCCTGCGCGGCCTGCGTCTTTGCCGGCGACCCGGCCGCCTTGGGCAAGGGCCTTCTCGGCGACGGGTTTGCCCGCACCCTGCCCGCCCGCACAATGACGCCGCGCAGCCTTTCGGCCTGGGTCTGGTCGTTCTCCGCCCACGCCGAGGGGCCCCTCGCCGCCGACCTGATCCACCACAACGTCTTCTTCTCCCCGGACCCCAAGGCCGAATTCGGCCCCATCGCCCAGGGACGGATGCCCGAGGCCCCGACGCTTTACATCTGCGCCGAGGATCGCGCGGACGGATCGGTTCCCGCTGGCCCGGAACGCTTCGAGATCATCGTCAACGCCCCTGCCGACCGCCCTGACCATCCAGAGGATTTCGCCCAATGCCACGCCCGAACCTTTCAGCGCCTGCGCCAGATGGGGCTGACCTTCTCGCCCGAACCGGGGCCGGAGGGGCTGACGACGCCAGCAATGCTGGAGCGGCTCTTTCCGGGGTCGGGCGGGGCGATCTACGGGCGCAGTCCGGAGGGGACCTTCGCAGCCTTCGCCCGGCCACCGGCCAGGACGGCGGTACCGGGCCTGTATCTGGCGGGGGGCGGGGCGCATCCGGGGGCTGGGGTGCCGATGGCGGCGCTCTCCGGCAAGCACGCGGCGGCGGCGGTTCTTCAGGACCTGACTTCGGCGTCCATGTCGCGCCGGACGGCTACGCCTGGTGGTACCTTGACGGGGTCTCGGACGACGGAACGCGCGCCGTCTCGGTGATCGGCTTCATCGGGTCGGTCTTTTCGCCCTGGTATCGCTGGTCTGGCCGGAAAAGCCCGCAGAACCACGTCTGCCTCAACGTTGCGACCTACGGGCCGGGTGGGCGGTTCACGATGACCGACCGGGGGCGTCCTGCGCTGCGCCAGTCGGCCGACCGGCTGGAGATCGGGCCGTCTTCCATGCACTGGAATGGGCGCGAGCTGGTGGTGGAGGTGAACGAGATTTCCTCCCTCCCCCTGGTCAGCCGGGTGCAGGGGACCATCACACTTACCCCAGAGGCGCTCACGACGGTCGAGGCGCGGCTGACACCGGATGCCAGCCACACCTGGCGCCCCTTCGCGCCCATTGCCCGGATCAAGGTCGACCTTTCACAGGGCCATTCCTGGGAAGGCCACGGCTATTGGGACGCGAATTTCGGGACGGCGGCACTGGAGGCGGATTTCCGGTTCTGGACCTGGGGGCGGTTTCCGCTGAAGGATCGCACCGTCTGTTTCTACGACGCAACCCGCCGTGACGGGTCAACCCTGGCGCTGGGGGTCGAGGTGCTGCGCGACGGGACGGTGCAGGAAATCAAGCCGCCCCCGGTCACCCCGTTCCGCCGGAGCCTCTGGGCAGTGCGGCGCGAAACGCGGGCCGACCCGGGCTTCCACCCCTCGCAGAAGATGAGCCTTCTGGACGCCCCCTTCTACTCCCGCAGCCTGGTCGAGACCAAGGTCGACGGCGAGGTGACGACCGGCGTGCATGAGGCGCTGGACCTTGTCCGCTACCGCCAGCCCTGGCTGAAACCGATGATCGCCGTGCGGGTGCCAAGACGGCCCGGCTGGACGTTCAAAGATTAACGGCTGATGAAACGGCCGACTAAGTCCTTGATTTCGGCTCAGCCCGCGCCGTGTCCCTGCCCGGGACACCCCCCTCAGGCCGACACCGGCCCCCGCGCCTCGACCGGATTCAGGCGCACCATCTCGAAATTCAACGCTCCGGCCACGGTGACCCAGATCACATAGGGCACGAACATCAGCCCCGCCCAGAAATCGACCATGAAGAACGCGATGCAGGTCGCCGTTACTGAAAGCCAAAGCCCCGCCATCGGCACCAGCGCCGCCCGCATCCGCTTCAGCCCAAAGAACACCGGCGTCCAGAGCGTGTTGAACGCGATCTGCACCGACCAGAGCGCCAGACCAACGGTCGCGCCGTCGAACATCGACGCCCGGGCAGCCGCCGCCGACATCAGAAGGTAAAGCGACGTCCAAGCGACCGGAAAGAGCCAGTTCGGCGGCGTCCAGACCGGCTTTTTCAGCGCCATGTACCACGGACCGGTGGGAAACAGCGCCCCGGTGGCCGCAGCGGCGCCGCAGGCGGTAAGATAGACGAAAAAGAGCGTGTAATCCATGTGTCCGACCCCGTTTGGAGGGGAGATAGGACGGATTGGCGAAGTTCACAACCAATGAGACCCTGCATCCGACAAACCAGCCGGTTTCAGACTGAATTTGCCATGGACGGGGCCGTCTCCTCAGGTCGAAAGCCCCCGGTCACGCGCCTCAAGCTGGGCCAGGACGCCAAGCAGTGCATCGCTGCGGCCCCGGACGGGCGACTTCTGGGCGGCGGCATGGACCAGGAAGGCCACCTCTTCCACCGGGGGGGCGTGCAGGACCGACGCGCGCGGCAAAAGCGCCGTGCTGCCCGCCTTCAAGGTGGCCAGCCCCAGCCAGGCCAGCTTTTGCGTGCGTCCGGTGCAAGCGCGGCTGGTGATGCTGTCGTGATTGCGGGCGCGCACGGCGCCACCGATCCCGGCATAGATCATCCGCGCGGCAAGGATGCCGGGCCTGCAGCCGAGCGGCAGGACCGCGACCCCAGCCTCGGAGCGCTTGTAAAGCCGGTCCGCCTCGGCCAGAAGCCGGGCAATGGCCAGGCGGATCGGCGGAGTGGCTGCGGGATCGACAAGGAAGTCTTCCGGGTCGACGCCAGCGGCCGTCAGCCAGGCTTGCGGCAGGTAGAGCCTGCCTGCCCGTGCATCTTCACCCACATCGCGGGCGATATTGGTCAGCTGCATCGCCAGGCCAAGGTCGCAGGCCCGCGCGAGGGCATCCGCATCTCGCACCCGCATCAGGACGCACATCATGGCCCCGACCGCAGCGGCGACGCGGGCGGAATAGGCCAGCACACCGGAGAGGTCATCATAGCGGCGACCGGTGGCGTCCCAGGCCATCCCCTCCAGCAGGGCATCAGGCAGGGCGCGCGGCATCTGGAAATCCTCGACGACCGAGGTGAAGGCGCGGTCGGCGGGGGAATTGACCGGCCGCCCCTCGTAGACGCGGTCAAGCCGGTCGCGCAGGCGCAAGACGGCGCCGGTCTTGTCATGGCCTTCGTCGACTGCATCATCGGCCAGCCGGCAGAAGGCATAAAGGGCCAGGGCCGGATCGCGCACCGGCGTCGGCAACAGGCGCGAGGCGGCATGGAACGAAAGTGACCCCGTGCGGATCGCGGCGCGGCATGCCTCCAGATCAGCGGGGGCGATCATGCTTGCACTCTCATTCTGCGGCCATCGGCAGGGGCAGGTCCGTCACGCGCACGGCAGGTGCGGGGATCAGGCCAGCGGTGATTTCAGCAGTGCCGATCACGCCCGGAACGCCCGCTCCGGGGTGGGTTCCCGCGCCGCAAAGGTAAAGGCCGGGCAGTTCCTCGGACACGTTGTGGGGCCGGAACCAGGCCGATTGCAGGATACGCGGTTCCAGTGAGAAGCCCGAGCCGAAGGGCGACAGATACCGGTCGCGGAAGGTCTCGGGGGTGAAGGTGACTTCGGCACTGATCTTGTCGCGAAAGCCGAGGATCAGGCGTTTTTCCAGAATGTCGGCCATGCGATTGCGGTAGATTTCCGTCTCTTCCGCCCAGTTGGCGGCGTTGTGGCCAAGGTGGGG
>JANPJZ010000260.1:0-1678 GCA_031425795.1 Rhodobacter sp. | reverse complement strand
GCCCTGAAGATCGAGGCGCGGCACTTCACCTCTGTCCTGATGAACCCCTCCTCCGCCGCGATGATCCGCAGCCTCTTCATCAACAAGGAAGCGCTGGAGAAAGGTGCCAACCGCCCCGCCGGGCCTGACCAAAGCGTGAAGAAACTCGGCGTCATCGGCGCAGGGATGATGGGCGCGGGCATCGCCTATGTCTCGGCCCTTGCGGGCATCGAGGTCGTCCTGATCGACAGCACGCAAGAGGCCGCTGACCGGGGCCGCGCCCATTCCGAAGGCATCCTCGACAAGGGGATGAAGCGCGGCAAGGTCACGGCGGACAAGAAGACCGAGGTCCTGTCCCGCATCACCGCCACCACCGATTACGCGGCGCTGCAAGGCGCTGACCTGATCGTCGAAGCCGTGTTCGAAGACCCGAAGATCAAGGCCGAGGTGACCGCCAAGGTCGAAGCCGTCACCGATTGCGTCTACGCCACCAATACCTCCACCCTGCCGATCTCCGGCCTCGCCCGTGCCAGCAAGCGGCCCGAAACCTTCATCGGCATCCACTTCTTCTCGCCCGTCGACAAGATGAACCTGGTCGAGATCATCCGGGGCAAGGAGACAAGCGACACCGCCGTCGCCAAGGCGCTGGATTTCGTCCGCCAGATCAGGAAGACCCCCATCGTCGTCAACGACGCCCGCTTCTTCTACGCCAACCGCTGCATCATTCCCTACATCAACGAAGGCATCCGCATGGTTGCCGAAGGGGTGGAACCGGCGCTGATCGAAAACGCGGCCAAACTGGTGGGAATGCCTTTGGGGCCGCTGCAACTGGTGGACGAGACGTCCATCGACCTCGGCGTGAAGATCGCCAAGGCGACCAAACAGGCGATGGGCGCAGACTACCCCGATGAGGCGGTGGATCACGTCCTCTTCTGGATGGCCGATCAGGGCCGCATGGGCCGCAAGTCGAAATCCGGCTTTTACGCCTATGACGACAAGGGCGACCGTCTCGGTCTGTGGGAGGGGCTGGAGCCGAAGTATCCCCACGATCCCACCCAGCCCTCACTGACGGACGTGCAGCACCGCCTGCTCTTCGCCCAGGTGCTGGAAGCCGTCCGCGCGCTGGAGGAAGGCGTGCTGACCGACATCCGCGAGGGCGACGTGGGGGCGATCCTCGGCTGGGGCTTCGCGCCGTGGTCGGGCGGGCCATTCTCCTGGCTCGACATCATCGGTGCCGCTCGGGCGGTCGAGATCTGTCGCGGCCTCAGCTCCCAATTCGGCCCCCGCTTCCACGCGCCCCAACTGCTGCGCGAGATGGCAGAGAAGGGTGAAACCTTCTACGGCCGCTTCGCAGGCGAAAAGCAGGCGGCGTAAGCGCAGGGCGGGGTGGGATGACAGGCGTCCCACTCCGCACCGGTTAACTTCTTTCCCGCCCATCCAGCGCCCATACGCTTGCCATACGCCTGCCATACGCTTTGCAGGCGACCAGAACGGTGCCGATCCTCAGGGATTAACCAGGTTCGGCGGGGTCTTCCCCTCGGACCAGGCGATCAGGTTTGCCACCGCCATCATCCCCATGCTCTCCCGCACTTCAAGGCAGGCCGTGCCCAGATGCGGCAGCAGGGTGACATTCTCCATGGCCATCAATGCAGCGGGCACCTGCGGCTCGAACTCATAGACGTCCAGCCCCGCCCCGGCG
>JANPJZ010000259.1:0-14779 GCA_031425795.1 Rhodobacter sp. | reverse complement strand
ACCCCGCTGGCGGTGATGGCCGCGATCACGGCGCTGGCGTTGCAGGCGGGCGGGCTGGCCGAGGCGCTTGCGCTGGCCGCTGTCGTCGGGCTGACGCTGGTCTTGCGCAGCGATGTGGCGGCGGCACTGCTGGGCGTGGCGGTGGTGGCCGCTTTGCGCTGGGCGGGGCTGTGACTTTGCAGGGCCCTTGAACCGTGCCATCCTGCCGAGACGAAGCGGGGTGTTGCAGCGGGAAAGGGCCGACCATGCGAGGATTGCCTTTGCGAATGCCCCGGGGGTTGGGGCGGGTTCTTCTGACGCTGGCGCTGCTGGCTGGGCCGGGGCTGGCGGGAACCGATTTTGCCTCTATGCCGGTCGGCTGCAGCTGGACCACCAAGTATTCGGACGGCACCCTGGTGACCGAGACCTTCCTTGGGAAACGTGGCGGCAAGTACAAGACGGAGGTGACCGCCGCTGCTGACCCGGATGCCCTGATCCGCAAGGTCACTTATGACGCGAAGGGCCGGCTCTTGCGCAAGGATTGGGCCGATGGCAACTGGGAGGCTTTCAGCCCCTACAGCTGTTTTGGCGAAGCGGGCAAGTGCACCTATCGCTACACCAACTCCAGCGGGGCGGATCAGAAGATTGCCAGCAAGACCGTGGCGAAGGGCAAGGGCTTTACCGTCCGGGCCGGAGCAGTTGGCGAGAAGGCCTATCCCGACGAGTACTTCGAACTGGGCGCCTTCGACCTGATGACGCGGAACAAGGCGTCAAACTATTCGGCCCGGATGACCCAGATGCAGGGCTGTGGCCCAGGGGCGTGACTTGGTGCCTGGTCGGGATCAGGCCGTCTGGACCAGTTGCAGCGTGACGGCGGCGTAGAAGACCGCGCTCGCCGCCAAGACGCAGACATGCCAGATCGTGTAGTGGAACGGCAGGCGGTCAAAGAGGAAGAAGGCCACGCCAAGCGTGTAAAGCAGCCCGCCGGTCACGATCAGTGCCATGACGGCGGTGGAGAGGTTGGCGAAGATCTCGCCCCCCGCAAGCAGCCCGGCCCAACCCATGAGAAGCGCCAGCGCCACGGCGGCGAGCTTCAGCCGGTCGGGCGCGAAGGCGCGGATCGCGGCACCGGCAAGCGCGGCGGTCCAGAGCCCGGCGAGAAGCCATGTCGCCTCAGCCCCCGACAGCAGCGCGAAGGGCGTGTAGGTGGCAGCGATCTTCACCAGGATGGCGGTGTGGTCCAGACTGCGGAAGATGCGCCGGGGCCGGGGCCGGGACGTCATGTTGTAAAGCGCGGAAAAGACCAGCATCGCGATCAATGCCAAGCCATAGACGGTGGTCGAGGTGATGGCGGGCGCGTCCCCACGCAGGACAACGGCCAGGGTGATGAGGACCGGGACCGCCATGAGTGCTGCGATCACGCCGAGGACATGGACGACAGCATCGCTGATCCATTCGGCGCGGGTATAGTCGTGGCGGGCAACGAGGAGCATGGGGCGAGGATAGCAGAGCGCTGGCGCTGCGCCTATGCGCGCGGGGCGGCGATGCTGATCAACTTTTCGGGGTTCGGGGGACGCACGCGATTTTCTGGAAGAAATCGCGCCGGAGCCTTTGAAGGCTCCGGTCCGGAATTTTTGAAAATTCCGGGGTCTGGGGTGGTGGTCAGTCCTTGGGCCCGACGTTTTCGGCGAAGGCCTGTCGGAAGGCGGCCTGTTTGGCGGCGTCGGCTTCCGTCTGGGTCTGAGCGACCCAGTCGGCATAGGGCATGCCGTAGACTATTTCGCGCGCGGCGTCCTTGGTCAGCTCGATTCCCTGTTCCGCTGCCGCCTCCTGATACCAGCGCGACAGGCAGTTGCGGCAGAAGCCGGCCATGTTCATCAGGTCGATGTTCTGCACATCCGGGCGCTTGTCCATCAGGTGATGGATCAGGGCGCGGAAGGTGGCGGCCTCAAGCTCGAGTCTGGTCTGGGGGTCCATGGGCATCTCCTGATGGGAAGGTGGGCTGCGGGGCTGGCCGGGTCAAGGGGCGGCCTCTTGGCCGGCGATCCCGCAGACGAGGTCAACCAGCCAGGCGACCCCGTTGTCCTGCAGCGCGGCGCGGGTGGTGACGGCGATGATGTTGCTGGCGGCGACGTCAAAGGGCAGCGGAGTGCCAACAAGCCCAAAGCGCGCGCCATGGGTCGCGATCAGGCTTTGCGGCAGTGACACCACAAGATCGCTTTCGGCGGCAAGAAACAGGGCCGAGGTGAAGTTGGGCGCGGTCATTGCGACGCTTCTGCTGTGTCCAAGCTCGGCCAGGATGGCGTCGGTGGCGACGACCGGGTCGCCCCGTACGGAGACGACAAGGTGGCGGGCGGCACAGTAGGTCTCAAGCGACGGATCGCGCGCGTAGGGGTGGTCGGCGCGGGTGACGGCGACCAGCCGATCCTCGCTGCCGGAAACCGGTCGGGTGACAAAACGGGCGGGATTGGTGATCCAGGGCAGGATGGCCAGGTCAAGCTCGCGGCTTTCCAGCATGGCGAGGACATGGTCCCAGGGGCCCTCGTCCAACGACTGGCGGAAGGTTGGCAGGACATGCAGGACCGCAAGGCCGACCGAAGGGGCAGCCCGGGCAATACGGGCTGCAAGCGTGGGGCCAAGGGTGCAGAGGAAGGCATCGCCGGTGCCAAGGCGAAAGCGGCGGGTGGAGGTGGCGGGGTCGAAGGTACCAGCGCCTTCGAGCACCTTGCGGACGCCTTGCAGCACCTCGGCGATCTGCGGGGCAAGGTCTAGGGCGCGATCTGTCGGGATCATCCCGCGCGGGGTGCGCAGGAAGAGGGGGTCGTTCAGCAGCCGCCGCAGCCGGCCAAGGCCGTGGCTGACCGCCGAAGGCGACAGGTTCAGCGCTGATGCGGCGCGGCCGACGTTCCCCTCTTTCAACACGGTTTCAAAAAGGACGAGGAGGTTGAGGTCGGTCCGGGAGAGATCAATCTGATTCAGCATATCCCTGAAATCGTATCACTGGATTCAGCTTTGTTAACCGGGGATATGGCGGCCCACGGTCCGGTTGGGCGGCTTTCTGCCCCCGACGGGGCCACACACCGGATGGAGGCCGAGGATGGCAGTCATGATGATCTCGGAAACCGTGGGGCAGACCCGGCAAGGCTATGACAACCTTGGCGCCGTGCTGATCCCGCTGTTGAAATCCGCCAAGGGGTTCCTTTTGCACAGCTCGCACGAGATCGAGGGCGGCTGGCGGGTCGTGGAAATCTGGGAGACGCGCGAAGACGCGGCCCGGTTTTTCGCCACCGCGGTTGCCCCGCACCTGCCGGATGGCATTCGCCCGAAACTGACGTTCACGCCCCTGCACGATCTTGTGGAGGCGTGAGCGCTTAACAACCGGCGCATGCGTGCGCCCGACGCAAGAGTGAGGATTACAGATGTTTTTCGACACAACTTTGGTATTGCGCCTGAAGGCGCATCTTTCAGCGCCTGACGCCGTTGCCGCCTTTTGGAAACCGCTGGGCCATGCGGTCTGGTTCGGCAAGGACCCGGTCTTTGACCAGAAGTTCCGCCAGGCGTTCATGGCCGAACATGGCGCGGCCGCGCGGGGTGAGTTGATGCCCTGGCTTGGCACCCCGGACGGGGCCTTGTCGCTGATCGTGCTTCTGGACCAATACCCTCGCAATTCGTTTCGGGGCACGCCGCGCATGTATGCGACCGACCCCCTGGCGCGGATCGTGGCGGATGCGGCGCTGCAGCTTGGCCATGACCAGGCCTTTGACCCCAGCCTGCGCGGCTTTTTCTACCTGCCCTTCGCCCATTCCGAGGACATGCAGGATCAGGAGCGGTCGGTCGCCCTCTGTGCCGATCTGCCGGAGCCCGGGCCAAGCCATTCGCGCGGACACCGTGACACCGTTGCGCGTTTCGGGCGGTTTCCGCATCGCAACCCGATCCTTGGCCGGGAGACAACGCCCGAGGAGGCCGCCTGGCTGAAGGCGGGCGGGTTTGCGGGATGAGCCATGCACCTGAGCAGGTTTGGATCACTGCCCTTCCGTCTGGACGGAAAGGCACAACGGCAACTTTCGGACAGCATGCGCGCCAACAGGGTGCGCCGGAAAGGCAAGAGCATGCGGATCAGTGACTTCTGCTTCATCATCGCCGCGACATGCGCCCTTGGGGGCATGGGACTGGGCATCTTCATGGGGATTGCGCAGGACTTTACCCTCGCGCCTTCGCACGCCCATGTGAACCTGCTCGGATGGGTGACCATGGCGCTTTACGGCCTGTACCATCGCGGCATCGGTCGGGTGTCCGGGCTGGCAGGCTGGCTGCAGGTGGGCAGCGGCGCGCTGGGGGCGGTGCTGATGGCGGGTGGGCTTGGGCTTTACCTGTCGGCCGGGCATGACGAAAGGTTTGTGCCTGTCGTCATCGTTGGATCGCTTTTGGCGGTGTTTGGGATGCTGATGTTTCTGGGACTTGTGGTGACCGACATGCTTCGCGTGCGTCAGCCGGCCTTCGGGACGACTGTCCACTCCGGCTAACGGAGGGGGCAGTTGGGACGCCGGGGCCTTCCCCCTTAGGCCCCGGCGTCGATTGCCGCGTCCTGCAGGATCTTCGCAAGGCGCGCGGCCCAGTGGGCCTGTTGATCAGGTGTTTCAATCAGATCATTGCGCAGCTCGATCAGGGTATTGTGGCGACCAAGGCGCAGGGCGTGGCGGTCGATGGCATCGCCGGGCAGATGTCCGGAATAGGGCTCATTGTCCCCGATGCACAGGCCCGGCTCGGCCATCAGGCGGGCGATCAGGGCTTTTGACAACCGCTCATCCAGATGGCTGTAAAGGACACCGACATGCCAGGGCCGGGGCGGACGGCCGCGCAGGCAGGGCGTGAAGGAATGGACTGCCACGATCACCCGCTGCGGATGAAGCGCCGCAAGGCGCGCGTAAGCGGCGTGATAGGGGCGGTAGAGCCGGTCAAGCCTTTCCTCCACCGCGGCGGGGGTGATGTGGCGGTTGGCCGGGATGATGGTGCCGTCATAAAGCTGCATGACCAGGGTCGGGTCATCCTCACCCCGGTTGGGGTCGATCACGAGGCGGCTGAAGTCTGAACAGATGACCGGGCTGTCAAGGTGCTGGCCCACGGCGCGCGCAAGGCCGGCGGCCCCGACATCCCAGGCGATGTGGCGGGCCATATCCGCCTCGGGGATGCCAAGGGAGCTCGCGTTCACCCATTCGGGCACGTGGTTCGAGGCGTGGTCACAGGTGACCAGAAAGCGGCCGGGGCGGTGCTCTCCGTCTATCTGGAAGGCCAAGGCGGTCCTCTTTCGGGTTGCTCATCCCTCCCTTACGGTCGTTCTTCGCGCAGCGCCAGCGAAGAGAACGCAAAGCGGCACGAAGAGCGGCGGGAAAGCGTTGCGGGCTGATCCGGATTGCGCCATAAGGCACGCGGCCCACATGAACCGAAATTTCAGCAGGAGGATGGCGATGCGCCGCCACCGCAACGTGAAGATTGTGGCCACGCTTGGCCCTGCATCCAGCACCTACGAGATGATCCGCGCCTTGTTCGAGGCCGGGGCCGACGTGTTCCGCCTGAACATGAGCCACGGGGTCCATGACGACATCCGCAAGCGCCACGAGATCATTCGCCAGGTCGAAGCCGATCTCGGCCGTCCGATCGGCATCCTGGCCGACCTGCAGGGCCCGAAGCTGCGGGTGGGCGTGTTTGCCAACGGCTCGGAAGAGCTTGTCGACGGTGCGGCGTTCCGGATGGACCTGTCCAGCACCCCCGGCGACGTGAACCGGGTGAACCTGCCCCACCCCGAGATCTTCGCGGCGCTGGAGCCGGGGACAAGCCTGCTGGTCAATGACGGGAAGATCCGGTTGCTGGTGAACAGCTGCGGCAAGGATTTCGCGGAATGCACGGTCGAGGTCGGGGGCACCATCTCCAACCGCAAGGGCGTGAACGTGCCGGACGTGGTGCTTCCGGTGGCGGCACTGTCCGAGAAGGACCGGGGCGATCTGGAATTTGCCTGCGAGCTGGGCGTGGACTGGCTGGCCTTGTCCTTCGTGCAGCGGCCGGAGGACGTGATCGAGGCGCGCGGTCTGGCCAAGGGTCGGGCGGCGATCATGTCGAAGATCGAGAAGCCGGCGGCCGTGAAGGCCTATGACGCCATCCTGCAGGTCAGCGACGGAATCATGGTGGCGCGGGGCGACCTTGGGGTCGAACTGCCGGTGACTTCGGTTCCGCCGATCCAGAAGCGGCTGGTTCGTGGCGCCCGGGCGGCGGCCAAGCCGGTGATCGTGGCGACGCAGATGCTGGAATCGATGATCGAATCGCCCGTGCCGACACGGGCCGAAGTCAGCGATGTGGCGACGGCGATCTATGAGGGCGCCGATGCGATCATGCTGTCGGCGGAATCGGCGGCGGGCAAGTATCCGATCGAAGCCGTGACCACGATGAACAACGTGGCGCTGAGCGTCGAGAAGGACAGCGTCTACCGCTCGATCATGGATGCAAGCCGGGTTGTGCGCCGCGAATCGGTCGCTGATGGCATCGTGGCCGCCGCGCGCGAGATTGCGGAAGCCACCAACATCAAGGCGATCTGCTGCTTCAGCCAGACCGGCACGACGGCAAGCCTTGTGGCGCGGGAGCGCCCGCATGTGCCGATCATCGCGCTGACCCCGCTTCTGTCCACCGCGCGAAGGATGGCGCTGACCTGGGGCGCGCATTGCGTGATCACCCCGCCGCAGGACCGGTTCAAGGGCGCGGTGCTGGCCGCCGTTGCCGCGGCGCGGGCCGATGGCTTCGCGGGCGAGGAAGACCAAATCGTCGTCACCGCAGGCGTGCCGTTCAACGTAAAGGGCACGACGAACATCCTGCGCGTGGCCCCTTGTGACGAGCGGTTGATTTCGCGGGTTGACCCGGAGTAAACTGCACCAGTCGCGGTCATCCGGAGGGACGGATGGATACGGATCTGGTTCTGACGATCGGAATAGTGCTTCTGGCTTTGTCCGTGCCGTCGCTGCTGTCGGCATGGGTGGAACAGCGCGTTCCCCGGATGGGCGCCATCATGGTGATCGCTTCCGCGGCGATGATCGTCTCGGCACTGATGTACAAGCCGGGCGGCTACAGCTTTGGTGAAGTGCCGACGGTGATGCTGGGCGTGTTTGCCCGGATGGCGAGCTGAACAGTCCCCCTTGCACCCGACAGCCGCCCCGCCTATAGGAGCGGCTTCTATATCCGCAAGGCCGGCCGACGTGGCATGCCGAGTTCTTGCGCTGCAACCACGGAGATGGAAATGCCCAAGATGAAGACCAAGTCGGCGGCGAAGAAGCGCTTCAGCTTCACGGCCTCCGGTCGGGCCAAGGCTGGCGTCGCCGGCAAGCGGCACGGCATGATCAAGCGGACGACCAAGTTCATTCGCGATGCTTCTGGTACGATGCTGCTGTCCGCCTCGGACACCAAGATCGTCAAGAAGTACATGCCCTACGACCGGTAAGGAGAGCACCAGATGTCCCGCGTCAAATCCGGTGTGGTCACCCACGCCCGTCACCGCAAGGTGATCAAGGCTGCAAAGGGCTATTACGCCGCGCGCAGCACCAACTTCCGCACCGCCACTCAGGCCGTCGACAAGGCCAACCAGTATGCGACCCGCGACCGCAAGACCCGCAAGCGCAACTTCCGCGCGCTGTGGATCCAGCGGATCAACGCCGCCGTCCGGTTGTTCGACGCCGAGATGACCTATTCCCGCTTCATCAACGGTCTGGCGAAAGCCGGGATCGAGGTGGACCGCAAGGTGCTCGCCGACCTCGCCGTGCATGAGCCCGAGGCGTTCAACGCCATCGCCGGCCAGGCGAAAGCCGCGCTGGTCTGAGGCCAGACCTACCGCTTCGGAACGCCCCGTGCCGCAAGGCGCGGGGCTTTTCCTTTTGCGCCCGGAACCTTGTGACCCTCAGCCTGTTGGCCCGGGAGTGCCGGGTTCATGAAATGAGGTAAGCGATGGATGACAACCGCATCTGGGAGTTCGAGAAAGGCCTGTGGACCGGCGATGCGCAGCATTACCGGGACCTGATCGATGAGGCCTGCGTGATGGTGGTCCCGACCGAGCCTTACGTCCTTGGCGGCGAGGAAGCCGTTCAGGCGGTGTCAGATACCCCACGCTGGACCGAGGTGCAGATCACCGACAGCCGGATTGCCCGGCCGCAGCAGGGGTTGATCGTGATTGCCTACACCGCCCATGCCTCACGCGCCGAAGGGGATGATTACGTGGCGCATTGCACCTCCACCTACCGGCAGCTTGGGCATGAAGAGTGGCGGGTGGTGCAGCACCAGCAGACACCACGGCTTCGGGTGGCGGGTCAGGAGGCCTGAGGCTGGCGCAATCCGCTGATCAGAAGGTCGACCATGCGGTGGGTATGGGCTGTCCCTTCTGCGTCGGAGGTGACTGACAGGTTGCCAATCGCACGCAGAAGGTCATAGGGTTCGACGTCTGTGCGCACCTTGCCAGTCGCAGAGGCGGCTGAGAGGAGCGACTCCAGCGCCGGTTCGAACCTGGCGCGGAAGTAGTCGGGCAGTGCCGCATAGGCCGGGTCGCCGGAGTGCAGCGCCGAGGCGAGCCCTTTCTTTGTCGCGATGAAGCCGGTGTAGCGCTTCAGCCAGAGCGCCAGCGCCTCCTCTGCCGGATGCAGGGCGGCGAGGGTCGCGGCTTCCTCGGCGCAGGCGTCTACCTCATGTCGGAAGACGGCGGCCACAAGGTCAGAGCGTTTCGGGAAGCGGCGGTAAAGCGTGCCGACCCCGACGCCCGCCTTCGCCGCGATGTCGCGTACGGTCGCGTCGACGCCCATCGTGGCGAACAACTCCTTGGCGGCGGCGAGGACGACATCTTCGTTGCGTTGCGCATCGGCACGGATGCGGCGGTCGGGCTCGTTTTCGGTGGACATGCGGCCCCCTTGATAAACGGAACAGTGTTCCGTATATGACTCCAGCAAGCGGAGCATTGATCCGCTTCATATAGGCGCGCCAGCCTGGCCGCGCCAGCCTGAATTGGAGCCCTCCGATGAACGACCTTGTCCACGATGCCCGCCATATCCCGGTGTCCGAGCCTGTCCCCGCCCTGTCGATCAGCCGGGTGACCCTGCCCGCGCCGGGGCGCGGGCGGCCGCTGGAGATGCGGATCACGGCGCCGATGACCGGAGACGCGCTGCCGATCATCCTTCTGTCACACGGGCATGGGCCGTCGCTGTACATCCCGTCAAAGGACGGCTACGCGCCGTTGGCCACGTTCTGGGCGGAGCACGGGTTCGTCGTGATCCAGCCGACCCATGCGAACTCCAAAGTCGCGGGGCTTGGCCCCGATGCGCCCGGATATCCGTTTCACTGGAAATCGCGGGTCGACGACATGCGGCTAATCCTCGACGAGATGGCCGGGATCGAGGCGCAGGTGCCGTTCCTGGCGGGGCAGCTGGATACGGGCCGGGTCGCGGTGGCGGGGCATTCGCTGGGCGGTCAGACTGCAGGCATCCTCTTGGGCGCGCTGTTGACCGATACCGCTGACTCGGAGGCGCAGCGGGTCAGTCTGCCGGACGCGCGGATCAAGGCCGGGGTGCTGCTGGCCGCACCGGGCAATGGCGGGGACAGCCTGAGCGACCATGCGCGGGTGAACTACACGTCGATGAACCCGGATTTCAGCACCATGACCACGCCGACGCTGGTGGTCGTGGGCGATGCCGACGTGAACCCGCATCTGACGCTGCGCGGGGCGGCGTGGCATGTCGACCCCTTCACCCACGGTCCGGGCGCGCGGGACCTGCTGACGCTCGTCGGCGGCAAGCATGGGCTGGGCGGGATCGGCGGGTATGACGCGAAGGAGACGGATGACGAAAGTGCCGAGCGGCTGGCGGTCACGCAGCGGATGACCTGGGCCTACCTGCGGTCGGCCTTGTATGAGGGTGATGACAGCTGGGAGAAGGCCTGTACGGCGCTGGCGACCCATGCGGCAGCGCATGGGCATGTGCAGCGGAAGGCCTAGCGGTTGAAGACGCGGGACGGGTGAAGTTCGCCGCCCTGATAATGGCCGACGGCAATGGCCTGGCCATTCAGGCTGGCCCAGCCTTCGGAGCCCCACTCGGCATTGGCGATCACCATCCCGGGGTTGCCGTTGCGCAGGCGGGCGGCGCCTTCCGGGGTGGCGGGGAATTCGGGCAGGTCGGTGAGGCCAAGCTCCAGGGGGAGGAGGCGGGCGTCGAGGGCTTCGGTCTTCGCTTCGGCCTCGATCGCCTCCATCGTCACGCCCTGTTCGGCGGTGAACGGGCCGGACCAGGTGCGGCGAAGCCACTCGACATGGGCGAGGCACCCCAGCGCCAGTCCAAGATCGCGGGCGATGGAGCGGACGTAGCCGCCCTTGCCGCAGACCATTTCCAGATCGACATGGTCGGGGTCGGGGCGGCCTAGCAGCGTGAGGCTTTCGACCCAGAGGGCGCGGGCGGCGAGGTCCATCACCTCGCCCTCGCGGGCGAGGTCATAGGCGCGGTCGCCGTCGACCTTGACGGCGGAATATTGCGGGGGCACCTGCTGGATGTCGCCGCGGAACGGGTTCAGGGCGGCTTCGATCTCGGCATCGCTGGGGCGGTGGTCGCTGGTGGCGGTCACCGTGCCGGAGGCGTCGTCGGTGTCGGTCTGGGCGCCGAGGGTCACGCGGAAGCGGTAGCATTTCAGCGCGTCGGTGATGTAGGGGATGGTCTTCGTCGCCTCACCCAGAGCCACGGCAAGGACGCCGGTCGCATCGGGGTCCAGCGTGCCGGCATGGCCCGCCTTTTGCGCCGAGAGTGCCCATTTCACCTTGTTGACCACGGCGGTGGAGGTGAGCCCGGCGGGCTTGTCCACGATCAGCCAGCCGGTGACGGCCCGGCCCTTCTTGATGCGGCCCATGTGGATCAGCCTTTCGGAACGACGGTGCCGACGATCGGCCCCATGGGAAAACCGGCGTCGTGACGGTTCAGGTTGGGGGCATAGAGGCGCGAGATGTTGCCGTCGAAGTACAGGGCATCCTGCAGGCCAAGCTCATCGCGGAAGAGGCGGGCGAAGCTGTGGAAGTTCACCCGGTCTGCCGAGATCGCAAAGACGGCGCGGGACCCGTCGGCAGTGACGCCCACGCCGTTGCGGACATAGGTGCTGTCGCTGTCGGGGACGAGCTTTGGGTGCAACTCGCCATTCAGGACGAGCATCGGGCCGGACTGGGTTGCAAAGCGGCAGGCGGGGGCTTCTTCACGGTAGTCGCGGCTTTCGATCACACGGAAGCTGTCACCGATGCAGAAGACGCCGTTTGGCAGCAGGCCGAAGTTTCCGGGGCCGTCGCTGGTGATGAGGCGGGACTGCTCGGTGCCGTTCTCGACATAAAGGCCCACCGGGGCGAGGTCGCGGTGGTACATCCCGGCGTTCATCGCGAAGCCAAGGGTTTCGCCTGCGCCGTCAAGCGCCGCGTTCAGCTTGGTGAAGCTGCCATAGATGCCGTCAGGGCCGGTGTGGAACAGGCGCAGATCCTCGCCAAGTGCCACCTCGCACAGGGTGTAGGCAGCACCGTCGAAGGTCGTGTCGCGACAGGTGGCGGCGGGCGCCGCAAGGGGCGCCACGGCCACAAGCAGGGCAAGGCGGAGCATCAGTCGTCCCCGTCCGGGCGGGGCTGGTCATCGTCGGGCGCTTCGATGTCACGCTGCACGGCAGGGTCGGAAAAGATGCGGCGGCTCTCGTCCAGGCGGTCGAACGTCTCATCAGGACGGAAGCGCAGGTCGGGCGCGTGTTTCAGGGTCATGCCCTTCACGACGCGGTGGCGCAGTTCGGCCTTGTTGCGGGCAAGCGCGGCGATGGCATCCTGCACGGGGACCGAGCCCATCAGCGGCATGACATAGACGGTCGCGACCTTGAGGTCGTTCGACATCGACACCTCGCCCACGGTGATGGACATGGCGTTCAGCTCGGAGTCGTGGATTTCAGCCCGGTTCAGGACTTCGGACAGGGTGCGGCGGATCAGTTCCCCGACGCGCAGCTGGCGTTGCGAGGGGCCTTGGCCGGAGGAGGGGCGATTGCTGGACATTCGGCCCATGTAGGCCCTTTCGCCGCGTCCTGCAACGCCGGGCTTCTCACGCTTGTGGGAAGCGGCTAGGAGGGGAAAAAGCGGAAAGGGAGCGACATGGGCGATCTACCCGGATTGGTGGTGACCGGCGCATCGGGCCGGATGGGGCAGACGCTGATCCGGCTGGCGGACGGCCATGACAAGCTGCGCCTTGTGGGCTGCGTGGTCCGGGCGGGTCACGGGTGGGTCGGCCGCGACGTGGGCGAGGCGATGGGTGGCGCACCGATGGGCGTGACCGTGACGGACGACCCGCTGGAGGCTTTTGCACGCGCGCAGGCGGTGATCGACTTCTCCTCGCCCGCCGCGACAGTGGAGTTCGCGGGCCTCGCGGCGCAGGCACGCGCGGTGCATGTCATTGGCACCACGGGGCTGGAGCCTAAGCATCTGGCGAAGATCGCGGCGGCAAGCCATCATGCAGTGATCGTGCGGGCGGGGAACATGTCGCTTGGCGTCAACATGCTGGTGCGGCTGACGCAGAAGGTGGCCGAGGCGCTGGGTGAGGATTGGGATGTCGAGATCGTCGAGGCGCATCACCGGAGGAAGGTGGACGCGCCATCCGGCACCGCGCTGATGCTGGGCGAGGCGGCGGCGGCGGGGCGGGGCGTCCGGCTTGAGGAGGCCCGGGTCTCTGGCCGCGACGGGATCACCGGGGCGCGGAAACCGGGGACGATCGGGTTCTCGGCGATCCGCGGAGGCGATGTGGTGGGCGAGCATGACGTGATCTTTGCCGGCATGGGCGAGCGGGTGGTGCTGCGGCACCTTGCGACTGACCGGGCGATCTTTGCGCGTGGAGCCTTGCGGGCGGCGGCATGGGGGCAGGGAAGGAAGCCCGGGGAATATGACATGATGGATGTGCTGGGACTCTGAGTCATCCAGGCAAGGTGCCGCAGCGTAATGGGTGGGTCTGACCGGTTTGGGGGCCCGTCCAATGTTGCGTCTTATTGCTAGCGTTCTTCTGCTGGTCCTGCCGATGACAGCGGCTGCGAACGAGTTCGTGCCGGTGCGCGACAAGAGCGCCTTTCTGACGCTGGTCAAGGACCGGGTGCTGCGGATCGGCATCTACAACCTGTCCCTCACCGTCCTGCCGGATGGCCGGATTGAGGGAAGTGCGCTGGGGTGGGCCATAACCGGGTCCTGGGACTGGAAGGACGGCTTCTTCTGCCGCCAGATGGACTGGAGCGGCATGAAAATCGATTACAACTGCCAGTTGGTCGAAGCTCAGGGTGCCGACAAGATGCGTTTTACCGTGGATCAGGGCGCGGGCGATTCGGCAGTTTTCCGGCTGCGGTAGGCCCGGGTTGGCCGTCGACTAGAAGTCGATGGCGAGGCCCTTCTTTTCCCAATCGCCATAACGGACAGGCTCGGGCCCGTCGCGGCCTCCAAGCTCTGTTGGCAGGGCGGCCTTGGCTTCGGCTTCCTTGCGGCGAGCCTCGGCTTCGGCCAGGGCGCGCCTTGCGGCGGGGGGAAGAGCTTCGGGGTCCATTCCAGCTTCCTTGTGCGGGGGCTTTGCCTGATATACGCCGCGCGGGGCGGGCAACAAGGGGATGGCGATGGCCGAAGGTGTGGCAGCGCGGGGAGCGGCAGTGGCGATCCTGGACGGGGTTCTGGGCGAAGGGCGGATGCTGTCCGACTTTGCCGGGCCGGATCTTGCGCCCGCCGACCGGGCGCGGGCCTTGCGGCTGGCCGGGGCGGTGCTGCGGCATCTGGAGCCGGCGGATCTGGTGCTGAAGCCGCATCTGCGGAAGTCACCGCCGCTGACGGCACGGAATGTGCTGCGGCTCGCCGTGGTGGAACTGGCGCAGGGGGCACCTGCGCATGGCGTCGTGAATGCGGCCGTGGAGATGATCCGCAAGGGCAAGCGCACCGGGCATCTGGCGGGTCTGGTGAATGCGGTGCTGCGGGCATTGCCGGAAGGGGTGCCGCTGCCGCCGCAGAAGCTGCCGCGCTGGATGCGGCAGCCGATGGTCCATGCCTATGGCCGCGAGGCGGTGGCAGCGATCGAGGCGGTGCAGGCGGGGGAACCTCCGCTGGACCTGACGCTGCGTCCGGGGTTCGAGGTGCCGGAGGGCGTGATGTTGCCCACGGGAAGCCTTCGGCTGACGGGGCCGGGGCAGGTGTCGGGCTTGCCGGGCTATGCGACGGGAGGCTGGTGGGTGCAGGACGCCGCCGCCGCCCTGCCTGCGCGGCTGCTGGACGTGCAGGTGGGAGAGCGGGTGCTCGACCTTTGCGCGGCGCCGGGGGGCAAGACCTTGCAGATGGCGGCTGCAGGGGCCGCGGTAACGGCGCTGGATATCTCCGGCCCGCGCATGGCTCGGGTGGCAACCAATCTGGCGCGGACCGGGCTTCATGCAGAGATGATCGTCGCGGATGCATTGGTCTGGGAGCCGGAGGCGCCGTTTGACGCGATCCTGCTGGACGCGCCCTGTTCAGCAACGGGGACCGTGCGGCGGCACCCGGACTTGCCCTTCGTGAAGGACGGGTCTGAGGTGGCGGGGCTGGTGGAGTTGCAGGCGCGACTTCTGGACAGGGCCCTGGGCTGGCTGCGGCCGGGGGGGCGACTGGTATTCGCGACCTGCTCGCTGCTGCAGGAAGAGGGCGAGGGACAGTTGGCCGCAGCGCTGGCGCGGCATCCGGGGCTGGCGGCGGAGCGGGTGGATTTGGCGGGAGTCGAGCCTGCCTGGTGGTCGGAGG
>JANPJZ010000258.1:0-4907 GCA_031425795.1 Rhodobacter sp. | reverse complement strand
GACCCAGACGCAGACTGGCGCAGGCGATCAGCGGGGCACGCACAGGACGATGCAGGACGACGCGGCGGGTCAGGAGGTTGCGACCAAGCCCGACGATCCATCGTTGCGCAAGTCCGCTGTCGCTGTGGAGCCCGCCATTCCCCCGAAAAAGCCCCGACGGGTGCGTCGGCACCGGGCCCGGTTCAGCCTGACCGTCGTGGTGACGCTGGTCGCTCTGGCGCTTGGCTTTGGCTATCTTGCGCTGGCCTATACCGGCAAGACCGTCCGCCTGCCCACCATGGCGGTGGTCGAGATCGAGGACCGGCTGAATGCGGGGCTTGTCGGAGCGCGACTGCCTCCTGGCGCTGCGGTGTCTCTGGGCGGGGTAGAGTTTGCGGTGGATGACGGTTTCGTGCCGCGTTTCCGGATCGAGGACATCCGGCTGATCGACGGGCGCGGCCAGTCGCTCCTCGCGCTGCCCGAAGCGCTGGTGAGCTTCGATCCAGAGGCTCTGATGTCGGGCCAGATCCGCGCGAGCACACTGCGGCTGGTCGGGGCGCGGCTGGCGGTGCGGCGCGATGCCAATGGCCGGCTGGATCTGGAGTTCGGGTCTGGCGGGTCCGGGGCCGGCCCGAAGACGCTGGGCGAGGCGCTGGCGGCAGGGCAGGTCCTGTTCGCCTCGCCCGCCCTGTCGCACCTTCGGCTGATCGAGGCCGAGGCCTTGACACTGACCCTGACCGACGCGCGGGCCGGGCGGTCCTGGCAGGTCGGCGACGGGCGGCTCAGCATCACCAACGACCCCGAAGCGATAGCGGCAGAACTGGGACTGACGCTTCTGGATGGCGAGGCGCCGGCGCAGGCAACGCTGACCGTGGTGTCGGACAAGGATGGCGGGGGCGCGCGGCTGTCGGTCAGGCTCGACAATCTGGCGGCTGCGGACCTTGCGGTCCTCGCGCCACCGCTGGCCTGGCTTGGCGTGGTGGAGGCGCCGATCTCGGGGGCGCTTGCCGCCTCGCTGGGGCCGGACGGGGCAGTGGCAGGCCTTACGGCGGATCTGTCCCTGGCGGCGGGCACCATCGCGCCGGGTGCGGGGGCGCAGCCGGTGCCCTTTGACCGGGCGGAGATGTCGCTGGGCTATGATCCGTCTACGGCACGGCTGCAACTGACCGACCTTGCCGTGGAAAGCCCGTCGCTGCGGCTGACAGCCCGGGGACATGGCGACCTGATCGGTCAGGCGGGCGGGCCGCTTGCTCCCGGCGCGATGCCGGCGGCTGTGCTGGCGCAGATCGCCTTTTCCGAGGTGGTGGTCGACCCGGAAGGTCTTTTCCAAGAGCCGGTCCGGTTCAACCAGGGCGCGCTCGACCTGCGGTTGCGACTGAATCCGTTCCGGTTGGACATCGGGCAACTCGTGCTGGTCGAGGGTGGAGAGCGGCTGCTGCTGTCGGGCACAATCGAAGCAGGAAGCCTGACGGAAGGAGAGGTCGCCCCAAAGACTGCGAGTGAGGTTGCAAGCGAGGCTGCCTCCGGCGAGGCGGGGTCGGCCGTGGGCGGCCTGAAGGGCGCACTGGATGTAAGCCTCGACCGGATCGACGCGGACCGATTGCTGAAGCTCTGGCCGGTGTCGGTCGTGCCGCGGACGCGGGACTGGTTTGCCGGAAACGTGGGCCAGGCGACGCTGACGGATGTCCGGGCCGCCCTTCGCCTTGTCCCGGGCGAGGCTCCGCGCTTCAGCCTGGGGTATGAGTTCGCCGAGGCGGAGGTGCGCTTTGTCCGAACGCTGCCGCCGGTGCTGAACGCGCGAGGCTATTCCACGCTGGAGGGCAAAACCTACACCGTCCAGCTGGACCGTGGGCATGTCGTCCCGCCCGAGGGGGGGCGGATCGAGGCGGCAGGCTCGGTGTTCCAGGTGCTGGACATCACGCAGCGACCGGCAACCGCCAAGATCACGCTCGTCACCTCGTCCGAATTGACGGCGACGCTGTCGCTGCTGGACCAGGAACCGTTCAGCTTCTTCTCCAAGGCCGGGCAACCGGTGAACCTTGGAAACGGGCGGGCGGAACTGCAGACGACGCTTTTCATGCCCTTGAAGCAGAGGGTGCTGTTGCCCGATGTCAGTTTCGTGGTCAGCGGGCGGATCGTGGATTTCTCCTCGCCTGCGCTGGTGCCGGGCAAGGTTCTGCGCGCGCCCGAAGTGACGGTGGCGGTGGATACCAAGGGGCTGTCGCTGTCGGGCAAGGGTACGCTGGACCTGCTGCCGATCGACCTGACCTATGTGCAGGGCTTTGGCTCGGATCAGAACGGCCGCGCGCGGGTGAACGGGACGGTGATGATTTCGGACGCGGCGCTGCGCGACCTTGGGATCGAACTGCCCGAAGGGTCGGTCAAGGGCGAGGGTCCGGCGGCGATCGACATCGCGCTGATCAAGGGGTTGCCGCCACAGTTGACCATGACCTCCAATCTGGTGGGACTGGCGCTGCGGCTGGATGCGCTTGGCTGGTCGAAAGGGCAGGGAACGCGGGCCAGCCTTGACCTTGAAGCCCGCCTGACGCGGGAGCCACGGGTCGACCGGCTGACCCTGACTGCGCCGGGGTTGGCTGTGGAAGGGTCGATCACCACGGCAGAAGGCGGCGGGCTGGAGCGCGCGCGCTTTGGCCGGGTGGTGGCCGGCGACTGGCTGAACGCGCCGGTGGTGCTGACGGGGGGCGGCAGGGGCCGGGCGCCGGATGTGGCGATCACCGGCGGAAAGATTGACTTGCGCGGCATGCCCAAAGGCACCGGTTCCGGTGGCGACAGTGGCCCGATCAGTCTGGCGCTGGACAGCCTGCAGATCTCGCGCGGGATTGCGTTGACCGATTTTAGCGGCAGCTTCGGCAGCCGGGGCGGGTTCAACGGACGGTTCGAGGCTTCGGTCAATGGCAAGGGCGATGTGTCGGGCGAGGTCGTGCCGGCCGAGGGGGGCAGCGCGTTCCGCATCACCTCGGGCGATGCCGGGGCGGTGATGGCGGCAGCGGGCATCTTCAGCAACGGCCGGGGCGGCACGCTGGACATGACGTTGACCCCGCGCGGTCCCGAAGGGCAGTACAACGGCACGGCCAGCTTTACCCGGCTGCGCGTGCAGGACGCCCCGGCGCTGGCGGAACTTCTGAGCGCGGTGTCGGTGGTTGGACTTCTGGAGCAGTTGAACGGCGAGGGGCTGGCTTTCAACAACGGTGATGTCAGCTTCATCCTGACCCCTGATGCGGTGGAGATCACCCAAGGCTCGGTCGTGGGGGCGTCGCTTGGCATTTCCTTTGCCGGGCTTTATCTGACGGCGGGCGGGCGGCTTGACCTGCAAGGGGTGATCTCGCCGATCTATTTGCTGAACGGGGTGGGGCAGATCTTTTCGCGCCGGGGGGAGGGGCTCTTTGGCTTCAACTACCGCCTCACCGGGACGGCGGAAGCGCCGGATGTCTCGATTAACCCGCTGTCTGTGCTGACACCGGGGATGTTCCGCGAAATCTTCCGCACAGCCCCGCCCAACCTGAAGGACAGTGGTGGATGAAGCTTGCCGATTTCGACTTTGCCCTGCCCGAGGCGCTGATCGCCACGCGGCCCGCGCGCCCGCGCACCTCGGCGCGGCTGCTGCTGGCGGAAGGGGACCGGATCAGCGACCGGCATGTCTTCGATCTGGTGGAGATCCTGCGCCCCGGCGACCGGCTGGTGCTGAACAACACCAAGGTCATCCCCGCGCGCCTCTTTGGCACGAGGGCACGGGGCGAGGCGGTTGCAAAGATCGAGATCACGCTTCTGGAGCCGCGGGCGCAGGGCTGGCGCGCCCTGGCCAAGCCCCTGCGCAAGGTGAACGAGAGCGAGGTGATCCGGTTTTCGGACCGGCTGTCTGCGACCGTTGCGGCAAAGACCGCGACCGACCTGACGCTGGACTTTGATCTGACCGGAGAGGATTTCGACGCGGCGCTGGCCAAAGCCGGGGTGATGCCGCTGCCGCCCTATATCGCGGCGAAGCGGGCGGCGGACGATCAGGACCGCACCGACTATCAGACCGTGTTTGCCCGCCATGCGGGGGCCGTGGCGGCACCGACCGCATCGCTCCACTTCGACGAGGCGCTTTTGCGTGCGCTTGCAGCGAAGGGCGTGGAGTTCACGGAAGTCACCCTTCACGTCGGCGCAGGCACCTTCCTGCCGGTGAAAGTCGAGGATGTGACCACCCACAAGATGCATGCCGAGTGGGGGCGGGTTACCGCGGCTGCGGCGGCCGAGGTCAACGCGACGAAGCGGGCAGGGGGGCGGGTCATTCCGGTTGGCACCACGGCGTTGCGCCTGATCGAAAGTGCGGCCGGCCCCGACGGCATGCTCCACCCCTGGGAGGGCGAGACGGACATCTTCATCTACCCCGGCTACCGGTTTCGGGTCACCGATGCGCTTATGACCAACTTTCATCTGCCGAAATCGACGCTGGTGATGCTGGTTGCCGCCCTGATGGGTGATGCGACGATCCGCGCCATCTATGACCACGCGATCCGGGAGGGCTACCGGTTCTTCTCCTACGGGGACAGCTCGCTGCTGGTTCCGTCCCCGCATATCTAGGGCTTTGGCTGGCCCCGCCGGGCCACAAGGTCGGGATCGGTCATGGATCGTCGCTTCGGTCGAGGACTGTTGCAAGGTTGATGCGGTAACGCGTACTACCCCGGGGTCTGCTGCCCGCCCTTTTCAGAAAGCCACCGATGCTGAAGGTTCTGACCCATTCCTGGCCCCTCCTGATGGGCGTGATGCTGCTGATGGTCGGCAATGGCATCCAGGGCACGCTTCTGGGCATTCGCGGCAATGTGGAGGGGTTCTCCACCTATCAGCTGTCCTATGTGATGGCCGCCTATTTCCTGGGCTTCCTTTTCGGCTCATGGGCCGCACCGAAGATGATCCGGCAGGTCGGG
>JANPJZ010000257.1:0-2730 GCA_031425795.1 Rhodobacter sp. | reverse complement strand
AGCCCGACCAGGAACGCGCGGTGCGCCTCGGCAAGGCGACCGCGCGTCCATTCCATCGCCTTGCTGGCCAGCGCCGACATCGCCTCGTCGCCGTCCGAGGCTGCGCTGTCATGGTTGCCCTTGACCGCAATCGCGCCCTCGCTCACCAGCCGGGCCGCCGTCTCGCAGCACCATTCGGGGTCCGGACCGTAACCGACAAGATCGCCCAGAAGAGCCAGCCGGTCCGCGCCGTGGGCCGCTGCGTCGCCCAGCACCGCCTGGAACGCCTCGCGGTTGGCGTGGATGTCCGTGAGGACCGCAAGCTTCACTCTGTCCCTCCAAAAGGAGCCTTGGCACCCAACTATAGACCTTCGGCCGCTTGGGACCATGAGGCAGATCAAACCAGCGACGTGACCCAAGGATCGTCGCATCCTCGTCCGACAGGATCACATTGTGTCCCATCGTGGCGGCGTCGTAATAGGCGCTGTCGTCCCGGCGCAGGTCGACGGGTTCGTAGAATTCAGTGAACAGGCAAATGACCCCGGTCAGCACATAGAGGAACTCTTAGCCGTCATGGCGAACCCAGTCCTCGAACTCCTCGAAGGCGCGGGCGCGGATGGTGGCGCGGTAAGGCAGCATCTGCTTTTTGGTCAGGCTGGCGGCCAGTGGACTTGCCCGGAAAATGTGGAGAGCACCAACTGATGAACCAGGAGGTGTTCTATGGGAAATGGGAACAGACCGACGCCGGAGTTTCGGCGTGAAGCGGTGCGGCTGCACTGACCAGTCGCCGGACGCGGCGAGAGAGTGCGGAGGATCTGGGCATTGGCCTTTCGACGCTGACGCTGTGGCTGAGTAGGAGCGCGATGCCAGCGAGCCAAGTGAGGCCCCGGTCGATGTCCATGCCGAGTTGAAGAGGCTGCGGCGTGAGAATGCGGTCCTGAAGTAGGAGCGCGACATCTTAAAAAAAGCCGCGGCCTTCTTCGCGAAAGAGGGAAGTCAATGACCGGATACATATCAGCGATATCTGCAGCCACGCCAAAAGCTCTTGCGAACAGCAGTCGGCACAGACATTTCCGCCCTTCATGTCGACCGAGAGGGAAGATGCAGCACTCACGCTCGAATGGCTGCTTCGGCCGTACGCTGCGTCCGCCATGCTGCGCCACCGCTAGGCTGCTTTCCGCCCTGATCAACGCACCCGGCCCCTACCCGCCTGTCAGTTTCACCCAACGCTGCGTGGTCGCATTCCCCTAAGCCGACGCTTGACAGTGGCGGCAGAAAAATCTCGGCCGTGATGGTAGCGATCCGGACAAAGTTGCCGGTCTGAGCTACGCTCCAAAGCGCGGTGGCTGGTTCACGAGGTCCGAAATTGCTGAAGCAAGCGCAGTACACGGTCTTTCAAGGGCGCGCCGGTGATCACAATAACCTGGCCATGCCGGGGGCCATGGCGATCGGAGAGGCTCTGGCGCGGCGTACCGGTAAAGCGCCCTTTGTTATAGGCAGCCCGAAACCCGCATTGAACGTTGGCTGGAAGGTCGAACTTGAAGCCGCTCTGCCTTTGCTGAGAGAAGTCGAGGCCCGGTTCGATGCTGTGATGGAAAGCAGGGCGGTTTCCATTGCCGCGACCAGCCGCTGCGCGGTGTCGCTGGCGACTTTACCTGCTGTCGCAAAGCATCACCCCTCTGTCTGTGTCCTCTGGTTCGACGCACATGCAGACCTGAACACACCCGAAGCCACAATCTCAGGCTATCTTGGCGGGTTGGCTCTTGCGGGTCCAGCGGGGCTTTGGAGTTCTGGTCTGGGTACTGGATTGAGGCTCGATCAAATCGTGCTTATTGGCGCGCGCGATCTTGACCCTTTCGAGCAAGAGCTGATCGACGAGCATCGCATACCGGTTGTCCAGCCGGGCAGCGACTTGGCAACCGACTTGCGCAATGCAATCGCCAGCCGTCCGGTTTACGTGCATCTTGATTGCGATGTTTTGAATCCCGGCATCGTCCCCACGGATTTTGTGGTTCCGGGCGGGCTGTCACTTGATGACCTCCACACCTGTGCCGCTGTCATCGCAGAGCATGATTTCGTGGGTATTGAAATTACCGAGTTTCAAAGCATGTGGGAGCCAGGTGGAGATGAGGTTTCTCCTGACCCTCTGCTGGATGCATTGGCTCCGGTTCTGAGCGGAAAACAGTTTTCATTTGAAAGCTGTTGAGGGCCCCTTGCGCACAGCCGCAGCGCCGCCCCGCCGCAGCCCGGCTCTACCTCGTGAGCAGCGTGACCGACGTATCCGGTCCACCTGTGTCCATCAGCCACCTCACCGACGTGCCCGGCCCTGCGCTCACAGTCGGCTTCGCCGTAGTTGTGCCGTCGCGCTTCCGAAAGCGGCCGATTTTGCTCGACGCAGCAACTTCCACAAGCGATGTCGATCCTTCGGGTGAACATCGCTGAAGTGAGCATAGCAGGACGACCTTCCAGCACATCGGTAAGCACCCCCCGCCGGAATGGCGAACAGGAAGATCGGCCGCGTCCCCGTCGCCTGGATGGCGGCGACGGCGGCGGGTGAGGTCGAGAGGTCGGTCACCAGCCAGGCACTGGCTACATCGCGCAAGAAGATCCCGGTATTGCCCAGAACCGTGGCCGCCCACAACACGGTGACACCGCGTGGCGCATCGGGGCGAACAGCGAGTCCGGTGGGGATTTGGCGTCAGGAGTCATTCTTGTCGCCCAGTCTTTCGCGCAGGTCGGCATTCTCCTGCT
>JANPJZ010000256.1:0-4326 GCA_031425795.1 Rhodobacter sp. | reverse complement strand
GGTGTGAGCAAGATGACGGAGATTGCCGGCCGGATGCAGGATCTGTCGGTCACCGACCGGTCTCTCATCTGGAACAGCGACCTGATGGAGACGCTGGAACTCGACAACCTGATGCCCAACGCGATGGCCACGATCTACGCGGCCCATGCCCGCACCGAAAGTCGTGGCGCCCATGCGCATGAGGACCATCCGACGCGGGACGATGCCAACTGGCGCAAGCATTCGCTGGCCTGGGTTGATGGCGCGAAAGTGCGGCTGGACTACCGCCCCGTCCATACCGCGCCGCTGACGACCGAGGCACAGGGCGGCATCCCGATGACGAAGATCGCCCCGGCGGAGAGGAAGTTCTGATGCGCGCCCTGACCGTGCTTGCCGCCCTGACGCTGCTGGCAGCCTGCGACCCGCAGGTCTTCGCCGACAAGACCGCGCGGCAGATGGCCTCGAAAGTGGTGTTCCCGGTGGTCAACATCGACATGCCCGCAGGCCCGGCGCAAGCGGCGACGGATTGCATCGTCACGACCGCGAGCCCGGATGAGGTTCGCCTGCTGGCGCGGGATGTGGGGGTGGAGGCCGGAAGCTCGACCAAGGCCACGATCCGCGCCATCGCCCTTCGCCCCGCCGCGCAGGCCTGCTTTGCCTCGGCTGGCGTGCCGCCGATCGGATAGGCCCATGAAACGCATCCTGCTTCCCCTGATCTTCCTGACCGCTTGTGGCCCGATGACCCTGGCCGAAGCCGAGCGGCAGTGCTTTGAGCGCGCGCGTCTGGCGCAGCAGCCCCGCGGCGAGGTGTCGGTGGGCGTAGGCTCGGGCGGGCGCGTGGGGGGCGGGTTTGAAATGACCGTGTCCTCTGACTATCTGACGGGGCGGGACCCTGCGGCGGTCTACGATACCTGCGTAATGTCGAAATCGGGCGAGCCGCCGTCGCGGCCGCTGTATTCACGACCTGACTGGAGAGGCTGACCCATGGTTCAGTTCACGCTGCCGAAGAATTCCACGATCCGCACCGGCAAGACCTGGCCGAAGCCCGAGGGCAAGGCCATCCGCAAGTTCCAGGTCTATCGCTGGAACCCAGAGGATGGGGAAAATCCGCGGGTGGACACCTATTTCGTCGACATGGACAATTGCGGCCCGATGGTCCTTGACGCGCTGATCAAGATCAAGACCGACATCGACCCGACGCTGACCTTCCGCCGCTCTTGCCGCGAAGGCATCTGCGGGTCCTGCGCGATGAACATCGACGGGATCAACACCCTGGCCTGCATCTACGGGCTGGATGAGGTGAAGGGCGACGTGAAGATCTACCCCTTGCCGCACATGCCGGTGATCAAGGACCTGATCCCGGACCTCACGCTGTTTTACGCGCAACACGCCAGCATCATGCCCTGGCTGGAGACGAAGACCAACCGCCCGGGCAAGGAATGGCGCCAGTCGATCGAGGATCGCAAGAAGCTGGACGGGCTGTACGAATGCGTCATGTGCGCGTCCTGCTCGACCGCTTGCCCGAGCTACTGGTGGAACTCGGACCGCTTCCTTGGGCCTGCTGCGCTGATCCATGCCTACCGCTGGATCATCGACAGCCGCGACGAGGCGACGGGTGAGCGTCTGGATGCGTTGGAGGACCCCTTCAAGCTGTATCGCTGCCATACCATCATGAACTGCGCCAAGACCTGCCCGAAAGGGCTGTACCCGGCCAAGGCGATTGCCGAGATCAAGAAGATGATGGTCGAGCGGGTCGTCTGACCCCGGCGCGCTGGCGCGGTGTGTCGGATCGCGATAGGTGTTGCCAAGTTGGGGCGTCTGGGGGAGGCATCATGCTTTTGCAACTGGTCTATGCGTCGCGGCCGTTCGGCTTTGATGCCAACACGCTGACCAACATCCTGTTCGATGCGCGGCGCTGCAACACGCGGGATGGAATCACCGGGGCGCTGATCTGCCGCGATGATCTGTTCCTGCAACTGCTGGAGGGCCCGGAAGCGGCGGTCGAGGCCGCTTATGCCCGAATCCGCGCCGATGACCGGCATGTCGAGGTGCGCCAACTGGCCCGCCGGGCGATTGCCGATCACGCGCGGATGTTCGGGGCCTGGGCGATGCGGGATGACCCCGCCGCAACCTGGGTCTGGACGCGGGAAGAGGTGGACGCGGGCGTGCCGGAGGAGGCCTCGGAGGATGAGGTGCTGGCGATGTTTCGCAAGCTGCCCGCCGCGGACGCGCCAGCCTAGGCGCTTGATCGGCGCTCTAAAGGGCGCAAGGGTGGCGGGATGAAGCCCTTGCTCCCAGACCACCCCGCCCCGCCCGATGCCGCTGCCCGAAAGGGCATCCGTCCCGTCATCTGCTATCCGGTGGAGGGGCTGCCCGCCCCCGACCTTGCCGCCTATCGCGCGGCGCGGGGCGGCTGGAATATGGTGTCAGAAACCCTGGTCCCGCCACGTGAGGCGCGGTGTTTCGAGGTGCCGGCGGGGCATTTCTTCCGCATCATCAGCGTGGAAGGCCCGCAGGTCGGGGACCTGAACCTGTTTGCGGCCGAGAACCTGGGCGAGCGGTTCTTTTCCGGCAAGACCCGTGCGCTTCACGGCACGCATCTGTCGACCGGTGACCGGATGTGGTCCTGTCTGCCGCATCTGCGCCCGATGGCGACGGTGACCGACGACACGCTGGACTGGTATGGGTTCGACGCCTTCGGCGGGTCGGTGCATGACGTGATCGGCACGCGCTGCGATCCCTATACCCATGCGCTTCTGTCCGGGGGCGAGCAGTATCACCATTGCTGCCACAGCAACCTGACGCGGGCGGTGGCGGGGTGGACGGGCCTGCCGCTGCATGCGGCGGAACTGCATGTGCATGACGTGCTGAACGTCTTCATGTGCACCGGCTTTACCCCCGACACGGGGCAGTATTTCATGAAGGCCAGCCCGGTGCGACCGGGAGATTACATTGAATTCATGGCGGAAATCGACATTCTGGGTGCCTTGTCGGCCTGCCCGGGCGGCGATTGTTCGGCCGAGCATTCTTCCGACGTGTCGGTCTGCCACCCGCTCCTGGTGCAGGTGTTCCGCCCGCTAGTGCCGCCGGTGGGCTGGCAGTCACCCGGGCCAAACCCCTATGACCGCAGCCACGGTCAGGAGTAGCGTTCGACCGTCGCGGCCTGCGCATCGTCGTAGCGGTCACCCCAGGCCCAGCCGAGGGGGAGAAGACGGTCGATCTCCTCTCGGTCTTCATCGGTCAGGTCGATCTCGGGCGCCTGGGTCCAGGCGTGCAGGTGGTCTGCTGACCGGGTGCCGGGGATCGGGATGATGTGACCGGCACGGTCAAGCAGCCAGGCGAGGGCGAGGGCGGCGGGGGTGTAGTCCCGGCTTTGCGCGTAACTGTGGAAGGCCTGAAGCCGGGCACGGTTGTGCGGCCAGTTCTCGGCGTGAAAGCGCGGGATGCGGGTGCGGAATTCGGCTGGCGCAAAGGTGCCGGGGTCAGCCATCGGCGTGCCGAAGGCGCCACGTGCGAGGGGGGAAAACGGCACGAAGGCGACGCCAAGCTGGGCGCAGCGCTGGATCAGGCCAAGTTCCGGCTGGCGGGTCCAGAGCGAGTATTCGTTCTGCACGGCCATCACCGGGTGGACGGCGTGGCAGCGTTCCAGCGTGTAGGGGGCGACCTCGGACAGACCGTAGCCAAGGATCTTACCTTCCTCGACCAGGCGTTGCATTGTCCCGGCCAGGTCCTCGGCCGGGACCTGCGGATCATGGCGGTGGGCGTAGAAGAGGGTGACATGGTCCACACCCATCCGTCCGAGAGACCCTTCGAGTTCCGACCGCAAATGTTCTGGCCGGTTGTCAAGGCGGCGCGCGGGGTTGTCGGTAAGGGTGGCCTTGGTCGCGATGTGGGGGCGGTGCCTGCGGGACCGCAGCCACTGGCCGATCACGGATTCCGAGACGCCCTTGCCGTAGATGTTCGCAGTGTCGAGGAAGGTGATCCCTGCTTCCCAGGCGGCGTCGAGGGTGCGGAGGCTTTCGGCTTCCGTGGTCGGTCCGAAGATGCCGCCAAAGGAAAGGCAGCCGAGGCCGAGGGCGGAGACTTCAGGGCCGTTCCGGCCAAGGCTTCGGGTTCTCATGCGGTGATGTAATGCAACTTCTGGAACCGGGCGCGCAAGGCCTTTGTGCGGGGCGCCACGGTTTCCGGGGCGTTCGACCGCAGCCCCTCGGCGATGAGGGCAGCCAGGGCGGGCGCGTCTCCCGGGGTGACGCCACGGCGCACCAGTTCGGGCGTGCCGATGCGCAGGCCGTTCATGTCGCCCGCGACCTCGGGGATCGGCAGGCCGATGCCGCAGGCCAGGAACCC
>JANPJZ010000255.1:0-12204 GCA_031425795.1 Rhodobacter sp. | reverse complement strand
CGGCTGGCGGAACGGCGCGAAGCCTATGGCGGCCTGCAGATCCCGATGGGTGGGCTGTTCCTCACTGCAGGCGTCGATGTGCAGAAGGACCGGATTGAGGTCGATGTCTGGGCCTGGGGCCGGGGTTTGGAAAGCTGGCTGATCGACCACATCGTCTTTGCCGGTGGTCCCAACGATCCTGCGTGCTGGGATAAGCTAACGGCTTTGCTCGGCCGCACATGGACCTGCGCCAACGGCGCTGTGATGCTGATCGGCAAGCTTGCGATCGACACCGGCTACGAGGCGCCGGCGGTTTACGCATGGGCGCGCAAGCAGGGCTTCGACCAGGTCGCCCCGATCAAGGGGCTCGAAGGCTTCAACCGGGCCACGCCAGTATCGGGGCCAACCTTTGTCGACGCGACCATTGGCGGCAAGCGTCTGCGGCGGGGGGCGCGGCTGTGGTCGGTGGCCACGGCCACCTTCAAGACCGAGACCTACCGCTTTCTGCGGCTGGAGCGTCCGTCGGATGACGACCGGGCGCTGGGCGTCCTCGATGCGCAGGGCACGGTGCATCTGCCCGACTGGATCGACACCGAATGGCTGAAGCAGCTGGTGGCGGAGCAGCTGGTCACCGTGCGCAACAAGCGCGGCTACGCACATCCCGAATGGCAGAAGATGCGCGAGCGCAACGAGGCGCTCGACACCCGCGTCTACGCTCGGGCTGCGGCTTGGATCATGGGCGCGGACCGCTGGGACGAGGCCACCTGGCGGCGGCTCGAAGCGCAGGCCGGGGTGGAGACGCGCCCTGCCCCGCAGCCAACCACACCAACTGAACCTGTCGTGCCCGCCCCGTTCAAGGCCGGAAAACCGACGACGCCACGGCGCAAGCGCCGGGCTTACACACCGAACTTCATGAGGGGTTGAGATGGATCTGGAACGGATGCGCGCGCTTCTGGCCACGTTGCAGGAAGCGCGCTACGCCGGCGTCCGCTCGGTCAGCTATGACGGCAAATCGATCAACTACGGCTCGGACGCCGAACTGGCAACGGCGATCAGCGATCTGGAAACCAGGATCGCCTCTTCCGCTACAGGCACGCCGCGCCGCCGGCGTTGGGGCACGGTCGCGTCGAAAGGCCTGTGAGCGATGGGCTTTGACGCTTTCCGCCAGCGCATCGGTGCGATCATCGGGGGATTTGACGCCGCTCAGGCGCATCGCCGTTTGCGCGGCTTCCGGGCATCCCGCGCGCATGTCAACACGCTGATTGCGACATCCGGCGAAACGGTTACGGCCCGCGCCCGCTGGCTGGTCCGCAACAACGGCTATGCCACCAATGCTGTGGAGAGCTTCGCCAGCAATGTGGTCGGTGATGGGATCAAGCCGTCGTCGTCCATTGCCGACGCAGCGCTCAAAGAACAGCTGCAAGCGCTCTGGCTTGCCTGGACCGATGATGCTGACGCAGAGGGCTTGACCGATTTCTACGGGCTGCAACGCCGGGCGGCTCGCGAGGTGTTTTTGTCCGGTGAGGTGTTCCTTCGCATCCGGCCCCGTCGCTCGGAAGACGGTCTGACCGTGCCGCTGCAACTGCAGATGCTGCCGTCGGAAATGCTGCCCCTCGACATGAACCGCGCCCTGCCTGGCGGCGGGCTGATCCGGCAGGGCATCGAATTCGACGGCATCGGCCGCCGTGTCGCTTACCACTTTCTGCGCCGCCACCCTGGCGACACGACTGACCCCGGCCTTTCCGGTGAGACGGTCCGTGTGCCCGCTGGCGACGTCATTCATGTCCTTGACCCGGTCGAAGCAGGACAGTTGCGTGGCGTGTCGCGTTTTGCTGCCGCCATCGTCAAACTCTTCACCCTGGATCTCTATGACGACGCGGAACTCGAGCGGAAGAAGATTGCGGCGATGTTCGCGATGTTCATCACCTCTCCGGCACCGGAAACGCCGCTAGAGCCGACCGAGGAGGATCTCGAGGTCGAACCCGGGCAGGTGGTGCGGCTCGATCCCGGCGAGGATGTCTCGACGCCGGCCACGCCCGACTCCGGTGGCACCTATGAGCCGTTCCAGTACCGCACCCTCCTGCAGATCGGCGCGGCGCTGGGCATCCCTTACGGCTATCTGACCGGTGACACGGCGAAGGGCAACTTCTCCAACACGCGCATCTCGCTGATCGAGTTCCGGCGCCGCATCTCGGCCTGGCAACACGGTGTGCTGGTGTTCCAGATGTGCCGGGCGGTCTGGGGGCGCTGGATGGACACGGCTGTCTTGTCCGGCGCGCTGGACTTGCCCGGCTATGACAGCCAGCGGCGGCAATACCAGGCCTGCGCCTGGCTCCCGACCAAGTGGGACTGGGTCGATCCGATGAAGGACGCCTCGGCCGAGATCCTGCAGATCGAGGCCGGCCTCAAATCCCGCACCCAAGCCCTCTCCGAGCGTGGTTACGACGCCGAACAGGTCGACCGCGAAATCGCGGCCGAGCGCAAACGCGAGTTGGCGCTCGGCCTCGACTTTAGGCGGCCAGGGTCGCCGGCAAAGGGGCCGGGCGCGGCCAAAGGGAACGACAACAGCAACGAGGACCAAGACGAGCCTGATGGCAAAGCGCCGGACGAGGCTGGGAACACACTAGCAGGCAAGGCGGAGGAATGATGCACTACGGACAGATCGCCCAGCGTGCCTTCAACACGCCGCTGATGGTAGATCCAGCCAAGGCGGTCTCGTTCCTGTCCGGACTTGGACCGCGGATCACAGGGCTGGACATCACTTTCCGTGCGCTGGGCGTGGGCACCGCAGACCGCGATGCCGCCGCCCTGCCCGCCCGCGCCTCGCTGTTTGGGAATGATCTGGCCCAACGCCACCAGCGCAACGGCAGCCAGCCCTACGCAGTGGTGGATGGCATCGCCGTGATCGAAATCGCTGGAACGCTGGTTCATCGCGGCGCGTGGATCGGCCAGTCTTCGGGCCTCACTTCCTATGAAGGCATCGCTGCTCAGCTGCAGGCCGCCCTCGGCGATCCCGGCGTGCGCGGCATTGCCTTGGACATTGACAGCTTCGGCGGCGAGGTGGCTGGCGCGTTCGATCTGGCCGACCGTATCCGCGCCGCCCGGACGCAGAAACCGGTCCAGGCCTTCGTTGCAGAACACGCCCTCTCCGCTGGCTACGTTCTCGCGTCCCAGGCCGACCGGATCATCCTGCCCCGCACAGGGGCGGTGGGAAGCATCGGCGTTGTGGCTTTGCACACCGATCTGAGCGGCGCGCTGGATCAAAAGGGGATCGCCGTCACGCTGATCCACGCCGGGGCGCACAAGATCGACGCCAATCCATACCAACCGCTGCCGGCAGAAGTGAGTGACCAGATGCAGCGCGAGTTGGAGGGGGTGCGCTTTCTCTTTGCAGAAACCGTCGCAGCGGGGCGCGGGGATCGACTGACCCAAGCCGCAGCCTTGGCAACTGAAGCGGCTGTGTTTCGCGGCGCTGATGCCATCGCGGCGGGGCTGGCCGATGAGCTTGCCGATCCCGTCACCGCCTTCCGAGCCTTCGCCGCCGCGCCTGGCAACACCAATCATCACTCCAGAAAGGGTCCTAAAATGGCCGCCACGCCGAACGATATCTCCCATTCCAAGATCAATCTGCCTATTGCGAGCGCGCCCGCTCCCGAGGAAGAAACGCCGGACGATCCGGTGAGCGCGCCAGCTCCCACTAATCTGGGTGCCGCCGCCCCTCCAATTACCCCATTGCCGGCACCTGCCCGGCCACCCGCGCCCGGCGCATTGTCGGATGCTCCGGCTGCAAATCCCGAAGCGATCCGTGCAGAAGCAGCCGAAGTGGCTCAGGTCTGCGCGCAGGCAGCCCGGCTCGGCATCACCATTGACGCGGCCGACGCCGTCACGCGGGGCCTCAAACCCGAAGCCCTGCGCGCCCGGGTACTTTCCGATCTCGCAGCCCGCAGCGACGCCGCCAGCATCATCGCCACCGCGCCTGCCGCAGCCGCCGCGAAAGAAAGCCCGATCATCGCCGCTGCGAAGAAGGCGGCGTCGGACGCCAAGCGCTGATCGGCCTCACTAACCCCCTCACTGCATGGAGACTGACCAATGACTGTCCTGACCCAACCGCCCAGCACCGGCGACGTTCTCAAATACGAGGTCAATCCCAACTACACCCGCGAGGTCGTGACCCTTCTGATGGGCCTGCCATATCCGGTCGGGTCGGTCCTCGGGAGGGTGACCGCCAACGGCAAGTACAAGCTCGCGACGAGTGGCGGCACCGACGGGGCCCAGACTGCCTCAGCCGTGCTCCTCTATGCCGTCGATGCCACCGTAGCGGATGCAGTGGGTATCGTTGTCGCCCGAGGCCCCTCAATCGTGTCGCGCGCCGCCCTCGCCTACGACGCCTCCGTCGATGATGCCGCCAAAATCACCACCAAGCTCGGCCAGCTCGCGTCTGTCGGCATCATCGCCCGCGACGGCGTCTGATCCGCACAGCTGCAAGTCAACCCGGCGTCTTTTGCGCCTTCTCCCTCATCCCCGGAGCCTTCCATGACCTTGATCCGCAACCCCTTCGACGCTGGCGGCTACTCGCTGGCCGAGATGACGCAGGCCATCAACATCCTGCCGAACCTCTACACCCGCCTTGGCCAGATCGGCCTCTTCCGCTTTGAGGGCGTCACTCAGCGCAGCATTGTCATCGAGCAGTTCGAAGGCGTGCTGAGCCTCCTTCCGTCGGTGCCGCTGGGTGCCCCCGCAACTGTCGGCACCCGAGAGGGGCGCTCGATGCGCTCCTTCGCCCTGCCCTGGATCCCGCACGATGACGTCATTCTACCCAGCGACATTCAGGGCCAGCCGGCGCTCGGCGTCTCGGATGCCGCCGACCCCTTGGTCGAGGTGATGAACCGCAAGCTGCAGCTGATGCGGCGCAAGCACGCCCAGACCCGCGAGTACATGGAGATGAACGCGCTCCGCGGCATCGTGAAGGATGGAGCGGGCACCACGCTCTACAACTACTTCTCGGAGTTTGGCCTGACGCAGATCTCGGTGGACTTCCTTCTCGGCACGGCAGGCACCAACGTTCAAGGCAAGGTCCGCGACACGCTGCGGGCCATCGAGGACAACCTCCTCGGCGAGACCATGATCCGGGCGCATGCACTGGTCAGTCCCGAGTTCTTCGACAAGTTCATCTCGCACCCAAAGACCGAGGATGCCTACAAGTTCTATTCGGCCACCGGAGGCCAGCCGCTTCGCGAAGACGTCCGCCGCGCCTTTCCCTTCGCCGGCATTCTCTTCGAGGAATACACCGGCAGCGCGACGCTCTCGACCGGCACGGCCGAGCGCTTTCTTCCCGCCGGCGAAGGCGTGGCCTTCCCGATCGGCACCTTCGACACGTTCACCACCTATGGCGGGCCGGCAAATCTTCTCGAGGCCGCCAACACCATGGGCCTGCCACTCTATGCTCGCCAGCATCTCGACGAAAAGGGGCGCTGGATCGACCTGATGACCGAGGCCTCGATCCTGCCGGTCAACAAGCGGCCGCGCCTCGCGATCCGCCTGCACACCTCGAACTGATTGGCGGATCCGCAGCATGTCGGTGTTCGAGGCGGCGCTCGGCCGGATCTTTGGCAATCCCTCGATGGCGGCGCCGGCAGTGTGGATCTCGGATACCACATCTGAGGAACGGCCGATCCGGGTGATCCGGCGCGCCCCGGATCGCATTACCGAGTTTGGCGCGGGCCGGTTTGTCAGCGAAACGCTGATGGTGGATGTCCAGGTCTCCGACCTGCCTGAACCCCGCCCCGGCGATCTGATCATCATCGGGGCGGGGAGCTACACCGTTCAGGGCGAGCCGGTCCGGGATCGCGAGCGGCTGATCTGGACGCTGGACCTGCGCCCATCATGAAGATCAGGCTCGACATCCGTCCGGACATTGTGGCGCTGATGCAGGAGGAGATCGCGGCCGGGGCAAAGGCCGTCTCCGCTGCCATGCGCGAGGCAGGCACCTCCCTGAAGTCCGCTTGGCGTGACCAGATCGCCGGCGCCGGTCTGGGCATCCGGCTCGGTAATTCCATCCGCCTCGCCAGCTTTCCAAAGTCGCGCAACAGCCTGAACGCTGCGGCACTGGTCTGGTCCAATGCGCCGGTGATCATTGGTGCGCATGACGCAGGGCCATTGATCCGGTCGAAGGACGGCTTTTGGCTGGCGATCCCGACCCCGGCTGCGGGAAAGTCCACTCGCGGCAGGCGGATCACTCCCGGAGAATGGGAGCGCCGCACGGGGTTGCGGCTGCGGTTTATCTACCGTCGGCGGGGGCCTAGCTTGCTTGTGGCGGAGGGGCGCTTGAACACAAAAGGGCGGGCCGTGGCATCGAAGTCCAAGACCGGACGCGGGATAGCGACCGTGCCAATCTTCCTGCTTGTCCCGCAGGTCAAGCTGCGCAAGCGGCTGGATTTGGCGCGAGATGCTGAACGCGCAGCGGACGGCGTGCCGGGGATGATCGTGGCGAAGTGGGTGGAAAAGTTGCCATAGAACAGTGCCGTTGCGGTAGTCGACTTTTTCTGGCGACAGGAAGATCGCCAAGAAGCGACCATTCCTGTTGCTTCCAGAGACAGCGCGGCTACAACCAGCAACATGAACCATCAGAAGCCCACGCACGAGTTTGTCGGGGTTGGCCTTTATTCATTGGCCGATGCGGCACAACTCTTGAAGGCTCCACCTCGGAAGCTCCGGCGGTGGATGGACGGTTATGACTACAAGGGAGATGACGGACTGCACCACGTTGCGTCGCTTTGGGTGCCCGATATCCCGAAAATCGATGACCATATCGAACTGAGTTTTCGCGACCTGATAGAGCTTCGCTTCGTCCGAGCAATTCTCGACAGTGGGATAGGGCTAAAGGCAGTGCGGAATTGTTTGGAATACGCTCGGCAGTGCATGAACACAGATCGACCACTTTCATCCGGCCGGTTCAGGACAGATGGTCGTACACTATTCCTCGAGAGCCTTCAGGCTGCCGGAGAACCAATGCTGCTCGACCTGAAGGAAAAGCAGTACGTTTTTAAGCAGGTAGTTGAGCAAAGCTTCAAGGATTTGGATCTTGAAGGCGACATCGTAACGCGCTGGCGTCCGTATCGCGGCAAAGACAGTATCGTCGTCGATCCAACACGGTCCTTTGGCCAACCTGTTGCTTCCGCTTCTGGAGTGCCCACGATCGTACTGGCAGAGGCCGTCAAAGCCGAAGGCTCACTGTCACGCGTGGCAGCGATGTACGAAGTCGAAAAATCAGTCGTTCAGGATGCCGTCAGGTTCCACGAGGAGCTGATGGCCGCTTGAAGGTGATGGTCGATGAGAACCTGCCTCCAGCCCTGGCGAAATCTCTCGCAGCACTCTTCGCTGGCAAGCACGAAATAGTTCACCTGAGAGAGAAGTTCGGCGCCGCCGCGAAGGACACAGAGTGGATCGGCGCTTTAACCGCCGAAGGTCAATGGGTCATCATTTCCGCCGACCGCCGGATCACGAAAAACAAGGCTGAGCAGCAGGCATTCAAGAGTTCTAAGCTCGTTGGCTTCTTCCTTGCACCGGGCCTTCAGAAAGCCAAGCTGACCAAGCAGATGGAACGCCTTATGGCACTTTGGGAAACCATCGAAAAGCAGGCCGAGCTGGTAGGTGGCGGAGCCATGTTCGAAATCCCAATGAGAAGCAGCAAGCTCAACCAGATCTAAGAGGCCAGTTAGAAGCTTACGTCTTACGTTCTGTCCTGATACGTCCCCTTCCAAGCCGCGAAGACCAAGGTTTTTGCGGCGTTTTCTGCAGGGTTATCTTAAAAAATGCCTACTACCCGCGGAACCGTCCTCGCCGCGTTGCACGCGCGCCTGCAACCGCTTGCCGCGCTGGTCCTGCGGGATGAGGTGATCCCCGAGCGGATCCCGGCGGCAGGCTTGGTCATCTTGCGCGACGGCCAGACGGGCGAGCCGGAGGTCACGATGTCGCCCATGTGCTATCACTACCAGCACCGCGCTGAGCTGGAGGTCGTAGTTCAGGGGGGCACCGACCGCGCCAGCGCTTTCGATGACCTGATCAGAAGCCTCGGCACGGCCTTGGAGACCGACCGGACGCTCGGTGGCCTGTGCGATTGGGTAGAACCGGAGGCCCCGGCGTCGGTCGATCTTGCCGTTGAAGGTGCGGCGACCTTGAAGGCGGCCGTGATCACGGTTGTTCTTCACTATTCCACGGCCAGTCCGCTCGGCTGATGACGGAGATCAGGCCGCCAGGGCATCCCATCCCCCGCCAGAAAGGGTCCTGCACATATCCTCGATTGCGACCTGCGACATCCGCAATGGGTCAAAAACACCCCCAATCGTGTAGCGCGACAGGATCTCTTGTTTTATCCGCGAGGTTTCGATCCGGTGCATGCTCCACTCGACGAAAAGCCGATGTTCGCAGTCACCAGAGCTCAAGACATGGACGTCATGGTGGCGCTTATCCGACATGATGCGCATGAAGCACTGAGCAACAGCCGTTCGGTCCCCTTCAAGCAGCTGCAGGAAATGCGTCTCACCGATGACCAACGCGCCGGTGAGACCGTCGCGCACATTGTTGGCGCGCGATGACTGCAAAATCCGGTCCAGTGTTTCGACGGCTGTACGGTCGTGCTTCGACGCATAAATCAAACGGGTGAGCTTCATGGCCATCCTCCGTTGGGACAGAGCTTTTTGCTCTGAGTGAGTTTAGCGCCCGGCCGACGACGAACTCAAGCGACGATCAAGGCAAGAGCCTGCACCGGCGGTGTTCCCCATTACCGGTCAGGTTTTCGTTGGTTTTGGAAAAAGTACCCGCCACCTGATCGCACTATGCGAGCGGGCAAATAACATGATGAGGAGACCTCCATGGCACGTGCGCAAGGCGCGCGGGCGCAGATGGCGCTTGCGTTCGAGACCACCTATGGCACTCCACCCGCCAGCGGCTTCACAAGGATGCCGTTTACCAGCACTTCGCTCGGATCCGAGCAACCACTCCTGAGCAGCGAGCTCTTGGGCTACGGCCGCGATCCCCTGGCCCCTATCAAGGACGCAGTCACCGCGGACGGCGATGTGATGGTGCCGATCGATGCCGAAGCGTTCGGTTTCTGGCTGAAGGCCGCCTTTGGCGACCCGGTCACCACGGGCGTTGGACCCTATACGCACGAGTTCCGCTCGGGCAGCTGGAGCCTGCCCTCGATGTCGATCGAGACGGCCATGCCGGAAGTGCCGCGGTATGCGATGTATTCGGGCTGCATGCTGGACCAGCTCAGCTGGCAGGTGCAGCGCGCGGGCCTGCTAACCGCCACGGCGCGGCTGGTGGCGCAAGGCGAGACGATTGCCGGCGCGAGCTCGGCCGGCACGCTCGAAGAATTGGGATTGAAACGCTTCGGCCACTTCAATGGCGCGATCAGCCGAGACGGCATTCCGCTTGGCAACGTCGTCTCGGCTGAGATCACCTATACCAACAACCTTGACCGGATCGAGACCATCCGCAGCGACGGCAAGATCGACGGAGCCGACCCGTCCATCGCGGCCCTCACCGGCCGGATCGAGGTCCGCTTCGCCGATCAGACACTGGTGACGCAGGCCCTCAATGGCAATGCCTGCGAAATCGCTTTCGGCTACGCCCTGCCCTCCGGCGAAACCTTCAGCTTCACCGCCCATGCGGTCTACCTGCCTCGGCCCCGCATCGAGATTGCTGGCCCGCAGGGCGTGCAGGCCAGCTTTGACTGGCAGGCCGCCCGGGCCGAGACAACGGGCCGGATGTGCACCGCCACCCTCATCAACAACATCGCGAGCTACTGACCATGATCCGTCTGAACCTGACCGCCACGCCAAAATGGCTCGACCTCGCCCCCGGACTGCGCCTGCTGGTCGCCCCGCTAACGACTGCACTGATGGTCTCCGCCCGTGCGGACCCCGCGATCGAGGAAATGCCCGAGGGCGCGTCGCAGGAAGCGGTTGCCCTCGCAATGGCAAAAGCTGTCGCGCGCCGGGCAGTTCTGGATTGGGAAGGTGTCGCGGATGACGCGGGCAACCTCCTGCCCGTCACACCGGAAGGCATCGACGCGCTTCTGGAGATCTGGCCGATCTTCGAAGCCTTCCAGACCAGGTATGTGGCACGCGGCCTGATCCTGGACGCGGAAAAAAACGTCTCTGCGCCCTTGCCGAGTGGTCCTTCGGCGGGGGCGACCGATACTGCGCCGCCTGCCCGCCCGGCGAACGTCCCGATGGGAACTGCACAGACTGCCCCGCAAGACTGAACCGCCCGCAGACGGTCGAGGGCTGGCAGATCTGGGATCTGGTCGGCCGCCTTGGTGGCCAGCTGCGCATCGTCCCCGGCGCTGTCGTGGGCTGGGACATGAGCGCGGCGCTGGCCTTGGCGCGGGCGTTGGGCATCGACGCCCTGATTGCGGCCGAACTGCTGCCCGCGATTGAGGCGGTGATGGTGCGCAAGCTTAACGAACAGATGGAAGGAGGCCGTGATGGCTGAAAAGAGGGTGTCCGTTCGCCTCGTGGCGGAAGGCGGCCGGCAGGTCCGCGCCGAGTTGGAAGGCGTCGGTGAAGCCGGTGCCCGCGGCTTTGGCCGCTTGTCCAGCGAGATGACCCTCGCCAACACGCGTCTCGCCAGTTTTGCCCGCAAGGCCGGGCTCGCACTGGCAGCGGTTACCGCCGCCGCCGCGGCGGCAGGTGTGGCGATGGTGCGCTCGGGGCTCGAGACCATCGGGGCCCAGGCCGACATGGCCGCCTCCTTGAAAACCACAGTCGAGAGCCTGCAGGTGCTGACACTTGCGGGCGAGCTTGCCGGCGTGTCGATGGGTGAGATCGAGCAGGCCACCAAGAAGCTGACGACACGGCTCTCGGAAGCCGCCGGCGGATCGGGATCGGCGGTGAAGGCGCTGGAGCGTTTGAACCTGACGGCGGCCGAGCTGCAGGCCCTGCCCCTCGATCAGCGCATCGTCGCGATCCAGGACGCGCTGGGCCGCTTCGTGCCCGAAGCCGAGCGCGCCGCCGTCGCCTCCGATCTCTTTGGCGACAAGGCGGCGCTCGCATTCCTGCGCATTGATCCCGCGACGCTGCGTGAGGCGGCACAGGACGTACGTGACTTCGGCGTGGCGGTGAGCGCCACGGATGCAGCCCAGATCGAGCGTACCGGCGACGCAATCGCCAAATTAAGCCTGATCTGGCTTGGCCTGACCAACCGCCTCACCGCCGCTGTCGCGCCCGCGCTCGAGGCCGTGGCGAACGCGATGGCGGACATGGCGCGCGGCACCGGACCACTCGGGATGGCCATCACCACGCTCTTTGACAACCTTGGACGGCTTGCAACCTATGCGACCACCTTCGCGGCCGTGATGGCCGGGCGCTGGGTGGCGGGGCTAGCGGCCGCCGCTCTTTCAGTGCGTGGGCTTGCCGCCGGTCTCCTGCTCTTGCGTGGGGCGCTGATCCGCACGGGCATCGGCGCGCTCATCGTCGGCGCTGGTGAGCTGGTTTACCAGTTCACCCGGCTGGTGGCCGGCGCCGGTGGCTTTGGCGCTGCCATGAGCCTGCTCAGTGCTGTCGCCGCCGAGGTCTGGGACCGGATCGGTCTGGCTGCGGCAGCGGCCTGGGCCCGTGTTGAGTCTGGCTGGGCCGGGACACAGGCGGTGATCTTCGATGGGTTGCAAGCTGCCCTGGTCTCGGTCGTCGGCTGGGGTAATACGGCGGTCGGCACATTCCAAGGCGCTTTTGAAGCGGTCAAAGCGATCTGGGGTGCGCTGCCGCAAGCAATCGGGGACTTCGCCTTCCAGGCTGCGAACGGATTGATCGACGGCGTGGAGTCGATGCTGAATGCCGTGGTCACCAGGATCAATGGCTTCATCGAAGGCCTGAATGCCGCCCTTGCCCTGCTGCCGGATTGGGCGACAGGTGAGGGCGGCATTCGGATCGGAACGCTGGATGCGGTCGATCTCGGCGGCATCGCCAACCCCTTTGCCGGTGCCGCAGCCGCGGCCGGATCGGCAGCCGGGGAGGCGTTCCGCGCTGCGATGGGACGAACCTATGTCGAGGCTCCAGATCTCAGTGGCGGAATGGCGGAGGATGCGCGCTCCCGGGCGTCCGGCTATGACGAGGCTGCGGGCATGCTGTCGGAGGCAGCGTCGCGCCCGTTGACCGCTTGGCAAGCGTTGAAGGACGCCATTCTTGGCACCGGCACCGAGGGTGAAGCTGCGATGAACCGGGC
>JANPJZ010000254.1:0-2747 GCA_031425795.1 Rhodobacter sp. | reverse complement strand
GTTCAGGATGGGACAGACGATGTTCAGGGCGGCGGCGGGGCTGGACTACCGCGTCTTCCTGCGCAAGCTGCACGAGACGCTGCTCTTTGACTGGTATCTGGAGATTGGCAGCCAGACGGGGGACAGCCTTGCCCCGGTCCGATCAAAGACAGTGGCCGTTGACCCGTATTTCCGGGCTGAGGTCAACATCATCGGCCAAAAGCCTGCGCTCCATGTGTTTCAGTCAACCAGCGACGATTTCTTCGCCGGCGGGTTTCTGGCACGGAACGGCATCCGGCCGGGTCTGAGTTTCCTCGACGGGATGCATCTGTACGAATTCCTTCTGCGCGACTTCATCGCGGCCGAGGCGGCGGCTGCCCCGGGCGGGGTGATCCTGCTGCATGACTGCGTGCCCTTCAGCTTCGCCATGACGACGCGTGACCTCGCGTCCTTGCGGCCCGGCATGGCCTGGACAGGCGATGTCTGGAAGCTGATCCCCATCCTGCAGCGCTGGCGGCCCGACTTGCGGTTGACGGTGCTGGATTGCTGGCCCTCGGCGCTGGTGGTGGTGACGGGGCTGGACCCGGAAAGCCGCGTGCTGGTGGACGCATCAGCGGCGATCCGGGCGGACTGGGACGGGGTCGGGCTGGCGGGCTACGGGCTGGAGCGGTTCCAGGCCTCGTTCGAGATGGTCAGCGGAGCGGACTGCGCCGCGAGCGGGTTCCAGCTGTTTCAGGCGGCGAGCATCCATCCGACGCTCGCCTTTCGCCCGGTGTTGCACTCCACCTAGGCGTGGATCGCGCCGTCGCCGCAGGCGAGGGCTGCCTCACGCACCGCCTCGGACCAGGTCGGGTGGGCGTGGCAGGTGAGCGCCAGATCCTGGGCCGAAGCGCCGAATTCCATCGCGACGCAGACCTCGTGGATCAGGTCGCCGGCCTGGGGGCCGATGATGTGGGCACCGAGGATGCGGTCGGTTTCCTTGTCGGCGAGGATCTTCACGAAGCCTTCGGCCTGGAAGACCGCCTTGGCGCGGGCGTTGCCCATGAAGGGGAACTTGCCGACCTTGTAGGCGCGGCCTTCGGCTTTCAGCTGTTCCTCGGTCTGGCCGACGTTTGCGACCTCGGGTGTGGTGTAGATCACGCCGGGGATGACGCCATAGTTCACATGGCCATGTTTGCCGGCCATGATCTCGGCCAGGGCCATGCCTTCGTCCTCGGCCTTGTGGGCGAGCATCGGGCCTTCGATGGCGTCGCCGATGGCGTAGAGGCCGGGGATGCTGGTGCGATAGTGGTCGTCGGTCTTCACCGTGCCGCGGGGCCCCATCTCGACGCCAAGCGCCTCGAGGCCGAGGCCGGCGGTGTAGGGTTTGCGGCCGGTGGCGACGAGGACGGTGTCGGTGGTGAGGGTGGCCTCACTCTCGTCCTTCTTGAGCTTGTAGGTGACGGTGACACCGGTCGCTGCTTTGGTGGCGGACTGGACGGCGGCGCCGAGGATGAATTTCAGGCCCTGTTTCTGGAGGATCTTCTGGAAGGCCTTGGCAACCTCGGCGTCCATGCCGGGGGTGATGGCGTCGAGGTATTCGACGACGGTGACCTCGGTCCCCAGGCGGGCGTAGACCGACCCAAGCTCCAGCCCGATGACACCCGCGCCGATCACGACCATGGATTTCGGGATCTGCGGCAGGGTCAGCGCGCCGGTGGAGGTGACGATGGTTACCTCGTCGATCTCGATCCCGGGGAGGGTGGCAGCCTCGGACCCGGTGGCGATGACGACGTGTTTCGCGGTGTGGGTATCGTCGCCCACTTTCACTTGCCCGGCCGCCGGGATTGAGGCCCAGCCCTTTATCCAGGTCACCTTGTTCTTCTTCAGCAGGAACTCGATCCCCTTGGTGTTGCCGGTGACGACGTCCTGCTTGTAGGCCTGCATCTTGCCCCAGTCGACGCTGGGGGCGGCGCCGATCAAGCCCATCTTCTCGAAGTTCTCATGGGTTTCGTGCAGCATGTGGGTGGCGTGCAGCATGGCCTTGGAGGGGATGCAGCCGACGTTGAGGCAGGTGCCGCCCAGCGTCTCGCGCCCCTCCACGACGGCCACCCTCAGGCCAAGTTGGGCGGCGCGGATGGCGCAGACATAGCCGCCGGGGCCGGCGCCGATGATGATGGTGTCGAAGTCTGCCATGGGTTTGGTCCTTGTTTGACCGGAGAGCCGGGGGTTTCACACCCCCGCACCCCCGTGGGATATTTCGGCAAAGATGAAAGGGTCAGATCAGGGCGGCCACGATCATCGTCAGGGTTGCGAAGAAGCCTACCGCCCAGATCGCGGAACGCCAAGGGCGCCAACCGAAGGCGTAGGCGGGAACGTAGAGGATGCGGGCGGCGAGGTAGGTCCAGGCGGCGTATTGGGTGACTTCGGTGGACTGGTTGCCGAGGGTCACAACGACGACCGCCAGGGTGAAGAGGATCAGCCCTTCGAAGTGGTTGTTCATCGCGCGCTGCAGGCGGGCGGTCACCTCGGACATTGGCCGCGAGGGTGGGCGGTCGCGGGCGCTGGAGGTGTAGCCGGTCCCCAGCTCCTTGTTCGCGGGGATCGCGAAGGCGACGTATTGCGCGAATTGCAGGAGGCCAGCGAGGGCGAGGGCGGTCAGTTCGGGGGTCATTTCCGGGGTCATGGGAAGGCCTTTGGAAGGTCGCGTTCAAGAAAGGTGAAGCTGCGGTCAAGCCAGCGTTCCGACCAGTCCGGATGGGCGAGGCACAGGTCCAGCACGTTTGCGA
>JANPJZ010000253.1:0-36504 GCA_031425795.1 Rhodobacter sp. | reverse complement strand
GGCGATCTTCCGATCCTCGGCGCGCTGTTCCGCAGCTCGGAATACCAACGCTCGCAAACCGAACTGGTCATCATCATCACGCCGCACCTGGTGACCCCGGTGTCCGGCGAGGCGCTGGCCCTTCCGACTGACCGGGTCCGTATTCCGACGGAACGCGACCTGTTTCTCTTTGGTCGGGTGGCCAAGTCCCCAGGCGGCGCTGCAGGCGAAGTGGCCCGGCAGGATTTCAGCACCTCCTACGGCTATGTGATGGAGTAAGATGATGACCAGTACGCTTACCAAGCTGCTTGCCTCTTCGGCCCTCCTCGCACTGGCGGCTTGCAGTGCTCCGGCGACCAGCTGGGACAAGGAACTCGGCGCTGAGGTGGACAAGGGCCAGTTCGGCAACGCCACGATGAACAACACCCTGATCCAGACGGGTCAGATCGAATACACCGTCGCTCTCGCCGAACGGTTCAACGCCGAAGTCGAAGATACGATCAACTTCGAGTTCAACAGCGCCGAACTGACGGAAGATGCGCGGACCATCCTGAAGCGGCAGGCCGACTTCATCCGCCAGTTCCCGGAAGTCCGCTTCCGTGTCTACGGCCATACCGACCTGGTCGGTTCGGCTGGCTACAACCAGCGTCTCGGCCTTCGCCGGGCGCAGGCTGCGGTGGCATACCTCTCCTCGCTCGGGGTATCGAAGTCGCGGCTCGAAGCGGTTGTCTCTTACGGCAAGTCCCGGCCCATCGTGCAGACCAGCCAACCCGAGATCCGCAACCGGCGCACCGTGACCGAGGTTTCGGGCTTCGTCGACTCGCATCCGCTGGTGCTGAACGGCAAGTATGCCGCCATCATCTGGCGCGACTACGTCGAAAGCGGCACGCGGCCGCACGAAGGCCCCGAGGCCACGGCGGAGGAGTGATCCTGCCGAATCGATCTGTGGAAAGGCCGGGCAACTGCCCGGCCTTTCCGTTTCCATAACGTGGCGAAATCCCAGAAACAGGCAGTTTTAGCCCCATTATCGCCACCATTCTTGACCAAGGTCCGCCGGATGGGTGAAGGTCGGTGACCTGTATCTTCCGGGTGGTTGCACTGGCAGTCCTGTTGCCACAATCCCTTGGAATCATACGATTTGTGCCACATCTGAAAGGACGCGACGCGAAATGACGAGCAAAGCCACGGTACAGAGTGACCCCGCGCCAATTCTGGCCTGCACCATTTCGCGTGACGTGCAGCGATTCGACCTTCTGATCGACGACATGGAGCAAGAGCTCGGCGAAGCCTGGGGTGACCTCAGCTTCGAGGATGCGCTCGTTTTCCTCAAGCAGCCTGACAGCTCGGGCATGCAGTTCGTCGCCATCGCCGTTGACAGCGAGGACGAGAGCGAACTGTCGAAGATGAACGACGTGATCAAGGCGGCCAAGGCCAAGAAGATCAAGGTTCTGCTCATCGCCAACCAGGTCAGCCCTTCCGTCCTCTACCAGATGCAAAAGCTTGGGGCCGATGATTTCGTGCCCTACCCGCTCCCCGAAGGCGCACTTCACGACGCCATCGAGCGGCTGCGCAAGCCAAGCCTCGTCATGCCCGAAGGCTATGACCCCGAGACCGGCGCCTTCACCGGCATTGGCCGGCCCAAGGGCGACCGCAACGGCGTGATCCTTCCGGTACATGGCATGGCCGGGGGCGTCGGCGCATCGACCTTTGCCTCCAACCTCGCGTGGGAACTCTGCATCGTCCCCGAGGCCGAGGGTACGGCGACGCGTGTCTGCATCATCGACCTTGACCTGCAGTTCGGCTCCATCGCCACCTACCTCGACCTGCCCCGCAAGGAGGCCGTACTGGAAGTCCTCAGCGATACCGCCGGCCTGGACAGCGACAGCCTGATCAAGTCGATGCTGACCTTCAACGACAAGCTGCACGTCCTGACCGCCCCCACCGACATGCTCCCGCTTGAGATGATGACACCCGAAGACATCGGCCGCATCCTCGACATGGCACAGGCGAATTTCGATTTTGTCATCGTCGACATGCCGTCCACCGTGGTCGGCTGGACAGAAGCGGTGCTGAACCGGGCCCATGTCTACTTCGCCCTGATGGAGCTTGACCTCCGCTCGGCCCAGAACATTCTGCGCTTCATTCGCGCCCTCAAGGCCGAGGCCTTGCCTCACGACAAGGTGCGTTACGTCCTGAACCGCGCGCCAAAGTTCACCGACCTTTCCGCCAAGGCCCGCGTCAAGCGGATGGCCGAAAGCCTTGACATCGACATCGAAGTGCAGCTTCCCGACGGGGGCGAACAGGTGACCCAGGCCAACGACCACGGCCTGCCCATCGCCGAAAACGCCGGGAAGAACCCGCTGCGCAAGGAACTGCAAAAGCTGGCCAAGTCGCTCTACGACCTGAACAAATCAGTCGAAGTCGCCAAGGCATGACGCAAAGGGGATTGATACGTGTTTAGCCGTTTCTCCAAGACGAACCCGCCCGGCCGCCCGGGCGCACCTGCCCCGGTAACCTCTGCCGCGGTCGAAAAGCCCGGCCATTCCGCCCGTGCCGCCCCCCCGGTCGCGCAGAAAACCGCGGCCGAGGCGTTGTCTGCCGACCGCGACAAGAAGCGCAAGGAGCGTCTCACCGAACTCAAGGTCGAGATTCACAAGCGGCTGCTGGAAGACCTCAACCTTTCCGCCCTTGAATCCGCCTCCGAACAGAACCTCCGTCAGGAAATCGCGTCGCTGACGACCGAAGCGCTGGACGAGATGTCGGTCGCGCTGAACAAGGAAGACCGCCAGGCCCTTACCCAGGAACTCTATGACGAAGTCATGGGCCTCGGCCCGCTGGAGCCTCTCCTGAAGGACGACACGATCAACGATATCCTGGTCAACGGCCCGAAAAGGATCTTCGTCGAACGCGCGGGCAAGCTTGAGCTCTCGGACGTGACCTTCCGCGACGAACGCCACCTTCTGCGCATCATCGACAAGATCGTGTCGGCCGTGGGCCGCCGGGTCGATGAATCCAACCCCTATTGCGACGCCCGCTTGCAGGACGGCAGCCGTTTCAACTGCATGATCCCACCGATTGCAGTGGATGGCTCGCTGGTCTCCATTCGTAAGTTCAAGAAAGACAAGCTCAGGATCGACGACCTGGTCAAGTTCGGTGCCTTCACCGACGAGATGGCCGCCTATCTTCAAGCTGCCGTGTCCTGCCGGCTGAACATCATCGTCTCTGGCGGTACCGGTTCGGGCAAGACCACCACGCTGAACGCTTTGTCGTCCTTCATCGACAACCACGAACGTGTGTTGACCATCGAAGACACCGCCGAACTTCAGCTGCAACAGATACACGTCGGCCGGATGGAAAGCCGTCCCGCCAACGTCGAAGGCAAGGGCGCAGTCACCCAGCGCGACTGCCTGCGCAACGCGCTTCGTATGCGTCCCGACCGCATCATCGTGGGCGAAACCCGGGGTGAGGAAGTCATCGACATGCTGCAGGCCATGAACACCGGCCACGACGGCTCGATGACCACGATCCACGCCAACAACCCGCGCGACGCTGTCAGCCGCCTGGAAAACATGGTCGCCATGTCCGGCATCGAAATGCCGCTGAAAGCCATGCGCAGCCAGGTCGCCAGCGCCGTCAACCTGATCGTGCAGGCCAGCCGTCTGCAGGACGGCACGCGCCGCATGACCTCGATCACTGAAATCACCGGCATGGAAGGCGAAGTCATCTCGATGCAAGAGGTTTTCCGCTTCGAACGCCTGGGGATCGAGCCGAATGGCCGCATCATCGGACGCTTCAACGCCACCGGCATCCGGTCCTCCTACTCCGACCGCTTCCGGCAGTGGGGCTTTGACCTGCCCGCTTCGATTTATGAACCGACGATCTGAGGCCGGAAATGGAAATCAGCGCAGCGCCACTCATCTACATCCTGATCTTCGTCGCCGTCGTGGTGATCGTCGAAGGCATATATCTGACTGTCTTCGGCAAATCGATCAGCCTTAACAACCGGCTCAGCCGCCGCCTCACGCTGCTGGAAAAGAACGCGAACCGCGAACAGGTTCTGGAACAGCTCCGCAAGGAGATGAACCAGCACCTCAACGCCAAGAACATCCCGCTTTATTCGGTTCTGGCCAAGAAGGCGCAGCGCGCCAACATCGCCTTCTCGCCCCAGGCCCTGATCGGGATCATGGGCATCGTCACGGTCGTCGCATTCCTGCTTCTGACGGTGATGACCAGCGCCACGCCCGGGATCCGGGCGATCCTGGCCGTCGTGATGGGTGTGGGCGGGGTCTATTACTGGGTCAACGGCAAGGCGAAGAAGCGCATGTCGCTTCTGGAAGAACAACTGCCTGACTCGATCGAACTGATGGTCCGCTCCTTGCGCGTCGGCCATCCCTTCTCGACCGCAATCGGCATCGTCGCCAAGGAAATTCCCGACCCGCTGGGAACCGAATTCGGCGTCATCGCTGACGAGGCCGCCTATGGCCGCGACGTCACGGAATCGCTCAAGGCCTTCGCCGAACGGATGGACAGCCAGGATTTGCGGTTCCTTTCCGTGGCCGTGTCGATCCAGCAGCAGTCAGGCGGCAACCTGGCCGAGATCCTTGACGGTCTGTCGAAGGTGATCCGCGCCCGCTTCAAGCTGTTCCGCCGCGTCCGTGCCATCACCGCCGAAGCCAAGTGGTCCGGCGTCTTCTTGTCGGCTTTCCCGGTCGTGGCCTTGCTGATGATCCTCGTCATCAAGCCCGACTACTACGACGGTGTGCGCGAAACCGCCGCCTTCATCCCGGCGGCGCTTTTCGTCATCGTCTTCCTGATCATCAACGTCATCTTCATGAAGGTGATGACCAACATCAAGGTGTGAGGCTGCCATGAACCCGCTTACCGGCATCAATACCTGGCTCGTCAACACCTTGGGCCCGCTCGGCCCGCTGATGGCCGTCGGTTTTCTCGGCCTGCTCCTGGTCCTGATCGCCCTGCCCACCGTGATGAAGAAGCAGCGCGACCGTTTCCGCGAGCTCAAGGACCAGCAGCCGAACCTTGGCGATGGCGACAAGAAGCGTGCGCTCCGTCGAAACGAAAACAAGGTCGACAAGCTGGAGCGGTTCGCGCAATTCCTCGAACCGCAGAAGAAGGAAGAGCTGTCCGCCGCCAAGCTGAAGATGCTGCGGGCCGGCTACACCTCCAAGAACGCCGTCCGGATGTTCCACGCCATGCAGTTCGTGCTTGGCATCAGCTTCCTGATCCTGGGTCTGATCATGGCACTGGTGAAATCGATCAATGGCGAGCTGACGACCAACACCATGCTGATCTACGCCCTGGTGCCCTGCGCCCTGGGATACTACATGCCCAAGTACTGGGTCGACAAACGGCTGGAAAAGCGCCAGACCGAGATCATCCAGGGCTTCCCCGATGCGCTTGACCTGATGCTCGTCTGCGTCGAAGCCGGCCAGTCGCTTGACCAGTCGATCATCCGCGTCGGCCGCGAAAGCCGCGCGGGCTATCCGGCGCTTGCCGACGAATTCGACATGGTCGCCCAAGAGGTCAAGGCCGGCAAGGAGCGGATCACCGTTATGAAGGACATGGCCGAACGCGTCGGTGTTCCGGACGTCGCCTCATTCGTGACCACCCTGGTCCAATCGGCCACTTTCGGCACCTCGATCGCCGATGCATTGCGTGTCTATTCCGCCGATATGCGCGACAAACGCGTGATGCGTGCCGAAGAGAAGGCAAACATGTTGCCTACCAAACTGACCCTTGGCACTATGCTCTTCACGGTTCCGCCGCTGCTCGTCATCCTGATCGGCCCATCGATCCACGGGATCGCCACGATGCTGATGGAGATGCGGCCCGGCGGCTGACCAGGGGGCCATGCGCGAACGGAAGGGCTGACGTGATCCATCTTCGTCCTGCACATGTCCTGCTGTGCATCCTCACGCTTGCCGCCTGCACCCCATCGGCGTCGCGCAATCTGCCCTACGGGGTCGACGCCCGCGGCAAGGCCGAAGACGGGCTCATCGTCGGGCACCGTCTGATGGAGGCCGGTGAATACGAGCTGGCGCTGAAAGCCTATTACCGCGCGGCCGGTCGGCAGGGTGCAACCGTCGACACGCTGTCCGCCATCGGCTCGGCCAATCTCGCGCTTGGTCGTCTCGGCCAGGCCGAGCAGATCCTCCGCCGCGCGCTCGAGGAAGACCCGGCCTTCGTGCCCGCCATGAACAATCTCGGTGTCGTCCTCATGGAACGCGGCCAGACAGGCGAAGCGCGGATCATGTTTCAGCGGGCTTTTGCGCAAGATAGTGGCCAAACAGACTCGATTCGCGAAAATCTGATGCTGGCCATGGCCGCAACCGAAGCGAACGTGCTAGATTTACCCCAAGAAGAAGGCGAGTTCCGCCTCATGAGACGTGAAAAGGGCAAATACGTCCTTCTCACCGAGCTTTGAGGAAAAGGGCTCCGGGCAGTCTGGAAAAAAAAGGACGCGAAAGATGCGCCAATCTGGTCTAATCCTGCTGTGCCTCGGCGGCACGGTTCTGTTGTCGGCCTGTCAGCCAAGCACGGACGAACAGGTGCAACGGGCCATCAAGGACATCAACGTCATCGATGAATCCAATCTCAATGACGTCATGCTCACCGTGGCCGACCCGAATGAGGCGGTCATCTACTTTACCGGGGCGTTGGAGCAATACCCGGGCCGGATCGATCTGCAACGCGGCCTCGCAAAGTCGCTGATCCGCGCGCAGAAGCCAACCGAAGCCGCCGTGCTCTGGGGTCAGGTCGCCAACCATCCGGAGGCCACTCCTGAAGATCGCGTGATGCTGGCCGATGCGCTCATCCGCTCGAACCAGTGGGACGCCGCCAAGGCCGAGCTGAACCTGATCCCGCCAACGCACGAAACCTTCGATCGCTACCGCATCGAGGCGATGGTCGCCGATTCCGACAAGAACTGGAAGAAGGCCGACAGCTTCTACGAAATCGCGGCGGGGCTGACGACGCGGCCCGCCAACACGCTGAACAACTGGGGTTTTTCCAAGCTTACCCGGGGTGAGGCAGCAGGCGCCGAAAAGCTCTTCACCGAAGCGCTGACCTATGACCCGGCCCTGTTCACCGCCAAGAACAACCTCGTGCTTGCACGGGCCGCACAGCGCAAGTATGACCTTCCTGTCGTCCGCATGACCCAGACCGAACGCGCCGAACTGCTTTATTCCATGGCTCTCGCGGCAATCAAGCAGGGCGACGTTACGGTGGGCAAGGGTCTGCTGGAGCAGGCCGTCGAAACCCACCCGCAGCATTTTGAGGCCGCCAGCCGCAGCCTTGAAGCACTTGACGCAAACGTTCAGCTCTGATGATCACGTCCAGCGGTGCCTTGATCCTACTGGTCCCCGCGCTGCCCATCGCAATCTGGGCAACGCTTAACGATCTGAAAAAGCTGAAGATCCCCAACAAGGCAGTCCTTGCCATGGCGGCCATCTGGCCCCTTCTCGGCTGGCTGGCAGTCCCGACCTGGACAGCCTGGTTCTGGGGTCTTGGCTTCATGGCGATCGGGATCGCGCTGGCCTATCTGGCCTTTGCGCTGTTCAACTTTCCCGGAGGCGACGGCAAATACGCTGCCGCGATCTCGCCTTTCTTCGTTGGTGCGGACATCTCCTATGTCCTCATGCTTGTGCTCATCTGCATGATGGGGGCCACCCTCGCGTTTCAGGTGATCCGGGTCCTTCCTGGCATCCGTAGCGTGACAACCGGGTGGGAAGGCTTCAAGCACTGGCGGATCGTGCCCTTTGGCTTGGCTCTTTCGGCGATGGCAATCTACTATCTTGTTGCCGCGAGCTGGCCACAAGTCTGACACAAGTCGCATTTACGACTCAATTCATAGCATCGCGCTGCCATTGTCCACGGAGCTGGTTGAATGAACGCTGAAGCCCCGGTGTCCTCTGTCACACCGCCGCCGTCGCCACGCAGCCTGGCCGACACCGGCCTTTCCGTCGTGATGATGCGCGACATCATGCTGAAATCGATGTTCCGCACCAACCAGGACCAGGTCTCGGCTTTGTCCAAGATCATCAGCTTGCCGGTGCCGCTGACTCAGGAACTCATCGACCTCGCCCGGACGCAGAAGCTCGTGACGGCGACCGGCACGATGCACGCCACCGCCGGCAGCGAGATGGGGTATGAGTTGACCGACGCCGGAAAGGCCCGCGCGCTCGATGCCCTGTCGCAGTCGGAATATTATGGCGCAATGCCCGTCCCGCTGGATCACTACTCGGTCCAGATCAAACGCCAGTCGGTCCGCGACATCCGGCTGAACAAGGAACAGCTTCTGTCCGGCATGGGCCACCTGATCCTGCCACCGGACCTGATCGACAATCTTGGCCCCGCCGTGACCTCCGGCCGCTCGATCCTGCTCTACGGCCCGCCCGGCAACGGTAAATCCTCGATTAGCCACGGCATCCGGGCTGCCCTGGGTGACAAGGTCTATGTGCCCCGCGCCATCGAATATGCCGGCCAGATCATATCGGTCTATGACCCCATCGTGCACTCCGCCGCCGAAGCTGCGGTCGATGACCCGAACTCCTTGCGCCGCACCTCGAACCGCTTCGACAACCGCTATGTCTATTGCGAACGCCCCTCCGTCATCACGGGCGGTGAACTCAGCCTCGACATGCTCGATCTCAACTACAACCCGACGGCCCGCACCTATCAGGCCCCGCTGCAGCTGAAGGCCACCGGCGGCATCTTCATCATCGACGACCTTGGCCGCCAGGCCGAGCCGCCGCAGAAGATCGTCAACCGCTGGATCGTGCCGCTGGAAGAAAGCCGCGACATCCTGGCGTTGCAGTCGGGCGAAAAGTTCACCGTGCCCTTCGACACGCTCGTGATCTTCTCGACCAACTTCCACCCGAACCAGATCTTTGACGGCGCGGCCCTGCGGCGGATCTTCTTCAAGATCAAGATCGACGGCCCCAGCCAGGAAAACTTCCTGAAGATCTTCGCCATGGTCGCCCGCAAGAAGAAGATGCCGCTCGACGAACAGGCGCTGATGTATCTGATGAAGGTCAAGTTCCCGACGATCGAGAACAATTACGCCAATTACCAGCCGGTCTTCCTGATCGACCAGATGATCGCGGTCTGCGACTTCGAGAATATCCCTTACCAGATGACCCCCGAGCTCATCGACCGCGCCTGGGGCAACATGTTCGTCCGGCAGGAAGACATCTCGCACTGATCCCTCGTCGTTCAACTTCGTCTCCTCCTCGGCCGCGAGGAGTGACGAAGTCATCGACGAGCATTCACGCGAAAACCGTGACGCCCTTCTCCGTGACCACCGCATCCAGCCGCTGGTCAAATGCGTCGATCGGCACGTCTTCCACCTCCTGCGCCGCGAAGGCAAAGCCCACCGCCAGCACCGGCCCCCGCGCGCGCAAGCCCGCAAGTGTCCGGTCATAGAACCCGCCGCCATAACCCAGACGATAGCCCCGCGCATCCCAGGCCAGAAGCGGCACGATCAGCACGTCCGGTTCCACCCAGGCCCCCTCTTCCGGCACCATGGCCTTGAAGGTCCCTTCCACCATCTTCGCCCCCGGCGTCCATTCGCGGAACCGCAAGGGCGTTGCCTTGGCGATGATCACTGGCACCCCCACCGGCCCCTGGTGCGCGGCCATAGCGGGCAGCGGGTCGATCTCCGTCCGCATCGGCATATAGCCCGACAGGACCTTGCCCCCCTGCCCCGCCAGATAATCCGCCAGGATCTCCGCCGCCTGCCCCTGCCCGGCTGCAAAGGCGACCGCACGCCGGGCAAAAGCCTCACTTCGCGCCAAGGCCTTGATATCGCTCATAGCAGGATCACCGCCGCCAGCCCGAGGAAGACGAAGAACCCCACCACATCCGTCACCGTCGTGACGAAGGTCCCCGAGGCCAGGGCGGGGTCCACGCCCGACCGCTCCATCATCACCGGCACGAGGATACCGGCCATCCCCGCCACGACCAGATTGACCACCATCGCAGCCGCGATCACCAACCCCAGCATCTGGTTGCCGAACCAGGCCCAGCTGACCAATCCCATGACCAGCGCGAAGAACAGCCCGTTGATCAACCCCACCGCCGTCTCGCGCCAGATCACCCGGCCCATGTTCGCTTCTGTCAGATCGCGCGTCGCCAGCGCGCGCACCGCGACTGTCAGGCTTTGCGTCCCGGCGTTCCCGCCCATCGACGCCACGATGGGCATCAAGACCGCCAAAGCCACAAGCTGCGCAATCTGCGCCTCGAACTGAGAGATGACCACGCTGGCCAGGATGGCCGTCAACAGGTTCACGAACAGCCAGGGCAACCGCTGCCGCACCGTCCCAAGCACCCGGTCCGCGATCGAGCTTTCGTCCCCCACGCCTGCCAGACGCAGCATGTCCTCCTGGTGCTCCTCGTCCTGCACGTTCATCGCGTCGTCGATGGTGATCACGCCGACCAGTCGCCCGTCTGCATCCACCACAGGGCAGGAAATCAGGTGATAATGGTTGAAGATATAGGCCACATCCGCCTCTGGGTCCGTCGCCTGCACCGTCCGGAAACTGTCCTCGGCAATGTCGCGCAGCCGGGCTTCGCGGCCCGAGGACAGGATCCGCCCGAGCGTCGCATAGGCGACCGGTTTCATCCGCGGCTCTACCAGGATCACATGATAGAACTGGTCGGGCAGCTGCTCCGATTTCCGCAGAAAATCGATGGTCTCCCCCACCGTCCAGTGTTCTGGTGCCACGACGATCTCGCGCTGCATCAGGCGGCCGGCAGAGTATTCCGGAAAGGCCATCGCCTGTTCCACTGCAACCCGGTCGACCTCTTCCAGCGCTTCCAGGATGATGTCCTGCTGCGGCTGCTCCAGATCCTCCAGGATGTCGACAACGTCATCGGTCTCAAGGTCCCGGACCGCGTCGACCAGCACGTTGCGCGGCAGGCTCTCGATCACCTCTTCCCGGATCGCGTCCGAGATTTCCGACAGGATCTCGCCGTCAATCTCGTGTGACCACAGCCGCAGAAGCGCCCGGCGGTCCGGCCCGCCGATCTGCTCCAGAAGATCGGCGATGTCGGCCGCGTGCAAAGGCTCAAGCAGCGCGTCCAGCGCCACCCGGTCCTCCGCCTCCACCGCCGCAAGCACAGCGTCGACGCGGGTCTGGTCGAGCGTTTCGTCCTCTGCGTCTGCCAGATTGTCCGCCATGCCGCCTCCCGAACCGATTGCATCGACCTTAGCGAAAGCTGTTTCATCGAAACAGGGGGCGACGGTCGAATTTACCCTTCGCGCGAAAGGCCATAGGCTGCAACCACGGTTACCAGAGGGGCAGGACATATGGCTGATCTACATCTGGGGCAGGTCCTCGAATTCAAGGCCGACCCGTTCACGACAGAAGGGGCCACCCGCCTCCATGGCGCTGTCCTGCTGGACGCGGGCAAGATCGTCGCCGTGGGCGACGCTGCTGTCTTGCGCGCCCAGGCTCCCGCCGCGACAGTCCATGTCCACGGCCAAAAGCTGATCTCCGCCGGCTTCGTCGATGCCCATGTCCACTACCCCCAGACCGCCATCATCGCCTCCTGGGGCAAGCGCCTGATCGACTGGCTGAACACCTACACCTTTCCGGAAGAGATGCGCTTTGCCGACCGCGCCTATGCCGACCAGATCGCCAACCGCTACCTTGACCTTGTGCTTGCCCGGGGCACGACCACGGTCTGCACCTATGCCACCATCCACCCCGAAAGCGTCGATGCCATCTTCACCGCCGCGCAAAGTCGCGGCATGCGCGTCTTCGCCGGCAAGACCTGCATGGACCGCAACGCGCCCGATGGGCTGCGCGACACCGCGCAATCGGCCTATGACGACAGCAAGGCGCTTTTGCAAAAGTGGCACGGACAGGACCGCCTCTCCTATGTCATCACCCCGCGCTTTTCGCCCACCTCCACGCCGGAACAACTCCAGGCCCTTGGCGCCCTCTGGCGCGAGTATCCCGACTGCCTGATGCAGACCCACCTCTCCGAGCAGCTGGACGAGATTGCCTGGGTCAAGGACCTCTTCCCCCAGTCACGCGACTACCTCGACACCTACGAAGCCCAGGGCCTCCTCCGCGAGGGTGCGGTCTACGGCCATGCCATCCACCTGACCGACCGCGAAAGATCCCGCCTGATCGAGGCCGGTGCCTCCCTTGTCCATTGCCCGACCTCCAACACCTTCATCGGCTCCGGCCTCTTCGACATGGGCCTGGCGCAGTCGCTTCAGGTCGGCCTCGCCACCGACACCGGCGGCGGCTCCTCCTTCTCCATGCTCCGCACCATGGCCGCCGCTTACGAGGTCGCCCAACTGCGGGGCCAATCCCTCCACCCGTCGCAGCTTTGGTGGCTCGCCACCCAAGGCTCCGCCCGCGCCCTGCGCTGCGACGACAAGATCGGCAACCTGGCTCCCGGGATGGAGGCCGACCTCGTGGTCATCGACCTCGCCTCCACCCCTGCCATCTCTCAAGCCACCACGCGGGCGCAGGACATCTGGCAGGCCCTCTTCCCCACCATCATGATGGGCGATGACCGTGCCGTTGCCGAGGTCTGGGTGGCCGGCCGCAAACATCCGCTCCCGGCCTGACGCGGCCACGGATTTTCGCGCAAACTTCATGCTTCCACCCGGCCGCATCGCCAAGTCGTGAAGCGACGCGCTTCGGACGCAAGGATCGCATTCCACCCTCGCGCGTTGTCTGATGATCGACCAACGCCAAGGACGCCCGATGCTGTCTCGCCGCCTTTTCCTTTCTGCCGCTTCTGCCGCCGCCGTCTCCGCCTGCGCCGGCCCCCGCCCGGTCGCGCCAACCGCCCCTGCACCAATCCCGCCCCTGCCGGCCTTTTACGGGGCGATCTCGGACGAGCCCTACCCCGTTCCCGCCGTGCCCGAAGGCATCGTTCCGCCAGAGCTTTGGCGTCAGCAGGTCGCCAACCCCTTCCCCGATCAGCCCGCCGGTACCATCATCGTCGATCCCGACGCCACCCTTCTGCACCTTGTCGAAAGCCGAGAGACCGCCATGCGTTACGGCGTCAGCGTCGGGGCCGAAGGGTTTGCCTGGAATGGCGACGCCAGATTGCAGTTCCGCCGCGAGTGGCCCACCTGGAAACCGCCCGCCAGCATGATCGCCCGCCAACCCGAACTCGAGCCCTACTCCGTTGAAAATGGCGGCATGCCGCCCGGCCCGGGAAACCCCTTGGGCGCTCGGGCGCTGTATCTCTTCCAGAACGGTCGCGACACGCTCTACCGCATTCACGGCGGATGCGAGCCGCAGCTTCTGGGCAAGGCGGTCTCCTCCGGCTGCATCCGGCTTCTCGATCAGGATGCGATAGACTTGCACGCGCGTGCCCAGGACGGCGCACGGGTCGTCGTCCTGCCGTCACGCCAGCAGCGGCCTGCCGGGACCGGCTTCGACGACGCGGTTAACGAAGCCTGAGTGAGGGCACGCAACCTGATGTAATGACTAGGGAAAGGGGGGTGTCCCTGCCCGGGACATCTACTCTGCCAGCTCCCAGCCGTCCGGGTAGAAGTCATGCTTCAGCGCGATGGAGGTCGCGATGCGCTCATGGTGCCAGACCGCCTCTGCCGTGACCGGGATCGGCCCTATCGAGGCGATCAGCGTCTCGCCATCCTTCGCCCGCCGGGTCTGGAACCCTTCCAAGCGAAGGGCCCGCTCCAGCGCCGGCCAGCTGGCATCCAGTTCCTCGATGAAGAAGGCATAGTCGATCACCGCCTCCTTTGGCAGCTTGACGCTCTTCGATTGCTTGAAGGTATCATAGGTCTCGCGACGCTGCGCTTCGAAGTTGTGGTCCATCGGGCTCTCCTTGCCCGTCTTCTACCCCAACCCCCCGCCCCCCGCTAGGTCCGGGTGCAGTAGCCGCGGTCGAAGGCCGCACTCCACGTCCAGTCGCTGGCATTGAGCGCGTCGAAGGCCACCGGCTCCAGCTCCAGCTCCAGCTCCACTCCGCCGTCACTAGTCACCATGTTTCGCAGGTCAACGTCACACTCATAGCTCGCGGGCTCCCCACCGGGGTTGTAAAAACGAGAGAGGTGATAATAGCCCACGACCGTATACTGGTTGTCGATGAACTGCACCTGCACCACCGACCGCCCCTCGGCTTCTTCGTCGGCGAATTCGGTGACGACCTGCAGGACGCTTCCCTTGCCCGTGTCGAAGACCTCCAGCTCTTGGCGGGTGGCAAAGGCCCCAAGCGCGATCTGGTCGTTGTCGAACTCCGGATCGCCCGAGGCATCTGGCACCCCCTCCAGCGCGCCGCCCCAGATCGCCAGGCGGGCTTTGTCTTCGTTCTGGATCAGGTGCGCCCGGAAGTAGAACCCCTGGTTCGATGCCCCGGCCCAATTGCCGGTCGCCTCGGACAGGATCGTCTGGCCAAAGGCTGGACAGGCAAGGGTGACGGTCAGCGTCAGGGCGGTCAGGCGGCGCATTGCGGGCTCCACAAGGATGATCTGGCGCGACCTTGCCGCCAAAGGCCAGGGCGGGAAAGGTCAGGATTCCCGAAGCGTCACCCGGCCAGCTTGTGGGCCAGCCGGTTCTGCCGCCTGACCACATTCGCAAGATCCAGCGTCACCATCTGCCCGTCCCGCACCACCTCGCGCCCCTCGACGACAAGGGTCCGCACCCGCGTCGGGCCGCAAAGCACCAAGGCCGCCACCGGGTCCCACGCCCCGGCGGCCTCGACGCCAGAGACATCCCAGACCGCCAGATCGGCGCGCTTGCCCGGCTCGATGGACCCAAGATCATCGCGGCCAAGCACGGTCGCACCGCCAATGGTCGCAAGCTCCAGCGCTGCCCGTGCGGACATCGCATCCGCCCCTTGCGAGACACGTTGCAGCAACAGCGCCATCCGCGCCTCGGCGATCAGATTTCCAGCGTCGCTTGAGGCCGAGCCATCGACCCCCAAGCCGACCCTGACCCCCGCGGCCCGCATCGCGCGCACCGGTGCAATACCCGACCCAAGGCGACAATTCGAACACGGGCAATGCGCAACCCCCGTAAGTGACCGCGCAAAGAGTTCAATTTCCGAACTATCCAGCTTTACGCAATGCGCGTGCCAGACATCGGGGCCGGTCCAGCCCAGGTCCTCGGCATACTGGCCGGGACGGCACCCGAACTGCGCCAGGGAATAGGCCACGTCTTCATCATTCTCGGCCAGGTGGGTGTGCAGCATCACCCCCTTGTCGCGCGCCAGGAGGGCGGTGTCTCGCATCAACTCCCGGCTGACCGAGAAGGGGGAGCAGGGTGCCAGCCCGACCCGCACCATCGCGCCTGGGCGGGGATCGTGGAACCGGTCCACCACGCGGATCATGTCGTCCAGGATCGCTCGCTCCGCTTCGACCAGAACGTCGGGGGGCAGGCCGCCCGCGCTTTCTCCAATCGACATCGCCCCGCGCGTCGGGTGAAAACGCAGGCCCACCTCTGCCGCGGCGGCGATCGTGTCATCCAGGCGCGCACCATTGGGATAAAGGTAGAGATGGTCCGAGGTCATGGTGCACCCCGACAGCGCCAGTTCCGCCAGCCCGGCCTGGGCCGAGATGAACATCTCTTCCGGCCCGAAACGCGCCCAGATCGGATAGAGCGTCTTCAGCCAGCCAAAGAGCAGCGCATCCTGCCCCCCCGGCACCGCGCGGGTCAGGGTCTGGTACAGGTGGTGGTGTGTGTTGACGAGGCCCGGCGTCACCACGCAGCCCCGCGCCTCGATCACTTGCCCTGCGGTGGTCAACCCGGTCCCTACCGCGACAATTGCGCCGTCACGGATGAGGATATCGGCGTCACGCAATTCGTCTCGGGCCGGGTTCATGGTCACGACCACGCCCGCCCCCCGGATCAGCAGCTCAGCCATGACTGTCCCCTTTTGCCGGGCAGCTTACGCCCGAAGCCGGGCGGCGCAACGCTCGCATGGATGAAATACTTTTCAGAAAATGTCGAAAATGGGCTTGGGCCGACGTCTTGACACCATCGGGGCGGATTGGCCCCCCGATCAGATGGAGATTGCCATGAAATCCCTTCACCTTGCCGCGCTGTGCTGCACTCTGGCCCTGCCTGCATTTGCCCAAGACTGGGCCGACGTCACCACGCTTCAAACCCTGAACGGAACCTGGGTCAGCCCGACCGTCGAGCCCTGGTATGGCGGCTTTGGGACGCGCGAGTTTGTCTTTTCCGGCGGGCAGTGGTCACTGACATTCACGCACGCGCTTGATCCGCAGATGACCATGCGCACCTTCCAGTTCCGGACCGGCGGCGGTTACACGATCACCGGCCCCTCCGAGGTGCCCGGAGCATTTGAGGCCACCTTCGATGAAGACTGGAAACGCCTTACCCAACTGACGACGAACCCCGAGGTCGCTGCCGGCATCGGCCTGACCGCCTGCAACCTGACCCCCAACCTTGAGGCCGACATCTCGGCCACGGGATGCGCAGCCTGGCCTTCGGTAGCAGACTGCGGGCAGGACTTCGACCTTCTCGCGATGGACCCCGGCGGCCTTTACTTCGGGGTGCGCCCTGCCGACAACAACATGTGCACCCCAGAGGGGCGGCCAACCGCATTGCTCCCGCCCGTGGTCGCGCGCTAGGCGTTCAGCAGGGTCAGCGCCTCGTGATGCACGGCGCGGTTGGCGGCGGCCAGGATCTGGCCGCCGTCATGCGCCGGATGCCCCTCCCAGTCAGTCACGATGCCACCGGCAGCTTCGATCACGGCAATCGGGGCCTGCACGTCATAGGCCTGCAACCCGGCCTCGATCACCAGGTCGATCTGCCCGGCTGCAATCAGAGCATAGGCGTAGCAATCAGTGCCATAGCGGACGAGTTTCGCCCTGGATGCGACGCGTCGAAAGGATGCCCCTTCTTCTGCGGTGCCAACCTCGGGGAAGGTGGAAAAGAGGATGGCGTCGGACAGCGGGCGCGGGCTGCGTACGGAGAGTGGACTTTGTCCCATCGGGCCCGTCATCCGCGCGATGCCCAATCCACCTTCAAAGCGTTCGCCGATGTAGGGTTGGTCGATGATGCCGTAAAGCGGCCCCTCTGCATCGCGGACCGAGATCAGCACCCCCCAGGTCGGCGTGCCGGAGAGATAGCCCCGCGTCCCGTCGATCGGGTCAAGCACCCACGTCAGCCCGCTGGTGCCAGAGCGGCTGCCGAACTCCTCGCCCAGAATCGCATCATCGGGGCGCAACCGGGCCAGAACCGCACGCATCCGCTCTTCCGACAGACGGTCAGCGGCAGTCACCGGATCAAAGCGGACGGTTTCCTTCGTATCGGCGGCAAGATCGCGGCTGCGGAAGTGGGACAGCGTTGCCACGCGGGCAACATCTGCCAACTCATGCGCCGTGGCCACCAGATCGGCCGCCAGTGCGGTGGAAACGCGCATCTGCTTTTCCTTGCAACGGCAGGCGGAGGTAGCCTGCCCTGCGGGCGCTAAACGCTCGCAGGGCTCAGGTCAAGCTTACGCGGCTTCGGAGAGCACGCGGGCCAGGTCGAACAGGCGGCGGCGCTGCGCTTCCGGAATGGCATAGTAGGACCGGACGAGTTCCAGTGCCTCCTTGTCGGCCATCATGTCGCCCTGAGCCTGTGCTGCAACCGTATGTCCCTCTGCCAGACCTTCGAAGAAGAACGAGATCGTGACACCCAGCGCATCGGCAACGTCCCAAAGACGCGAGGCGCTGACACGGTTCATGCCGGTTTCATACTTCTGGATCTGCTGAAATTTGATACCCACCTTGTCGGCGAGTTGTTGCTGCGTCATTCCCACCATCCAGCGGCGGTGACGGATGCGCTTCCCAACGTGGGCGTCTACAGGATGCTTCATTACTTACTCCAGTTACAGGCTTCAGTCCCCTTGCATACCATTAAGCAAATTCCGTGCCAAAAATCCACCGCCCGGGCATCTGGACGAAAAAAACTTCTGGAGGGCGAAAACCTGTCCTTTTGGATAGGGACAATTATACACATGTTGAAAACACGGTGGGGTTGATCACCTTGACACCCTATACGACCACAGGAGTCGCATCGCTCGCCTTTAACGCGATTTCCGATTTGCAATGCATTTTGCAACATATGCCGAACGGCATTGCATTTTGCGAAGATACAGTCCTTCCCAATTCCGAAGACTGTGCATCAAACCGAAAACATTGTACCCCACTAAAGCGAAACGCAGCGGAGAATTCGCGATGATGCAAGTCTGGGCGGTTCAATCCCTGGGGGAAAGGCCGAAACTCGCCACACGACCGGTGCCACAGCCTTCTGCCGGCGAGGTTCGGGTCCGTGTGGCGGCGGCAGGACTGAACTTTGCCGACCTGCTGATGATGGAGGGTCGTTATCAGGTCCGCCCGCCGCTGCCTTATGTTGTGGGGATGGAATTCTCCGGTGTCGTCGACGCAGTAGGCCCAGGCACCGTCGGACCACCCATCGGAACCCGGGTGCTCGGGATCAGCGGCACCGGAGCGCTGGCGCAGTGGCTGTGCCTGCCGGCAGACCGCCTCTCTCCTCTTCCCGATCATATGGACCTGGTGGAGGCCGCAGGCTTTCCCATCGCCTACGGCACCTCGCATCTGGCCCTGACCCTGAAGGCACGACTGCAGCCGGGCGAGACCTTGCTGGTCACCGGGGCCGCAGGCGGCGTTGGCCTGACGGCAGTCGAGATCGGTAAGCGGTTGGGCGCGCGGGTGATCGCTTCGGCGCGCGGGATGGACCGGCTGGCGGTTGCCAGGGCCGCCGGAGCCGACCATCTGATCGACAGCGACGCTCCAGGGTTCAAGGATGCGCTTCGTGTGCTTGGCGGCGTGGATGTTGCATATGATGTGGTCGGCGGCCCCGCCTTTGACGAAATCTTGCGCGCCTGCAAACCCGACGGGCGCATACTGGCCATCGGCTTTGCCTCGGGTCAGGTGCCGCAGGTCCCGGCCAACCTGCTGTTGGTCAAGAATCTGACCGTCGCGGGCTTCTGGTACGGCGGCTACCAGATCCACTCACCGCAGGCGGTGGCCGACAGCATGACGACCCTCCTCCGCTGGCGGGCCGAGGGAACCTTGCACCCGCATGTGGGGCAGACGTTCACCTTCGCCGACCTGCCGGAAGCCCTGGACCTGCTCCGCAGCCGCAAGGCGACCGGCAAGCTGGTCATCCAGGTCGATCAGCAGCTATAGGCGCAGCGCAGCTCTGCCATGAGCATGTCCATCGCGTCATCCTTGCGGCGGTCGGCGCGGTAAAGCGCCAGTTTCATCTCGCCCAGCGGAGGCAACTGGTTGTCGCCGTCGATCACTGCCGTGCCTTCGGGAATGCTGCCAGCCATCCGCGCCGTCACGGCCAGATCGGCGGCCACCGTCGCCTCGACCGCCTGCTCGCTTTCGCCTCCCGTCGCCATTTCCCAGGGAATGCCCCCCCGGTCCAGCGCCAGCTGCGCCAGGGGCCGGAAGATGCAGGTATCCTTGAACCCCAGGCGCAGCGGACGACGCTGCCAGGCACTGCCGTCCATGGCCCCTACCCAGACCAGCGGCCGCGCGCCCAGCAGTTCGGCCCCCTGGCCGGGGGCTTCCTCGGTCGTCACGATGATGTCAAACCCGCCACGGGCGAAATCCTCCTTCATCAGCAGCGTGAAGGACGACACAAGGTTGATCCGCACGCATGGGTAAGCCTGCGCCATCCGCTTCAGGATTCCAGGTATCACCGGATAGACCACGTCATGCGGCACACCCAGACGAATTTCCCCGGTGCAACCCGTGCTGGCAAAGCGCGACAGGGCCTCATCATTTAGGGCCAGCATGCGGCGGCCATAGGACAACAACTGCTCTCCCTCCGGTGAGAGCGCAAGTTTCCGCGCCGCGCGGAGGAAAAGCTGCATCCCGAGCGCCTCCTCCAGCCGCCGGATCTGCATCGACACCGCCGACTGGGTCAAATTCAGGTAACCCGCCGCCCGTGTCACACCGCCCACATCAGCCACCGTTACGAAAGAGCGGAGTGCCGTCAGGTCCAGGTTTCTCGGCATATCAAATTCCTTGATGCATCAAGTCACAATCATTCGTTTTCATTATCCATCGGTTCCTGTGAAAGATCAAGCAGAGTGATGGCGACACGCCATTCCATCAGCAAATCGGATGAAAGGATCAAGAAGATGTCAACCAAAGCCAAATCCGCCCTCCGTCAGGTCTGGTCGTTCCAACACGCGCTTGCCGACCTTCTGGCTCGCGGCACCCTGCACCGGTCCCGCCGTTCCCTGACCAGGCTCGATGACCGTCTGCTGCAAGACATTGGCCTGACCCGCGCCGAGGCCGAGGCCGAAGCCGCGCGACCGCTCTGGGACGCGCCCGCCCACTGGCGGCACGATTGAAAGTGAGGTTCACCAGCCGTAGTGAGCCCCGCGAAAACCGCATGAATGATGACGCAAATCACATGCAGACGCTTGAAATGATCCATGGCAATGCCGATATTCATCGCACGAGGTCGCGCCGGTTCCCCCGGCGTTGCCCTTAGGGACAACATCGGAGGCTTCAATGGCTCAATATGAAACGATCCGCAGCGCTGGCGTTGGTGCCCGCGCGCAGATCGACGAAGGGCTTCGCGCCCACATGAACAAGGTCTACGGGCTGATGTCCGTGGCAATGATGGTGACGGCCGGCGTTGCTTGGGCTGTCGGCACGTCAGAGCAACTGCTGTCGATCTTCCGCAATGTCGACGGTTCGATGACGATCCTCGGCTGGGTGGCGATGTTTGCCCCCTTGGCTATGGTCTTCGCCTTTGGCGCGCTGATCAACCGGATGTCGACCGCTGCCGCGCAGCTATTTTTCTACGCCTTCGCCGCCGCGATGGGTCTGTCGATCGCCTGGATCTTCAAGGCCTTCACTGACATGTCGATCGCCCAGACCTTCCTGGTCACCTCGATCGCCTTTGCCGGCCTGTCGCTGTACGGCTACGTCACCAAGCGTGACCTCAGCGGCATGGGCACCTTCCTGATGATGGGCCTGATCGGCCTTCTCGTCGCGATGGTGGTGAACCTGTTCATCGGTTCGTCCGCGCTTGCTTTCGCGATCTCGGTCATCGGCCTGCTGATCTTCGCCGGCCTGACCGCTTTCGACACGCAGCGCATCAAGACGGAGTATCTGGCCCATGCGCAAGCGATGGATCAGGAATGGCTTGGCAAGTCCGCAATCATGGGCGCGCTGAACCTGTACCTGAACTTCATCAACATGTTCATGTTCCTGCTGCAGTTCATGGGCAACCGCGAATAAGCCTGCAGGACTGACTAGGACAAGGCCGGTCTTCGGACCGGCCTTATTCATGCGCGGTTGTCAGGGGCGCGTCAGCCGGCTTAGGTCCGCCATCAGCCGCACCACGGGAAAGCTGATCCCGGGCGCAAGCTGAACCTCGGTCGGGAACAGCAGCCGAAACCCCAGCGCTGTGTAGAACGGCACGGCATTTCGGGTCGCCAGACAGTCAAGCCACCGCATCCCCGCAGCACTCGCATCCTGCATCACCCGCGCCATCAGCGCCCGCCCCACGCCCTGCCGCACAACGTCGGGATCGGTCGCCACGTGGCGCACATGGCCCGTATCCGCGGCAGAACTGCCCTTGGGCGTGCCACGGGTCCAGCCTCCCGCCGCCAGCAGCGCCCCATCAGCGCCCTCCGCCAGAAAGTAGCTCCCCGAGGCCAGAAGCTCCGGCCGTGCCCGCGTGAGCCGCGGCACCGCCAGCACCATCGTCGACGGCGGATACTCCCGCGCAAGCAGACGCGGATAGCTGCGCGCCAGCAACCGGTCGACCGCTGCAAGGTCAGCCGGAACAGCAATGCGTATGGTGAGAAGGCGCGTGGTCATGCGGTGGATATGGCAGCCACCCGCAAAAAGGAAAGGGCCGCACCCGAAGGTACGGCCCGAAACCCGACAAACAGACCGGCAGATCTTACTTGATCTTGCCTTCCTTGTATTCGACATGCTCCCGCTTGACGGGATCGTACTTCTTGATGACCATCTTCTCGGTCATGGTACGGGCGTTCTTCTTCGTGACGTAGAAGTGGCCGGTCCCCGCAGTGGAGTTCAGGCGGATCTTGATGGTGGCCGGCTTCGCCATGGTCGTTTCTCCTGCATCGGGAAACGCGCGCGTTCCCGGTGAAATGCTTGAAGCCCGCCTTTTAGCCGCCGGGTCGGCAGAGTCAACAGCCAAACCGGCGCAGACCCGCCAAATCGGATGGGACCCGCTCCGGGGCGCGCCATGAGGCCGAAGAATGTGCGCGGAGAGCCTGTAAGCCGGATTTTGTCCACCCCGGGCCGTAACCTGGGGCTGGATGACCATTCCTCTGCCAACCGTGTCACCACGGCGGTCAAGCTGCCAACCCGGGCCTCTCGGGCGTTGGCGTCCCTGGCGAGCGGTACCCCGTTTCCGGGACCAGACCTGCCGCGAGGCCCCTATTTGGCATTGCTCCGGGTGGGGCTTGCCGTGCCGGTCCTGTTGCCAGGCCCGCGGTGGGCTCTTACCCCACCGTTTCACCATTCCCACGCTGTTGCGAAGGCGAACCCCCGGTTGGCGTGGATGTCTCTTCTCTGTGGCGCTTTCCCTGGGGTTGCCCCCGCCGGGGGTTACCCGGCACCCTTGCCAACTGGAGTCCGGACTTTCCTCGGACGTTGCCGCCCGCGGTCATCCAGCCCTCCGCGCGATGCCGGGTTATGCGCGCTGCGTCCCGCCGTCAACTGGAAAGCGGCGGGCAAGGTCGGCGGCCAGCGCACGGTCGGTATCGTCAAGCGGCCCGCAGGCCCAGGGCCGGAACCGCAGCCGGAAGGCGTGCAGAAGGATCGGCAACGGCAGGTCCCCGTAGCCGAAGGCGCGCAGGTCAAGGCGGAAGGCCTCTGTCTCCGCCGCAGCCGCAAGTGACGCGCCTCCCTCCCGCGGCGCGGGAACGGGACGGGGTGGGGGTGCCCCGATCCCGGGCCAGACCGACAGTCCCGCCAGCGCCAGCCTCCGCCAGTCAAACCTCGGCCCAGGGTCGCCCTTGCGATCCGGCGCCATGTCGCTGTGGCCGATCACCGCTTCCGGCCCCAACCCCCAGCGTCCCAGCACGCCCTGAAGCAAGCCCTCCAGCGCCGCCATCTGTGGCGCAGCAAAGGGCTCGATTCCCCGGTTGACCAGTTCTATCCCGATGGAGCGTGAATTCACGTCGCTGCGCCCGCCCCACTCGCCCGCCCCGGCGTGCCAGGCCCGCGCCGCCTCGTCCACAAGCGACAGCAGGCAGCCGTCCCTGTCGATCAGGTAATGCGCCGACACCTCGGCGGCAGGGTCGCACAGCCGCTCCAGCGCCGCTGCGCAGTCGGGCATGGCGGTATAGTGGATCACGACAAGCGCGGGTCTTTGGCCGTCACGCCGCTCGCCGAAGTTGGGCGAAGGGTGGGCCCGGATCACGTCAATCCAGCGTCACTGAAGCGCAGTGCGGAACGGGCGCGGGTCCCAGGAACAGGCGAAGCCGTCCCCGTCCGGGTCAACGCCAAGCCGGTCACGGTCCGGGCCGCCGCGTGCCAGAAACTCCTGCTGCGCCTGGTCGGGCGAGGCGAACTTGGCGCAAGCCGCGTTCTGATCCCGCATGCCAAGGCTACCGCGCTTGTAAAGCTGGACACCCGGCGCATGGTTGGTCGCCAGGGCGAATTCAACGATGTTCGGGCCGGTGTCGCCCGGACGCTGCGGCAGGTCCTTCGGCTGGACGGTCACATATTCGGATCGGTTGCGGGCAATCCGCTCGGCGTCGCTTTCGATGGTCTCGCGCGACGCGACGGCGGCAAAGTCCTGCTCGTCCGAGATCCCGGCATGGCCTGCCACTTCACCCGACTCTTCGCGGATGCCAGCAGGGGCACCGCCCCGCGGGCGCGCACCGCTTTCCGTCAGCGGCGGCAGTGGAGTGGCAGCCGCAGGCGAAGGCGAAAGCGAAGGCGCTGGGGTCGGCAACGGCGCTACCCCATCCGCCCGGTCAATCGCAGCGGCTGCAGCAGCGGGATCAAAGGACCCGGACGGCGGCGGCACTACGACCGGACCTGCCGATGGCGCAACGGGCTGCGCACCGCGGATATAGCTGTTGTAGTCCTGAAACCCGACGCCGGCCCCGGTGTCAGATACTGTCGTCGGAGTGCACCCGGCCAAGGCAAGACCGACAAGGACCACACCAGTTGCGGGGCCAAAGGTAAAACGGATCATTGCTGCCTCGACAGGGTTGTTTTTTGCCAGTTACCACCATTTTCCAGGCTTGACCACAAAGCCCGCACGGCTTTCCAACACATGTGCGTAATTGAGCAACTGTGCCTCATCCCAGGGCCGCCCGATCAGTTGCAGCCCCAAAGGCAGCCCCTGCGCGTCAAGCCCCACCGGCACGGCCACGCCCGGCAAGCCCGCCAGGTTCACGGTCACGGTGAAGACGTCGTTCAGATACATCTGGACCGGATCGGCATCGGCCATCTCGCCCAGACCAAAGGCGGCACTTGGCGTCGCGGGTGTCAGGATCGCATCCACCCCGTCGGCAAAGGCCAGATCGAAGTCGCGCTTGATCAGCGCCCGCACCTTCCGCGCGCGGTTGTAATAGGCGTCGTAGAACCCCGCGCTCAGCACATAGGTCCCGACCATGATCCGGCGCTGGACCTCCGGCCCGAACCCTTCGGCCCGGGTCTTCTCGTACATCTCGGTGATGCCATCCCCGGCGCTCAGCTTGGCCCGATGCCCGTACCGGACCCCGTCATAGCGGGCGAGGTTCGACGACGCCTCGGCCGGTGCGATCACGTAATAGGCCGGCAGCGCGTACTTGGTATGCGGCAGGGAGATGTCGCGCACCTCCGCCCCCGCATCCCTCATCATCTCGATCCCGCGCGCCCACAGGGCCTCGATCTCGGCAGGCATCCCGTCCATCCGGTATTCCTTCGGGATACCGATGACGCGGCCCCGGATGTCCCCGGTCAGCGCCGCCTCGAAATCCGGCACCGCAATGTCGGCGCTGGTGGAATCCTTCGGGTCATGGCCCGACATCGCCTGCAGCATGATCGCCGCATCCCGCACCGATTTCGTCATAGGCCCGGCCTGATCGAGGCTGGAGGCAAAAGCCACAATCCCCCAACGGCTCACCCGCCCATAAGTCGGCTTGATCCCGACGATCCCGGTAAACGCCGCCGGCTGCCGGATCGACCCGCCGGTATCCGTGCCCGTCGCCGCCAGACAAAGCTCCGCCGCCACCGCCGCCGCCGAGCCGCCCGAAGACCCGCCGGGGGTAAGCTGCACATTCGACCCCTTGCGCCGCCACGGATTCACCGCGTTGCCGTAAGCCGAGGTCTCGTTCGACGAACCCATGGCGAATTCGTCCATATTCAGCTTGCCCAGCATCACCGCGCCCGCCTCGAACAGTTTCGACGTCACCGTCGACTCATACTCCGGCTTGAACCCCTTCAGGATGTTCGACGCCGCCTGGCTCGGCACGCCCTTGGTGCAGAACAGGTCCTTGATCCCCAAGGGAATCCCGCACATCGCCGGGGCATCGCCCGCCTTCAGCCGCGCATCCGCCGCCCGCGCCTGCTCCAGCGCGATCTCCGGCGTCTTGTGGACAAAGGCGTTCAGCCCGTCGCCCGCGTCGATGGCCGTCAGGCAGGACATGGTCAGATCGACCGCCGTGATCTCGCCCTTGCGAAGCGCATCCCGCGCCACCGCGATGGTCCAGGTATTGCTCATTCCACCACCTTCGGCACCGCAAAGAACCCCTCGCGCGCGTCCGGCGCGTTCTTCAGCACCTGCGCCTGGATGTTGCCATCCGTCACCACATCCGCCCGCCGCTTCAACCGCATCGGCGTGACGCTGGTCATCGGCTCCACGCCGGTCACGTCGACCTCGTTCAGCTGCTCCATGAAGCCAAGGATGCCGGAAAGCTTCTCCGCCAGCGCCGGCAAGTCCGCGTCCTCGACCCGGATCCGGGCCAGCTTTGCCACCTTGCGGGCGGTGTCGATGTCAATGGCCATGGGGCCCCCTCCTTCGCGGGATCGAAAGGCCGTTTATCGCTCCGCCCTCCGCTTCGCAAGCGCCGAGGCCGTCACCGGGCCTGCCGATGCTTCGCCAGCGCCGCCAGCAGAAGCGCGGTCGCGCTGGCATTCATCAGATGCCAGATGCCATGCGTGCCAAGCGGCCACAGCCCACACAGCGCCTCGTCAAAGAACCGGAACGGCAGGCCCAGCGCCAGCACCACGGCAGCAAGGGCAATGCCGCCCGAAGTCACTGGATGCCGTGACCGCAGGGAGAGTGCGACCGCCAGCAAGATCAGCATGAGCAGGAAGAACATGTCCGCGCCCAGCCCCAGCACCCCGCGCAGCGCCGGACTTTGTCCCATGGCATAAACCACCACGACCGCCGCCCCTGCTCCGGCACCGGCCGCAACCGCCCCCGCCCCGGCCAGACGCCGCAGCAAAAGCACGCCCAGCAGTGCCAGATAAAGCTGGTTCGCCAGGATATCCGCCCACGATGTCAGGTCGACCGCAAAGCCATGGTGAAGCGCCGACGCCACCCCGACCAAAGCCAGACCGGCGCCCGCCCGCCGATCGTCGCCCTGTGGGCCACGCCTGAAGGCCACCAACCCCACCACAAGAAATGCCAACCCTGTCAATGCGTTGAACGGCTCTGCCCCAAAGCCGGGCCCAAGCCGTTCACAGTAGTAGTCCACACCACGCAACCATTCCATCGTGACTTCCCGCCTTCTGCCGCTAGCTTAGGCGCGACAAAGAGGGAACGCATCCATGAATATCACCTGGCTTGGCCATTCCGGTTTCCGGATCGAGATCGAAGGCGCCGTCCTTCTGGTCGACCCCTTGCTGACTGGAAACCCCGCCTTCCCCGCCGGCCGTGAGGATGAGGCCGTGACGGGCGCTACCCATATCCTGCTGACCCACGCCCACGGCGACCACGCCTCCGATGCTGCACGCCTGGCGCAGAAACTGGGCATCAAGATCCACTGCATTCATGAGCTTTCGCAGTGGCTTGCCAGCGATGGCAAGACGGAAACCGTCGGCTTTGGCAAGGGTGGCACGCTTGATCTTGGCGGGGCGAAGGTCACGATGGTCAATGCCGTCCACTCTGCCAGCATCGACTTTGGCGACAAGGGCCTTCTGCCCGCAGGCGATGCTGCCGGCTTCATGATCGCGGGCGAAGGCCACACGATCTACCTGACGGGCGATACCGACATCATGGCCGACATGGCCTGGATGGCCGAATATCACCAGCCCGACATCGGCATCCTGTCCTGTGGCGGGCACTACACCATGGACATGGAGCGCGCCGCCTGGGCCGCGCGCAAGTGGTTCAACTTCCGTTGGGTCATTCCCTGCCATTACAAGACCTTCGGCATTCTCGCCCAGGATGCCAACGCTCTGCGTGCCGGCCTTCCCCCGGGCATCGAGGTGATCGAGCACGAGGTCCTCGACCCGATCCGCATCTGACCGGTCCAACGCCGGGGGCTAGCGGCCCCCGGCGCGCGATCAGTCATCATCATCGCCCGCCTCGCCCTCGCCTCCGGAACCTTTGCGCAAGCTGGCGTTGAAGGCGATGGTCACCCGCTCGCCACCAGCCTCGTTCGGGTAGACCCAATGCACCAGATAGCTTGGGAACAGCACGATCTCGCCCGCCTCGGGCCGGATCTTGCGCTTCGGGCGAAAGGCGCGGGATTGCAGCAGCCGCCAGTTTGGCAGGTCCGATCTTGGGTCCAGAAACTCGATCATTCCGGAATTGCCGCTCGCGACCTTGGGCTGGCGAACGTAGTAGACCCCTGACCAATGCGCGCCAGGGTGCGTGTGCGGCGCATTGAAACCGCCCGTCGGGTTCATGTTCATCCAGGCAAAGATCTTCGTCTCCAGCCCTTCGGGATCGACCTTTGCGGTGACGGACCGCGTCGCTTCCATCACCGAAAGCAGCGCCGCGTGGCGCAGTGTCTGGATCGCCTCGGCAGGGTCGTCAAAGAGGTTGCCTTCGGAATGCCATCCACCCCGATTGGACTTTTTCACCCCCGGCCCGCCGCCCCGCAGACGCTCCCCCTCGGCCAGCAGCGCCTCGTCCAGCGCCTCATGACCAGGCAGACGAAACCGAAGAAGCGGCGTGTAGAACAGTTTTTCGGACGCAATCGGTTCCAGCATGGCACTCATTCCTCACCTTCCTGGCCAAGTTTCAGCCGGAAGTCGAAGCAAGCGCAAGAGCCTCGTGTCGCCTCGCTTGGTCTGATCGCCCACCGCTACTGACGTCCCTTTAAGGCGCTACCCGCCTTTCCCAGCGCGCCTCCAGAAAGTAGCTTCCTTCTGACATGACCATTCCCGCCAGGCATTTCCCGTCAGACCTCTCCGCGGCGGTGGAAACGCTCTACAGCGTTGCGCCCGACGCCGTTCCACACAAGCCTGATCGATTACCGCTACCCGGTGTCCCTATCGGAAATGCGCAGGGCACCCTCTCCAGCTCTTCCAGCGCTGCGCTGATCGGGTTTATGGCGGACATGGGCGGCAGTTCTCGCGACGGCCAGTTGATGCGCCGGGCGCTGGCCCCCACCCGCCCGACCTGACCAATGGCTTGCCGCCTGGATCAGCAGACCGATCGACGCTGCGGTCACAACGGACATCCCGCAGGACCGGATTGCCCCCCTAGCCGGATTGCGGAGGTGGATGACCGTCAGCGTGATCGGTGAGTAGTGGAAGTGTGCGGCGCACCCCGCAAGCCCGGGCATATCTTAAGAATAGCCTAATGCAGCCCAATTTTCCCTTTACTTTCAATGTTCCTTGCATTGTCCCCGCCCGGGACACCCTATCGCCTGTCCTGAAAGAACCCTTTCAGCAAAGCCTCTGCCTCTGCCCCCCCGATCCCGTCATAGACCTCCGGAACATGGTGGCACTGCGGGTGGCTGAAGATTCGCGCCCCGACCGCGACCCCCCCCGACTTCGGGTCCGCCGCCGCATAATACAGCCGCCCGATCCGCGCCGCGCTGATGGCGGCGGCACACATCGGGCAGGGCTCCAGCGTGACATACAGATCATGCCCCCCCAGCCGCTCCGACCCCGCAACTCGGCACGCCTCGCGGATCGCCAGCATCTCGGCATGGGCGGTCGGATCAGCAAGTTCCCGTGTCCGGTTCCCCGCCCGCGCCACCACCTCGCCACCCGCGACGATCACCGCCCCGACCGGCACCTCGCCCCGCGCCCCTGCCGCCCGCGCCTCGTCCAGCGCAGCCTGCATGAACGACCGGAACCCTTCGCGTTGCTCTTTCATCTTTGCTCAAATATCCTCGGGGGTCCGGGGGTGGAAAACCCCCGGGGCTGGCCACCCCGCGCCGAAGGATGAAGTCCATGGCCGGAAAAGAAAAGCCCAAAGCCCCCAAGCCCACCGCGAAGGACAGCCCCGAAGGCGAGCGGATCGCCAAGGTCCTGTCCCGCGCCGGCGTCGCCTCGCGGCGGGAGGCGGAGCGGATGATCGAGCTGGGTGAGGTCACCGTCAACGGCAAGGTCATCACCTCACCGGCGCTGAACGTGACGCCGAAGGACAAGATCACCGTCCGGGGAGAGCCCGTCGGTGCGCCAGAACCCCCACGGCTGTGGCTGTACTACAAGCCCGAGGGCCTGGTCACGTCGGCCTCGGACGAAAAGGGGCGGGACACCGTCTTCGATCACCTGCCCGAAGACATGCCACGGGTGATGTCGGTCGGCCGCCTTGACCTCAACTCCGAGGGCCTCCTCCTGCTGACCAACGACGGAGAGCTCAAGCGGCGGCTGGAACTGCCCTCGACCGGCTGGCTGCGGAAGTACCGGGTGCGGGTCAAGGGCAACCCCACGGAGCTGGAGATCGAGCCCCTCCGCAAGGGGATCACCGTGGACGGCGAGCGGTTCCAGGGGATGGAGGTCAAGATCGACCGTCACCAGGGCGCGAACGCCTGGCTGACCATAGGCCTGCGCGAGGGTCGCAACCGTGAAATCCGCCGCGCGATGGAACATATCGGGCTGACGGTGAACCGGCTGATCCGGGTGTCCTATGGTCCGTTCCGGCTGAATGAACTGAATCCGGGCGAGGTGGAGGAGATCAAGCCCCGAGTGCTGCGCGAACAGCTTGGGCTGGCCGAAGAGGGCGCGGAAGCGCCTGCTCCGAAGCTGACGCGGAAACCAAGGCCGGCAGCTGATACGAAGGAGGCTGGACCTGCGAAAAGCGGCGGCCGGGCGGCAGCCGAACGCGCGGACAAGGCTCCGAAGCCGACCTTGAAGCCCGGCGAGGCAGTCAAGACCCTGTCCCGCACCTGGCAGAAGGCCACGCGTCCGGCCGGCAGCTCGGCCGCACCGGCCGACCGGTCGGCACGCGGACCAAGGCCGCCTGCACGGCCGGACGGACGCCCGAAGGGTGGCCCCAAGCGACCGCCCGGAACCGGCAGGGGGTGAGGGGGCTTTACCCCGGCTTGCGGGAACTTGGGGGGAGGTTTGCCGCCTATTTCCCCCGGACGTGTCTGGCATGGGCATCAGGCATCAGATAAGCTGACCGGATACGAGGGGCAAAGGGATCGAGATGTCAGGAAAAGGACTGCGGAGCCTGGCCTTTTTCCTGCTGCTCGGGATGGTCGCCTATGTTGCCTGGACGGGGGGCTCGTGATGGCCGAACGGTTCGGCGGCAAGTATTCGCCCGGTGGCAACCGCCCTGTCGCCGAGCCTGCAGCACCGCCGAAACCGGTGGGCCTGTGGCGCACAACTGTGCTGTTCCTCGCCTCTTTCCTGTTTTTCCTGCCCGCCTTCGGCGACGAGCCGCGAGATCTTCTCCTCGGCCTGCTGGCTGGGGGTCTGCTGGTCCTGTCAGCCTGGACCACGCGCGAGGGGATGAAGGCCGAAGCCGCGTTCAACGCGCGCAAGGTGGCCCGCAGGCCGGCATTCCCGCGCAAGATCTCCGGTGCGATCCTGACCGGTGCCGCCTTGGCCGCAGGCGGGGTCGTTGCAGACCAGGGGCTTGTTTTCCCTGCCCTTTACGCGCTGGTCGGTGCAGGGCTGCACCTGTTGACCTTCGGGCTGGACCCGATGTCGGACAAGGGAATGGAGGGCGTCGATGCGTTCCAGACCAGCCGTGTTGCCCAGGCGGTGGAAGAGGGCGAAGCCCATCTTGCAGCGATGAAGGATGCGATCGGGCGCACCCGGGACCGCCAGCTGGAAACCCGTGTTGACCGCTTCGCGCAGGCCGCGCGGGGGCTGTTCCGCACGATCGAGGATGATCCGGGCGACCTGACGGCTGCGCGCAAGTACATGTCGGTTTATCTGATGGGTGCCCGTGACGCGACGGTGAAATTCGCCAACCACTATGGCCAGACACGCGATGCGGCGGCCCGCACCGACTATGAGGCGCTGCTGACCGATCTGGAAACCACCTTTGCCCGCAAGACCACGGCCTTTCTGACCAACAGCCGCAGCGATCTTGACGTCGAGATTGCCGTGTTGCGTGACCGTCTCAAGCTTGACCATTGACCAAGGGGAACCCCGATGTCCGACACCGTCCAAGCCAATGCCAACGCCCTTCTGACCGAAGTCGAGAAGGTGACCGCGGTGATCCTGCCTGAACCTTTGGCCGAGATCGTGCCGCTTGAAGCCGCGCCTGCCCCGCAGGCCGAGGCGATCCGGCAGCGGATGGCCGAGGTAGACCTGTTCAACACCCAGTCCATCATCGCCTTCGGGTCTTCGGCGCAGTCCGAGCTTCAGGTCATCAGCCAGGCCATGCTGCAGGATGTGAAGAACAAGGATGTGGGCCCGGCTGGCGACAGCCTTCGCAAGATCGTCACGACGATCCGCGGCTTCTCAGTCGACGAGCTGGACCTTCGGCGTGAGACGAGCTGGTGGGAAAAGCTGCTGGGCCGGGCTGCGCCCTTTGCAGAGTTCGTGGCGAAATATGAAGATGTGCAGGGCCAGATCGACAAGGTCACAAGCGAGCTTCTGGGCCATGAGCATACGCTCCTCAAGGACATCAAGAGCCTTGATATCCTCTATGCCAAGACGCTCGATTTCTACAACGAGCTTGGGCTTTACATCGCCGCTGGCGAGGCGAAGCTGACGGAAGTCGATGCACGCGCGATCCCGGCGAAGGAAGCGGCGGTTGCCGCGGCCCCCGAGGCCGGCAAGATGATCCGTGCGCAGGAACTGCGCGACCTTCGCGCCGCGCGGGACGATCTGGAGCGGCGGGTGCATGACCTGAAGCTGACGCGGCAGGTGACGATGCAGTCACTGCCGTCGATCCGGCTGGTGCAGGAGAACGACAAGAGCCTGGTCACCAAGATCAACTCCACGCTGGTGAATACCGTGCCCTTGTGGGAAACGCAGCTGGCGCAGGCGGTGACGATCCAGCGCTCGAAGGAAGCGGCCGAGGCCGTGCGCGATGCCAATGATCTGACGAACGACCTTCTGAAAGCCAATGCCGAGAACCTGCAGACCGCGAACAAGGTTGTGCGCGAAGAGATGGAGCGGGGCGTGTTTGACATCGACACCGTGAAGAACGCCAACGCGACACTGATCGCTACGATCAACGAAAGCCTTGCCATCGCGGATGAGGGCAAGGCCCGGCGCGCGGCGGCAGAGGTGGAGTTGGTGAAGATGGAGGCAGAGTTGCGCGACACGCTGGCTTCGGCCCGTGCGCGCCCGACAACTCCCAAGCCCGCCGTCTGATCCAGCCGATGATCGCCCTGAGGAAAGCCAGTATGCTGATGGCCGGGGTGGTGAGCCTCGGGCTGTCCGCTTGCACGGTGCCGGGGCGCGGACCGGAAGAGCGCCCTGCCCCGCCCGCCCCTGTCTCTGCGGTTCCTGTCCCTCCGACCGAGAAGAGTGCGGCAGCGATGATGTACTTTGCCCAGGTGCAGCAAACCTTGCTGGCACAAGGCATGTTGCGCACCGACAGCGGCAGAGAGGTGCCGTATACGGACCGGATGCTGACCGAGACCTTCATGCGGGTGGCCCTTTTCAACGAATACCGCCGGGGGGCCGCGGGGCTTGTGCGGGAAGAGACGGAGAGCCGCCTGCGCCGGTGGGAGGCCCCCGTCCGCATCGGTCTGCGCTTTGGCGACAGCGTCCCCACCGAGCGGCAGGCCACGGACCGGGCGCGGATTGCAAGCTTCGTTGCTCGTCTGGCGCAAGTCACCGGCCATCCGATGGCGGTCACCGATGCCGAGCCGAACTTCCTGATCCACATCGTCTCGGAAGATGAGCGCGAGGCGCTGGGGCCAAGGTTGCGCGCGGCCATTCCGAACCTTGGTCCGGGCGAGGTGTCCGCCATCACCAACATGCCGAAGACCACCTATTGCGTGGTCTACGCATTGTCGGAAGGCTCGTCAGGGGCCTATACCCGGGCCTTCGCGGTGATCCGGTCCGAGCATCCTGATCTTCTGCGCCTGTCCTGCATCCATGAGGAAATCACCCAGGCGCTTGGCCTGCCCAACGATTCACCCCGCGCTCGGCCGTCGATCTTCAACGACGATGAGGAATTCGCCCTGCTGACTGACCATGACGAGCTGCTGTTGCGCATCCTGTACTCGCGCGAGTTGCGGCCGGGCATGTCAGCCGACGAGGCCCGGCCGATCGTGGAATCCCTTGCACGCCGCCTCCTGGGCGGTGAGAGTTAACCCATCACGGAGGGTCCCATGGTTTTCGACTTCCTCAAAGGCGAATTCATCGACGTCATTTCCTGGCTGGATGACACACGCGACACGATGGTCTGGCGCTTTGACCGGCGCGGTCAGGCGATCAAGATGGGCGCGAAGCTGACGGTCCGGGAAGGCCAGGCGGCGGTCTTCATCCACGAGGGCCAGCTGGCTGATGTCTTTGGCCCCGGTCTTTACATGCTGGAGACCAACAACCTCCCGATCCTGACCACGCTTCAGCATTGGGACCATGGGTTTCAAAGCCCGTTCAAGTCCGAGGTCTATTTCGTCAACACCACCCGCTTTAACGACCAGAAGTGGGGCACGAAGAACCCGATCATGGCGCGCGACCCCGAATTCGGCCCAGTTCGTCTGCGTGCCTTCGGGACCTATTCGCTGCGGGTCGGCGATCCGGGCAAGTTCATCCAGGAAGTCGTGGGAACGGATGGCGAGTTCACCTCGGACGAGATCAGCTTCCAGATTCGCAACGTGATCGTGCAGCAGGCCAGCCAGGTGCTGGCGAAATCGGGGATTCCCGTGCTCGACATGGCTGCCAATACCGCAGACCTAGGCAAGATCATCGCCAATGCGATTGCCCCTCAGGTGGCGGAATACGGCCTGACAATTCCCGAATTCTACATTGAAAACATCAGCCTGCCCGAAGAGGTGGAAAAGGCGATGGACAAGCGCACCTCGATCGGTGTCGCGGGCGACCTGAACAAGTACATGCAGTTCAACGCTGCCGAAAGCCTGTCGCAGCCCGGGTCTGCAATGGGCGCGGCCATGGGGGCCGGGATGGGCGCGGGCATGGGTATGGGCATGGCGCAGAACATGGGGCCATGGGGCAGCGCCTCGGCGGCTGCAGCCCCCCCTCCACCACCACCGGCACCGCCACCCGCCCCGGCGGCCAAGGTCTGGCACCTGGCCACCGATGGCGCGACCACGGGGCCTTTTTCCGAGGGCGACCTCGCGCGGCTTGCTGGCGAGGGCAAGCTGTCGCGCGCGACCATGGTCTGGACGCCCGGTCAGGACGGCTGGAAGATGGCGGCCGAAACCGATCTGGCGCGGATTCTGGACAGCCTGCCGCCACCGCCACCCAAGCCCTGATCCCGTAGCATGGCCGAAGGGGAACACCGCTGGCCTTGCGCCCAATGCGGCGCGCAGTTGCGTTATGCCCCCGGCCAGACGCAGCTGACCTGCGACCATTGCGGCCATGTCCAGACCATTCCGGCGCAACCGCCGCGCAGCCAGGCCCGCGCGCTTCAGGAACTGGACCTGGCCAGTGGTTTGCGCGATGCCCTGCCGCGTTCGGAGATGGTGGAGGTGCGCACCACCTCATGCCCGAACTGCGGCGCGCAGGTTGAGATATCGGGCGCCACCCACGCCACGGAATGCCCATTCTGCGCGACGCCCGTCGTGCTCGACACCGGCACCCAGCGCCACATCAAGCCGCAGGCTCTGGTGCCCTTTGCGCTGACCGAGGCACAGGCGCGGACGGCGATGATCGACTGGCTGGGCAGCCTTTGGTTCGCCCCAGGCACATTGCTGGAATACGCCCGCAAGGGCCGCGCGATGAACGGGATCTATGTGCCGTTCTGGACCTTCGACGCCGACACCGCCAGCCGCTATTCCGGTGAACGAGGCGAGTACTACTATGAAACGCGCAGCGTCACAGTGCGGGTGGACGGCAAGATGCAGACCCGACAGGAACAGGTCCGCCACACGCGCTGGTATTCCACCCGGGGGTCCGTGGCGCGCGATTTCGACGATGTGCTGGTGATGGCTTCGACCAGCCTGCCACAGCATCTGGGTGATGAGCTGACCCCCTGGGATCTGGGCGCCCTGGTTCCCTATACCCCTGATTACCTTGCGGGTTTTCAGGCTGAAGGCTATACCGTCCCGCTTCCCGACGGTCATGTCAAAGCCCGCGAGCGCATGGCGGACGTGATCAGAAGCGACGTGCGGCGTGACATCGGCGGGGATGAACAGCGCATCCATTCGGTCGATACCGACTGGTCGGACGAGACGTTCAAGCACATCCTGCTGCCGATCTGGATGGCCGCCTATCGGTACCGCGGCAAAAGCTACCGCTTCATCGTCAACGCGCAGACCGGCAAGGTGCAGGGCGAACGCCCGTGGTCGGCGTGGAAGATCGCGTTTGCGGTGCTTCTGGCGGCGATCGTCATGGCGGGCATCGCCTATCTCGCAAATCTTCAACAATGAGGCCCCGATGATCCTGAGTTGCGGCGAAGCCCTGATCGACATGCTGCCGCGCCAGTCCGTGCAGGGCGAACCCGCCTTTGCGCCCTATGCCGGGGGCGCGGTCTTCAACACCGCCATCGCCCTCGGGCGGCTCGGCGTTCCGGCGGGGTTCTTTTCGGGCCTGTCGGATGATCTGTTCGGCAGGGTGCTGACAGAGGCGCTCGCGGCCTCGAACGTCGACAGCAGCCTTGCCGCACGGTCCGACCGGCCGACAACACTCGCGTTCGTGACGCTGACGGACGGGCAGGCGAGCTATGCGTTTTATGACGAGAATACCGCCGGGCGCCTTTTGGCCCCCGCCGATCTGCCGGTACTGCCCGCCCATGTGACGGCGTTGTTCTTCGGCGGCATCAGCCTGATGGTCGAACCCGCCGCCGCGACCTATGAGGCGCTGATGCTGCGCGAGACGCCGGCGCGCGTTATCATGATCGACCCCAACATCCGCCCCGGCTTCATCCGCGACGAAGCGCTTTATCGCAGCCGGATCGCGCGGATGATGGCGCAGGCCGACATCGTAAAGCTGTCCGACGAGGACCTGCACTGGCTGGAGGGCGCGGGCGACATCGCGGCCCTGGCGCGCGGACTTCTGACGCGCGGCCCGCGCATCGTGTTCGTGACCGA
>JANPJZ010000252.1:0-28828 GCA_031425795.1 Rhodobacter sp. | reverse complement strand
GACAGTGTGCTTTTCCCCGCCCGCCGGACGCTTGGGAACACGACAAGCCGCCCGGCCATTGCAACGCCAGCGGCATGCAGGCAGATCAGGCTTGCGTCCCCGGCCGGCAAAGCCAATGCAAGCGAGCAGATCGCGTCGCACACCGCATTGACCGGATCGAACTGGCGTGCGGGCCGGTCCTCGACATGGCTTTCGCAGGACAAAAGTTCCACGCCCGGTTGGGAGCGGATCGAAAAGAACGGTTGCGCATCCGGCCGGGCGGTTTCGGCCCGGAACGGCCACGCCCGAATGACGCCGGACAGGCAGGGAAGGATCGCGCCCGCCCGGTGGAGCCGCAACGGTGCTGCGACACCCTGAAAGAAAACGTCCTGATCCACCCGGCGCATCCGTTGCTGTTCCCCTTGGCGCGGAGCCCGCGCCAAGGCAGGTTTGGTCAAAGGATCACGGGGCCGAGGTGCCGCATCCCGCATCGTCATCGGTCGGGCCCGAGCAGACGCTGGGCGAGCTTGCCTCGCTTGGTGCCGACGCGGCACTCGGTTCCGAGGTCGGGCTGGGCGTCGATGCGGGGCTGGCGGGGCTTGCCGCGCTGGCACTGCTGGAGCCGCTGGAGCCGCTGGCCCTCGCAATGCTCAACGTGGTGAACGCGGGGGCGGCATAGGCGCCCAGAGCCAGTGCGCCAAGCCGTGCCAAAGCCCTGCGGCGAGACAGGATGCCATGATTTGTATCGCTCATCTTCATTTCCTTCTGCCAGGTTTGCTTGCGATCGGCCACGACGCACGCATCGTCTTCCCGCCGGTCGTGATTCAGGGTTTGCTGAAGTTGGTGGCGGCTGGCTATTCGCAAATGGTTTACAGGCGCGTCATAAACCTGAGATATACGGCAGCTTCCTGCGCAAACACTCAGCCGCTTGCGCAAGCCGGACGTTCCTCCTGCGCCGTGTCGCCGTCAGGAAAAGCCAGCCGGCCTCAGCGACCGAAGAGCCCAGCATGGGTCTTGCGCAGTTCGGCTTTCTGCACCTTGCCCATTGCATTGCGGGGCAGATCTGCCAGCACAAGCACACGCTTGGGGATCTTGAAGGCCGCAAGCCGCAGGCGCAGCGCCTCGCGGATCGTGGCTTCGGACAGGTCCGCCGCGCCAGCCGCCACCACGCAGGCCACCACCGCCTCGCCGAAATCGGGATGCGGCACACCGATGACGGCAGAGGCTGCGACACCCGGCAGATCGTCCAGCGCCGCCTCGACCTCGGCGGGATAGACGTTCAGACCCCCCGTAATCACCAGGTCCTTCGCCCGTCCCAGAATGGACAGATACCCGTCCGCATCGAAAGCCCCAAGATCGCCGGTCACGAACCAGCCGTCGCGAAACTCGCGCGCGGTCTGCTCGGGCATCCGCCAGTAACCGCCGAAGACATTCGGCCCCCTGACCTCGATCGAGCCCGCCTCCCCGGCCGCTAAAGGGGAGCCATCGTGTCCGGCAATGCGAACGCTGACACCGGGCAAGGGCATCCCCACCGTGCCCGGACGCCGGTCCCCGTCATGCGGGTTGGAGGTGATCATGTTCGTCTCGGTCATCCCGTAGCGTTCCAGGATCACATGGCCCGTGCGCGCCCGCCATTCCGCATGGGTCGCGGGCGACAGCGGCGCCGAGCCGCTGATGAACAGCCGGACCGAAGAGCAGACGCCGGGGGTCAGGCGGGGGTCGCCCAACAGGCGGGCGTAGAAGGTCGGCACCCCCATCATCACCGTCGCCCCGGGCAGTGCCGCCAGCACCGCCTCGGCAGAGAAGGCCCGCTGGAAGATCAGCGAGGCCCCGGCATAAAGCGCACAGTTCGTGGCCACGAAAAGCCCATGCGTATGGAACACCGGCAGCGCATGCAGCAGCACGTCTTCCGCCCTAAAGCGCCAGACATCGACCAGCGCCTCCGCATTGGAGGCAAGGTTCTCGCGGCTGAGCATGACCCCCTTCGACCGCCCCGTCGTCCCCGAGGTGTAGAGGATCGCCACCAGGTCATTCGGTCCGGGAGCCGGGTCGACGAATGAAGCCTCGGCTTTCGCCGCCTGCTGCAGAAAGGTCTCCAGCGGCAGCACCCGTGTGCCGGCGGCAAGGATCGCCGCCTCGCGTGCCGCGTCGACCAGCGCCAGGGCCGGCTCCGCATCGGTCAGGAAATGCGCCGTCTCGGCTGCGGTGTAGCCTGGGTTGACCGGCAGGAACACCACGCCCGACCGCAGACAGGCGAGGTAGAGCGCCAGCACTGCCTCGCATTTTTCAACCTGCACCAGCAGCCGGTTGCCCTTGACCAGCCCCAGTGCCAGCAGGGCATTTGCCATCCGCCCCGTCTCGTCCAAGAGGTCGGCATATCGCACGCCGCCGTTCCGCAGCCAGATCCGGTCCGCGTTCGCGGCCTGCGCCTTCAGCGCCGTGATGATGTCCATGCTCATGGCCGGTCCCCCGCTTTGAAGCGGACTTAGCCGCAGCCGCTGCAAAACCCAAGCCCTTTGCAGAAAGCGGGGAAGGTCAGGCCCGAAGCACCTTCGGCGGGTCAACCGCCGCCGCAAAGGCGGCAAGCACCGGCTCGGCGCCATGCACCTCGGCCAGCTTCAAGAGGGCAAAGCGGATGCGGGCCATTTCGCGGTAGTAGCTCAGGAACGCCGCATTCAGCGCAGCCCCCGTCATGGCCCCAAGCACCGGCACGGCCTGCGCCGCAAGCTTCTGCCCCAGAACCGCGGCAAGCTTCGGCGCGACCGTGGCGATCATGTTCTTCACCGCGGCTCCGGTCACCGTCATCCGCGCGGTCAGGAACGAGGTGTTCACCCCGTCATCACTGGCAAGCGGACTGCCCGCACCGAAGACACGCAGACACTCCGCCTGCACCCAAGGCTCGTCGGGGTTTAGCCCGGCCTCTGACGCGGCAGAGCGGATCGCGCCCAGGATCAGTGTCACCGTCACCGGCAACTCGGCCAGCGAGGTGGCGATCCCCCCGGCCCCGCCTGCCGCCCCCGACGCCATCACGGCCATCATGGGTCCGCGCTCGCCAAGGTCGGGCGCCTTGCCTGCAAAGCCGTAGGACGCTTCAAGCGCCCGTGCCACACCCCGCTCCACTTGGTCGCGCACGGGGGCGGGCACCAGACTGATCTGGCCCTCAAGCGTTCCGCCAAGACGGTTCACCACCCGCATGACCGGGCCGTTTGCCCGGCGGTATCGCTGTGCAAGACCGGCAATTGCGTCGGAAAGGTCGGGGCTTGGCAGGGCGGGCAGAGTGTTTTCCATAGCCGAAGATATGGTCGCGCCCTGCCCCGGTGCAATGGCCTCAGGTCGCTTTCGTGACCCGCCCCGCCACACCTGACCAGGCTCCGGCCTTCAGCTCCATCCCCAGCACGCGGTCCGGGTTGGTCGGAGGCGGCATCTCCACCCCGTCCAGCTTGCGAAAGCCGAAGCGGCTGTAATAGGGCGCGTCGCCAACGAGGAGCACCCGCTCCCAACCAAGGCGCCGCGCCTCGGCCAGGCTTTCGTTGATCAGCAGGCCACCCAGCCCCTCCCCTTGCCGGGTCGGGTGCACGGCAATCGGGCCAAGCAGCAGCACGTCGTCTTCGCCGATCAGCGCCGGCCAGTAGCGGATCACGGCAGCGAGCGTGCCGTCGTCATCGCGCAGGGTCAGACAGAGGGGCGCCACCGTGGGCACACCGTCCCGCAGACGGTAGGACGACAGCGCCGTGCGGCCCGGCGCAAAGCAGAGGTCGTACAACGCCTCCACTTCCCACCAGTCGGCCTCGGTCTCTTCTTCCAGCCGGTACACGCCTGCCTGCCCCCCCGGCTGAAGCCGAATCTGCTTGAACCGGGCCGTAACATGGCACCATGTCAGGATCAAATCGCGAAAGGCCCGCGCAGATGTTCTACCGCCCCGCCGATGGCCACGGTCTGCCCCACAGCCCGTTCTCGGCCATCGTCTCGCCCCGGCCGATCGGCTGGATTTCCACCCGCAGCGCCACGGGCGACAACCTCGCCCCCTACTCGTTCTTCAACGCGGTCGGTTACCACCCGCCGCAGGTGATGTTTGCCGGCGACCTGCGCGATAGCATGGAAAACGCCCTCGAAAGCGGTGTCTTTGCCGTCAATGTGGTCGAGGCCTCGGCCCTGCAGGCGATGAACGCCACCTCCGCCCGATTTCCCCGCGGGACCGACGAATTCGTCCAGGCAAACGTCGCGAAGGCCGAGTGTACGGCCATCAACTGCCCCCGTGTGGCCGATGCGCCTGCCACGCTGGAATGCCGTGTGATCCGCATGGTCGATCTGCTGGGCGATGAACGGATGCTGCTGGGAGAGGTCGTTGGAATCCACCTGCGCGACGATTGCCTCGTCGGGGGCCGCTTCGACGTCACCCGCTACCGGCCCGCTGCCCGGCTGGGCTATAGCGACTATACCTTCGTGACTGAGCTGACGTCGCTGCGCCGTCCCTGAATCGGCCCTAGCCAGCCGGCGGCGGACTTGCCGCGGGGGTGTCGGATGCCTTGGGCGCGGCCGGCCCGAGGCCAAGTGCCGCGGCAAGATCTTCCGTCGCCAGCCCCGACTCTCCGCCGAACACGCCCGAAACCGGGCTTTCGGTCATGACCAGATCAACCGGCCCGGCGCAGAACTCGGTCAAAAGGACGGCCAACTGCCGCAGGCGTGCGGTCGTCAGCGGCTTCTTGTGAAAACTCACAAGCATCTCCTTGCGCCCGGGCATGTTCGCCTGCGCCGAGATCAGCCGCCGATTGGCAAGCACCAGCCGCAATGTCCGGTCCCGGCCCGAGATCACCACCTCGTTCGGATCGTGCACGATGCCAAGCCGGTCGATCACCACCCGGAGCCGCTCGGTCAGCGGGGCGCCGCCCGGCACCACCACCACCCCCACCCGTCGCAGAACGGCGGCGTGGGTCAGGCGGTAGGTCGGCCGTGCCGGAATTGCCGGGACCTGAACCGGCTCTGACCGATGCAGGGGCACCACGGTCAGCGGGCCCTCCCAGCCATCGGCGGGCAGAAAGACCGCGCGCTCCTCCTGGAACGAGCCAGGCATGCCGTCCGTGGCTGCCACCCAGGTCTCGGTCAGTTCCGGTTTGCGGCCAAGGATCAGATCTCGCAAGAACAAGGCGACATTCCTTCTGCGGTGCCAATGGCGGTAGCGGCCCTGCGCCCTTCTGGGTCAACGGCTTGTGCGGTGGGTCTTGCTTCTGGCAAGGAAAATGGTCCCTCAGAGAGGGCGGAGCAGTTCGGATCGCAAGCCGTGCGGGCTGAAAGCATCCTGGCCTCGTCTGGATTGGGTCGGCGGCGGGCACTTCGATCACTCATACGACGAGGCGGCTCACCAGCGAGAACAGGAACGCACGCACCGGAAATACACCCTCAGATTGAATTCAATCTTTTAACTCGGCGCATCCATGGCGACATGGTGTCAAGATCATGGCCGACGGCGTTGATCGGCGCTGCGCGCTGCGCCGCAACCAGCGGAAGGGCGGCCCGGCGCAGCGCGCCTCAGCGTTTGGTCTTCTGCGCTTCGGCCCGGATCATGCTGAGTGACTGGCGCGGCGTCAGTGCCTCCGGCGAGATCACCAGATCAAGCACCGCCCCGGTCTTCGACTGGCGCGCGCGGGCAAAGGCCGCAGCGAAATCGGCCGTCGCCCGGACCCGTTCGGCATGAAAGCCGTGGGCCTGGGCCAGGGCGACGAAGTCCGGGTTGACCATGTCGGTGCCCGAGACGCGGGTCGGAAACTCCCGCTCCTGATGGGCGCGGATCGTGCCGTAGATGCCGTTGTTCAGGATCAGGATGATCGGCTGCGCGCCAGCCTGGCGTGCAGTGGCCAGTTCCTGACAGGTCATCTGGAAATCGCCGTCACCGGCAAAACACAGCACCAGGCGGTCCGGGCAGGCGATCTTTGCAGCAATCGCCGCAGGCACGCCATATCCCATAGCCCCCGACTGCGGGGCCAGAAGGCGGCCTTCCGGTCCATATTGCAGGAACTTGTTCGGCCAGACCGCGAAGTTGCCTGCCCCATTGGTCACGATGGCGTCGTCCGGCAGCACATCGCGCAAATGGGCGGTGCAGGCCCCCATGTCCACCGGCGAGGGCAAGGGCCCCAGGTGCATTGCCGCAAGATAGTCTGCCCTCGCCTCGGTCCGCCAAGTGGCCCACCCGCCCTGCACCGGGCGCAAGGCCGCAACCATGGCGTTGGGGCCGGACTGGATCGCCAGCGCCGGACGGTAGATCTTGCCAAGCTCCGCGTCCGAGCCGTGGACATGGATCACCGTCTGCTTCGGGTTCGGCACCTCCAGCAGCGCATAGCCGTCCGTCGTCATCTCTCCAAAGCGCAGGTTGATCGCAAGGATCACATCCGCCTGCCGGATCAGGCGCTTGACATGCGCGGGCATCCCGACGCCGGCCTCGCCTGCATAGGTGGGTGAATGGTTGTCGAACTGGTCCTGATACCGAAAGGCAGCGACCACCGGCAGGTCCGACGTCTCGGCAAAGCGCTGCAAGGCCAGCCGCGCCTCCGGTCGCCAGTTGCAGCCACCCAGCATCAGCAACGGCCGCTCGGCCCGGCCCAGAAGGGCAAGCGCTTCTGCCACGGCGCCTGCATCGGGGGCAGGCTCGCTGACCCTCACAGGGGCTGAGAGAGGGGCGGCTTGCGACAGGCTTGCCAGCATATCCTCGGGCAGCGCCACCACGACCGGTCCTGGACGGCCGCTGATCGCCACGGTCCAGGCCCGCGACAAGAGTTCCGGCACCCGCTCGACCCGGTCGATCTCGACCACCCATTTCGCCAAGGTTCCAAAGACCGCGCGATAGTCGAGCTCCTGGAACGCCTCGCGCCCGCGCATGTCTGTGCCGACCTGCCCGACGAACAGGATCATCGGCGCAGAGTCCTGCATGGCCGTATGGACACCGATGGCCGCATTCGTGGCACCAGGACCGCGCGTGACCATGCAGATGCCCGGGTTTCCGGTCAGCTTGCCCCAGGCGGCCGCCATGAAGGCCGCCCCGCCCTCATGCCGGCAACGCACGTAGTCCAAGCGTCCGACCGTGTCATGCAACGCGTCCAGCACGGCAAGATAGCTCTCCCCCGGCACACCGAAGGCCTTGGTCGCTCCCAATCCGATCAGGCTCTCGACCAGAAGTTGCCCGCCGTTGCGCATCATGTCGAAATCTTCCCCGCCTGGTGGCTGCAAATGGCATTGCTCTTGCCGGAAACGAAAAGGGCGCGCCAACCGCACGCCCCCATCTGACCGCACGCCCCCGTCCGACCGCACGACCCGTCCAAATGCACCCTCATCGCACCATTGCCGGACATCGTCACGGCGTTGTGGTCGCCTCGGGAGCAGCCTCAGCCGCCGGGACTTCAGCCGCTGGGGCCTCTGCCGCCGGGGCAGCCGCCGCCGCAGTCAAAGTGTCGATCTGCGCCTGAAGAGCCGCAGCCTGCTCGGTCAGGCTGGTGCGCTCGGCCTCCAGCCCCGCGATGCTTTCCGCCATCGTTGCCTTCTCGGCCTCCAGCGCTGCGATCTGATCCGCAAACCCGGCCTTCTCGGCCTCCAGTTCGCCCACGCGTGCGCTCAACGCCGCGGCCTCGACCTCCAGTGCCGTCGTTGCTTCTGACGTCGCATCTGTCTGACCCTGCAAGGCGGCAATCTCTTCGGCAAGCGCGGCCTTGTCGGCTTCGGCCGCCGCAACCGTGGCCGCCCCTTCGGCAAGCCGGGTCTCCAGTGCCACGACCTGCTGGCTGCTTTGATAGGCAAAGAAGCCAAGAATGGCGATTGCGGCCACCAGAATGCCAGAGATCAGGTTCTTCATCGCACTACCCTCTTTGTCGAACTGGCAAAAGCCAACCACATGCCCTCCCGGCACACAACCCCCTTGCGGCGATGCGGCAGCCCGCGCAATCCCTGCATTGGCTCGGAACAATGCAGCGGCAGGCTTGTTCACTCCGGTAATGCGCGGCCCTCGCCGTGCCCCCTGCAATCCAGACACCAGGAGCCACCCCATGGCAGATATCCAGACGAATTTCCTTGCATGGCTGCGCGATGCGCATGCCATGGAAGAGCAAGCCGTAACCATGCTGACCGCCCAGGCGCAACGGCTGGAAAGCTACCCCGAGCTTCGCGCCCGCATCGGCCAGCACGCGACCGAGACGGAATCGCAGATCCGCAGGCTTGAGACCGTCCTTGCCCGCTACGACGCTGGCTCCTCCCTCCTGAAGGATGCCGCCCGGAAGGTCATGGCCTCGGCCCAGGCGTTTGGCGGCATGTTTGCCGGCGATGAGGTCATCAAGGGCGCCCAGATGGGCTATGTCTTCGAGAATCTCGAGATCTCCAGCTACGTCACCCTGATCGCCGCCGCCCGCGAGTTGGACGACATGGAAGCTGTCGATGTCTTCGAAAGCATCCTCGTCGAAGAGCAGGACATGGCCGATTGGCTGGTCGACAACCTGCCGGCGGTAACGCAGGCCTTCCTGGCCCGCGATGCGGCCGATGTGCATGCCCAACGCTAGGGGTCCCGGCGCGGTTTGCCCCGGCAAATTGCAATCGGACCATGGGCTTCGCCAAAAACGGGAACAACTCGGCCAACCTCCGGTTGACGAGCCTGAAACCCGCAAAAGGAGACTTTCCATGCGCACACTAGACGTGATTACCCAGATCCTCTTGATCGTCGGCGGCCTGAACTGGCTGCTGGTCGGCGTCTTCCAGTTCGACCTTGTCGCCGGCATCTTCGGCGGCCAGACCGCACCGCTCGCGCGCCTGATCTACGTCGTCGTCGGCCTTTGCGCGATCTGGCAACTGTTCCGCCTGTCGGCCAACCGCACCTCGACCAGCCATGTCTCGACAACTCATGCGCGCCAGCCGGGCGATCCCCTCTGATCTGGTAGGTAGCACCCTGACGTTTTATGGGACGCCGGTCCGTTGAACGCACACCAAAGAAGGGGCGCTTCGTGCCAATCGCGAAGCGCCCCTTTCCTGTCTGTCCTGTGGGAGTGAACTGGTCTCTCGGCGCGTTCTGCGAGCAACGATCAGACCCTTCGGAGCCAAGAAAAAAGGGCCGCTCCCGCGACCCTTAACTCCAGTCTTGCCCCTTCAGCGTCCGCGCGACCCGCTGCCCGAGCTTTCCCCGCCCTTGCGGCCTGCCTCGGCTGCCCGTCCGGGATCGTTCTTGAAGTTCCCGCCAGAGGCCTCCCCGCCTTTGCGACCGGCTTCGGCTGCGCGCTCGGGGTCGTTCTTGAAGTTTCCCCCCGAGGCTTCGCCGCCCTTGCGGCCAGCTTCGGCTGCGCGTCTCGGATCGTTCTTGAAGTTTCCGCCCGACACCTCGCCGCCCTTGCGTCCGGCTTCGGCTGCCCGCGCCGGATCGTTCCTGAAGTTCCCACCAGAGTTCTGGCCGCCTTCCGAGCGGCCGTCGCGCGAACCCTTGATATCGTCTGCCATTTCGCAATCCTCCTGACCTGATGTGCAAATCAACAGCAGAAGGCTTTGGATGTTCCGGACAATCAGGGCACTTGCCCTTCGGATTTGTGAATCGAAACCCAAGGCCGGAGCGAGGCGGCAGACGGTTGCAGAGCCGCCGCGGTCTAGGTCCCGGCGGGGCGCTTCAGCAGCAGGCGAAACGCCAGAGGGGCCAGAATGATGACGAACAGGATGCGCACAACATGGTGCAAGGCGACAAAGGCCACGTCCGCCTGAATGGCCAGCGCGATCAGTCCCATCTCGGTCAGCCCGCCGGGGGCCAGAGCAAGCAGCGCCTGATCCGTCCTGACCCCGGCCAGCGCCTGCATCACAAGGCCCGCTCCAAAGGCGAGGCCGAGTGTAAGCACCGTGGCCCCGATGCTGAGCGCCGCCGCCGGGAACAGCGTCCGCAGCCCGATGCCAAGGAAACGGCACCCGAGCACCGTGCCAAGGATCACCTGCGCCGCATTGACCAGCAGCGTCGGTGGCACGCTTTCGGTCACCCCGACAAGATGCAGCACCGCCGACACCAGCAGCGGCCCGAGGAAGGTCGGTGCCGGAAAGTGCAGTCTGGTCCCAAGCACACTGCCCACCAACGCCGAAGCCAGCATCACAGCGGCATCGAGCAGCGGCAACGGAGCCTGTCCTGAAACGGGTGCCGTGCCGACGGACTGGCCTTCCACGATGCGAAACCAGAAGGCGATCAGCGCGATGGTCACCACGATCCGCAGACTGTGGGCCAGGATGATGGGCGCAGGCTTGGCACCGCTCGCCTCGCCGATCTCGATCATCTCGCTCAGGCCGCCCGGCATCCCGGCGAAATAGGCGGTGATCCAGTCCAGCCGACCGACGAAGCGGTAGAACGGCACCACGACCAGCGCCACCACCACCACATAGACCATCAGTATGGCGACCGACCCGATCCAGGCGCCTGCCTGGCTCAGCACATCCGGCGTGAACCGCGATCCAAGCAGCACCCCGATTACCGCGACGACGGCAGGCCGCACCGCGGCAGGGGCCACCACCGGCAGGTTTGCAACCGCTGCAATCATCGTGGCGAACAGTGCGCCAAGCATCCAGGGCAGCGGCAGGCCAAGGAGGTAGAAGGTCGCTCCGCCACCAGCCCCGATCGTCAGGGCCAAGGCGATGCGCGGCAGGCTATTCATAAGGGACAGTCCGAATTGGGCAAAGGGCCAGGGGCCGCAGGGGTCTAGCGATACTTTTCAATGAAGGCGTGAATGTCCAGAGCCCGAATGTCCGGAAGCGCGGCGCGCAAGGCTTCGTGATCCCAGTCCCACCAGGCAATCGCCAGCAGCGCTTCAGCCTCGGGCGAGGCGAAGCGCCACTTCAGATGCCGTGCCGGCACGCCGCCGACAATCTGATAGGGGGCCACATCCTTCGACACCACCGCCCCCGCGCCGACGACCGCGCCAGTGCCGATGGTCACGCCCGGCAGGATGGTCACCCCGTGGCCGATCCAAACGTCATGGCCGATGGTCACCCAATGGTCCCGCCGCCACTGGAAGAACTCATCATCATCCTCTCCCAGCCCGAACTGCGCGGCACGGTAGGTGAAGTGATGCTGCGCCGCGCGCCATGTGGCATGGTTCCCGGGGTTGATCCGCACGCCCTCGGCGATCGAGCAGAACTTGCCGATGCTGGACCACACGACATTGCCGCCCTTCACGATGTAGGAGTAATCCCCGAAGCTGACCTCCCGCATCGTCACATGCGCCATCACTTCGGTCCATTTGCCAAGGGTGCAATCCACCAGCGTCGCGGTTTCGTGGACGTTCGGCGCTTTGGTCAGCATCTTCATGGTCGCTTCCAGTTCAGGCGATTGCAGGCAGAGATGCAGCGGGTGCCCGGCACTGAAACCGCCACATCCATCACCTCGCCCCCTCCCAGGTGCCGATAAAGCGGGTGCGGATCAGCCCCGACAGCCAGTCGATGACATAGACCATCGCGATGATGAGGAAGATGATCGACCAGGCCTCGTCCCAGCGGTAGGCGCCGATCCGGTCGGCCAGCAGGAACCCGATCCCGCCCGCCCCGACGATGCCGAGGATCGTGCCCGAGCGGACATTCGATTCAAAGTTGTAAAGCGTGATCGACAACAGCACCGGCCACACCTGCGGCAGCACCGCAAAGCGGAGCGACTGGCTCCGGCTCGCACCAGCCGCCACAACCCCGTCGACCGACTTGGTCGAGGTGTTTTCCAGCGCCTCGGCGTAAAGCTTCGCCAACACGCCGATCTCGCCAATCGCAATCGCCAGAACCCCGGCCAGCGGCCCAAGGCCGAAGGCGCGAATGAAGATCAGCGCCAGGATCAGGGTCTCGAAAGCGCGGATGATGTCAAACCCGCGACGGACCCCGAAGCGAAGGATGGACAGGCGATTGATGTTCTTCGCCCCCAGAAACGACAGTGGAAACGCGATGACCGCGCCAAGCAGGGTGCCAAGAAAGGCCATCGACAAGGTCTCGCCCAAACCCTTCAGGATGTCGGAAAACTCTTGCCAGGTGGTCCAGATGTGGGGCGGGAACATGAAGGAAAGGACCCGGCCAAGCCGGCCCAGCCCCTCCCAGATCCGAAGGGGAGAGACGTCGAAATCATACAGGCACCAGGCGAACAAAGCGGCAAAACCGGCCCACAAGACCGCCCGGCGCAGGCGGACGGCGCGGGGCGCGCGAAACGCAAGCGGGTATGCGGCGCGGGCGCGGGCAATCTCTTCGGGTGAAACCATGGTCATGCGCGGGCCTCCAGTCCGATCACCCGGTGGCGCAGGGCCTCCGACGCGCGGTCGATCACCACGACGGTCACCAGAATGATGACGAACAGCGCCGAAAGGTCGGTGTATTCCTGGTAGGACATCGCGGTGCGGAACTCCTGTCCCAGCCCCCCCGCGCCCACATAGCCGATGATGGAAGAGGCGCGGACGTTGATCTCGAACCGCAGAAGCGTGTAGCTGAGGACATTCGGCAGAACCTGCGGCACCGCGCCATACCGGATCTGGTCGAACCACGATCCACCCGCCGCCTTGACGCCATCCAGTGGCCGCATGTCGATGTTTTCATTGGCTTCTGAATATAGCTTGCCCAACGCGCCAGCCGTGTGCAGCCCGATCGCCAGCACCCCCGCCAGGGGGCCGATGCCGAAACAGAAGACGAAGATCAGCGCGAAGATCAGTTCGGGAACGGTGCGCGCAATCTCAAGATAGCGACGCGACAGCCACAGCACCCAGCCGTTCGGCGACAGGTTCCGCGCGGCGGGAAAGGACAGGACGAACCCCCCCGCCACACCAAGCACCGTCGCCATGAAGGCGATCAGCACCGTCTCCAGCAGAAGCACCGCCCAGATCTGCCACCGCGCGAACCAGACGGCAAGGTCCGCCCCGAGAGTGGCCCAGCCGAGATCCGGAATGGTCTTGGAGATATACTCGCCAAGACGTGGCAGCCCGGCCCCGATGACCCAGCGCTCGGCGCGCGTGCCGTCGGCAAGTGTCACTTGGGTGACCAGAAAGAAATTGGACGCCTGTGCCGTGATCAGGAACAGGGCAAGCATCACCCCGGTCACCGCCAGAAAGGTCAGCCGGGCGCGGCGGCGCTGGACGGCGTAGTCGCGTTCGAAGTCAAGAATGGCAACGGACATCAAAAGTTCCCGGCAAGGTGCGGGCGGGCCGATCGCGGCCCGCCCGAGGAAAGGTCAGCTCTTGCGGTTAGCCTTGAACCAGTCGCGCATGTCGATGATCCACTGGTACCGCGTGTGATCGACCTCGACGTAGCCCTTGGCGGTGGAGTCCTCGGCGCCGGTCATTTCCTTGAACGCTTCAGGATCAGCCGTCGGCACGGCCATCACGGCGGCCTTCATCTCGTCGATCAGCCCTTTCGGCAGGTTGGCGCGCGCGGTGAACGGGCCCGAGGTGATTTCCGGGCTCGTCCAGATCACACAGGCCTCACCTTCCTTGATCATCCCCTTGGTGACCATCCGCTGCGGAATGCCGCTCTTTTCGTTGTTGATATAGGTCGCTGCAGCGTCGAACTGGCCGTTGACCACACCCGCAACCCCGGCCTCGTGACTGCCCGAAAACGGGATGCCCGCGAAGAAGGTTTCCGGCTCGTAACCCTGCTGGACAAGGTTGTAGTACGGCACGTTGTAGCCCGAGGTGCTGTCGGGATCGGCAAAGGCAAGGGTCTTTCCCTTCAGGTCGTCAACCGTCTTCAGGCCCGAGTCGCAGCGGACGACGATGACACCGAAGTAGCCCGTCGAATCATCTTCCTGAACCGAAGTCAGCAGCGGGATGACGCCGCCCTCAGTCTCGGTATAGGCCGCCGCATAGGCCGAGGACCCAAGGAACGAGAACTCGATCTGGCCGGCAGCCAGCGCCTGGATCACGCCGTCATAGTTGCCGGCGGTGAAGATCTCGACCTCCACGCCCAGAGTCTTTTCGAGGTATTCCTGAAACGGGGTGTAACGCGCGACGCGGTCGCTTTCGTTCTCACCCGACAGGATGCCGAAGCGGACAATGCGGTAATCGGTCTTCCAATCCTGCGCGGCGGCGGGCAGCGCCATCAGGGCGACAAGGGCGGTGGTGGCAAGCAGACGCATGGGTGGCTCCATCATGAGGGTGGGAAGGTCAGGCAGTCTCGCGCAGCCGGGTCGGTGCTGCTGTCGAGGTGATGGCCGCATCGAACTCGGCCAGCCCGTCACTGCCATAGATGTCGCGGACGACATCATCGGTCAGCTGCCGGGGGGTGCCGTCAAAGAACACCCGCCCGTCGCGCATGGCGACGATGCGGGTGCAGAAGCTGCGCGCGGTATCAAGGGTGTGCAGGTTGACCAGCACGGTGATGCCGTCGTCGCGGTTGATGCTGCGCAGCGCCTCCATCACCCGGGTCGCGTTGCCGGGGTCAAGGCTTGCGATTGGCTCATCGGCCAGCATGATGCGCGGGTTCTGCACCAGCGCACGGGCAATCGCGACGCGCTGCTGCTGCCCGCCGGAAAGCGTGCCCGCCCGCTGCAAGGCCTGAGGGGCCAGCTCCAGCCGGTCCAGCGCCCGGATGGCCAGAGTGCGCTCGGCATCGGTGAAGCGCATCGCCATCGACGACAGAAAGCCATGATCCGCAAGACGGCCAACCAGCACGTTGGTCAGCACGTCCAGCCGCTCCACCAGATTGAACTGCTGGAAGATCATCGCGCAATCCCGCCGCCACTGCCGCAGCGCCCGCCCCCGCAGCGCGGTGACGTCGGTATCACCAAAGCTGATGCGGCCTTCGGTCGGATCGATCAGCCGGTTGACCAGCCGCAGGAGGGTGGACTTGCCCGCCCCTGACCGGCCGATGACGCCCACGAACTCGCCCGGGCGGATATCGAGCGTGACCGCGCTGACCGCCTTCGTGGCCCCGAAACTGCGGCCGAGGCCGCGCAAGGAAAGGATGTTCTGTTCCATGTGGTCCAGTCTGACAGCCCCGCGCGACAGACCGGCATCATCCGAATGAATTTCTGGACTCAGTTTTCCAACGCTGATGTGTCACGCCCAGACGGCCCGTCCGACATGCCTGTCCGGGCCGCCGGGACAGCCCCTGCGGCGCGGAAAGGCAATGCCTTGAAAGCTCCCCTCAGGCTGCTTGCGCCAGCATCAGCGACCCGTCGGAATAGATCTTCCGTCCGCCGCGCAGCGTTGCGCGCACATGGCCAATTCCGGAATCATCGGCGACGAGCAGGTCAGCCAGCATCCCCGGCGCAATCGCCCCGCGGTCCGTCAGCCCCAGCGCCCGCGCCGGATTGACCGTCGCCAGAAGCGCCGCGCCGGGCAGCCCGGCCGGATCGGCCTTGGCCAGTTCCAGAATGGCGGGCAGCAGGGCCGAGGGGTGGTAGTCCGAGGCAAGGATGTCCAGAAGCCCCATGCCATGCGCCACCCGCGCCGAAAGGTTGCCGGAATAGGACTGCCCGCGCAGGGCATTGGGGGCGCCCATCGCGGTCGCGAGCCCGCGCGCGCGCGCCTCGGTCGCGGCCTCGACCGTCACCGGAAACTCGCTGATCCCCGCCCCAAGCGCCTGCATCAGCGCGACCTTCTCCACCGTGTCATCGTCATGGCTCGCCAGCGCCACGCCATGCGCGCGGCAGGTGGCCGAAATGGCGCGCAGCGTCGCCGCCATGTCGCCCGCCGTGGTTCGGTTGCGGTCGATGCGGCGGGCGATCTCGGCTTCCGCCTCCTCTGCGCTGACGCCTTTTTCGCGGGCCACCCGCGCCACATGCGCCTCGAGATCGCGGTACTGTCCCTGCCCCGGCGTATGGTCGGTCAGCGACACCAGATCGACCGAGCCTTCGGCGATCAACCCTTCCACCACACGCAGCGCGTCGGGAAAGGTGATCTCGAACCGCGCATGAACCTTGTGATCGACCTTCAGCACAGTGCCCATCGACTTCAAGGCGCGGATGATGGCGGTCGTGTTATCGTAATGCCGGATATGACCATAGGCCGAGCCAGGGTGGAAGCTGACCGCCGCATAGGCCGTGGTCACGCCCGACGCCGCAAGCCTACGGTCAAGGTCCCGCAGGCCCAGTTCCATCGGCATCCGCACATTCGGGCGCGGCTCCACCTCGCGTTCGACCATGTCGCCATGCATGTCGACAAAGCCCGGCAAGAGCAGCAACCCGTTGCCGGACAGCGCGGCACCGGGCATCGGGGTCTCGGCAACCTCGGCAATCCGCCCGCCCTCGATGCGGACCGACCCACGCTCGATCACCCGGTCTTGCAGCACGACGCGGAAATCAGACAGCCACATCTTGCGTTACCTCTTTTGCGGTCAGTTCAATCTCGCGGTCGATCAGCCCCGCAACGTCGCCGGGGTGATGGAACACCCCGATCATCGCCACGCCAGCCGCCTTCAGGTCCGCCAGCCGCCGGATCAGCGCCGCCCGCGCGCCCGCGTCAAGGGAGGCCGTGGGTTCATCAAGCAACAGCAGCCGCTGTGGCAGGATCAGCGCGCGGGCTAGGTTGACCTTCTGTTGCTCGCCACCCGAAAAGGTGGTGGGATAGGCCCGCCAAAGATCACGCTTCACCCCAAATTCCGCAAGCCAGCGCCGGGCTTCGTCTACCGCGTCACCAGCAGGAACACCCGCCCGACGCAGCGGCTCGGCAACGATATCCTCGGCCGCGACACGCGGGCGCGCGATCAGGAACTGCGTCACAAAGCCGATCTCGCGCCGCCGCAGGAGGCCGATATCCACATCCGCCGCCGTGGCAAGGTCGATCCGTCCTTCCGCCGTGTGATACCAGATCTGCCCCGCACGCGGCAGATAGCTGCGGTACAGCGTGCGCAGAAGGGTCGACTTGCCGACACCGTTCGGCCCGCGGAGGAGCAGAAACTCGCCCGGATGAAGCGTAAAGCTGATGCCCTCGAATGCATGCAACCGCTGACCCAGATGGTGCATCTGGAAATGCTTGGAGAGGTTCCGAACCTCAAGAACGGGGGGCATTTCGGCGGTCATCAAGGCCTCACAGCTTGGCGTGGACGAGTTGTTGCGTGTAGTCGTGCTGCGGGTCCTGGAAGATCTGGTCGGACAGCCCCTGTTCGACCACCCTACCCCGGCGCATCACCATCACCCGGTCGGCCATGGTTCGGATCACACCCAGGTCGTGGGACACGATGACCATGGTGATTGCCCGGTCACGCTGCAGCCGCTTCAGCGTGTCCAGCACCAACGCCTGCACTGAAACATCCAAGCCCGTGGTCGGCTCGTCCAGCAGCAGCAGCACCGGCTCCAGCGCAATCGCCTTGGCCAGCTGCACCCGTTGCTGCATCCCGCCGGAAAGCTCGATCGGCCGCGCATCCATCCGGTCCAGCGGAAACTCCGACGCATCCAGCGCCTCGCGCGCACGGCCACGCAGGGCGGCAAAGCTGCGCTCGCCCGCGATCAGCAGCCGTTCGGCGACATTGCCGCTGGAGGTGTGCTTCATCAAAAGGCCAAGGTGCGGGTTCTGGTAGACAATGCCGATCCGCGTCGCGCAGAGCATCCGGCGCGCGAAGCGGTCAAGGTCAAAGAGGTTGCCGGGCAGGTCCGGCAGCGCCAGCCGGTAATCACCCGCGTCGGGCGTGTCCTCCAGGTTCATCATCCGCAAAAGCGTGGACTTGCCCGACCCGCTTTCGCCGACGATCCCCAACACCTCGCCGGGATAGACCGTGGCCGACACATCCTCCAGCGCCACGACACTGCCATACCGTCGCGAAACGCCGGTCATGGTCAGCAGCGGCGGTGTGGTCATCAACTGCGGTGGCAGGAGCGTCAGGGTCTCTGTAAAGACAACGGTCATTGCGGCATCTTTCCGTTTTCGTACCAGGTCGATCCGATCCTGACCGCCACACCTTCGGCTTGCCGGATCGCCTTGATGCCAAGATGGCTGTCCGAAACCTCATACGCCGAAGAGCCGTCGCCCTGCGGGATCTCGTTCATGAAAAAGCTTTTCACGCCGGATCGGTGGCACGTCAGCCGCCCGTGATCCTCCACCTGATAGGGCACGTCGGAGAACACCAGCGGCTCGACCCGCGTGTAGGGCGGGACGGCATAGAGCCGCTTCTCCCGCCCCGCCGACAGGAAGGTCAGATGCTGCGCCATGTGCAGCTTCGGCACGTCCCAACGCGGGATCGGCGAGGGCGTCATCACATGCCGCCCATTGACCAGCGACGGGTAGGCCGCCCCCTGCATCACCCGCCCGGACCGCACCATTTCCTCGTACAAGATCAGCCACAACCGCCCGTAATCGGCATCGGCGTGCATCTGGCGCGCGACGGACATGTTCGGCTCTACCGGCCGCAAAGGCTCCGGGTTCGGCACCTGCAGGATCAGCACCTGATCGCCGCGCAGGCGTTCTTCGGGGATGCGGTGGCGGCTCTGGATCAGCGTCGCCTCTGTCGTGTCCCAGGTCTCGGTCGCGCCAGACACCTTGGACAAGAACGACAGGATCGAGGCCGCGTTTACACTGTCATCTGCTCCCTGGTCGATGACCTTCACGACCGAAGTCGGCTTCAAGAGCGTCAGCGTCACCTGCAATCCGCCCGTCCCCCAGCCCCGGGCCATCGGCACCTCGCGGCTGGCATAGGGCATCTGGCAACCGGGCACCGCGATGGCTTTCAGCATCTTGCGGCGCAACTCGCGCTTGGCCGAGGCGTCAAGGAAACCATAGGACATCGGCTGCCAGGCTCTGGTCAGGGTGGCGAGGGTCATGCGGGCACCTGTTCGGGCTCTGACGGCACGGCGGTTCTGGCCCCGCGCAGCGCATCGAGCGAGGACTGGAAGGTCACGTAATGCGGCAGCTTGAAGTGGATGCAGAAGCCCGAAGCCTCGACCGGTTCGGTGTGGTAGAGGAAGAACTCCTCCTCCACCGGCGATCCCTTGGCCGCCCCCGGCGCGTTCAGGTCCAGCGTGGCACCAGAGATCACCTTGACCTCATTCCACCCCAGCGTCGCGCAAAAGCCAAGCTCCAGCAGGCCCGACTTGCCCTTCGAGGTGACTTCCGCCTGCGACACCTTCACCCGGCCTGCCGAGAACACCGTGCCGCGCGGGTGGCGGACCCGCACCTCTGCCTCCGCCAGCCTCAACTCGTTCACCGTGGGGTGGGCGTTGCCGTAGCCGCGCATTGCCGAATATCCCAAGGCCAGCAGCCCGCCCGTATCGGCGCGGGCCAGGCTTTGCAGCGTATGGGCCCGCTTGGCCGGGAACAGCAGCGGCTCGCGCGTCAGGTCTGGAATGTCATCAGGGGCCACGTCTACGCGGGGCGGATCAGCGACCAGACCCTGCGCCTTCTGCCACGCCGCCAGCGAGGGTTGCTGCGCGGGCGCCGGGGCCGGGGCCGGGTCAACCGGGGGCGGGGTATAGGGCACGCCGCGCAACACATCGGTCGCCAGCAGGCGGTGGGCGTAGTCAAGGCTCGGACCAAGGATCTGCCCGCCCGGAATGTCCTTGAACGCTGCCGAAATCCGGCGGTGCGTGAACAACTGATCCTGCAGCACCGGCTCGGCCACCGTCAGGCGCGGCTGCGTCGTCCGCCAGGCGCGCAGCAGCAGCACGGCCTCGTAGAGATCGCCCCCCGCCTGTGCCAGGGCCAGTGCGGCAAGGTCCGGCTCGTAGAGCGATGCCTCCCCCATCACCCGGTCGATCAGCATCGGCAGCGCCGTCCTTACAGCCTTGACCCGCTCTGCATCGATGCGCCCGAGTTCGGCGCGATACAGGCGCTCGGACTGGTCAATAGCCCGCTCGCCACCCCTTGTTGCCACATAGGCCATCAGAGCACCTCGATTGTGGTGGAGCGCGGCAGACCGACTACTTTTTCGCCGCAGGTCAGAAACAGGTCAAATCCCGCGGGGTAGCGGCAGCGCGCCGCCCGCAGCGGCCAAAGCCCCTCGGCAAGCCCACCGACAGCCACCAGCGTGAACGTCTCGATCCCCGGCCCGGTCAACCGCAGCCTCACCCCTTCGCCAAAGCGGGCAGAGGCCACCACCGTCGCCCCCTGATCCGGGTAAAGGTCCGACCCGACGGGAACCTGCCCCAGCCGATCCAGCCCTGCGACATCGGCCAGCGACAGGAAGGCGTGGTCCGCAAGACCCACCGGCACCGGCACGCCACCAAAGGAGGTGATCGCGGCCGACAGCCCCGCATCCTCGCAGAACACCCTGCACTCGCGGTCGATCAGCGCCTCGGCGATGCCCGCCATGTCGGGCGATGGCAGGTCCTGCACCGTCCCGGGACGCGACAGCGCCCACATCAGCGCCTCGAAGGTCGCATTGGTCCGGGTCTCGACCGCGTCCGGAACCGGGGTTGCGGTAAGAAGGCTCATCAGAACGTCTCCATATCGACCCGGGTCGCTTCGATCTCGCACAGCCGGGCGGTGTCGGCCGCCGCAAGATCCGCCTCCTCGCGCTGCAGGAAAGCGCGGATGTCCGGCGTCTGGCCAAGGCTTGCCGCAGCATCGACCACAGCCATTGCCATCGCGCGCTCCAGATCGCGGCCCACGACCATGCCATAGCCCTCCGCTGCTCCCGCGCGGATCTGGGCCTCGGCCACCAGAACCTCGCCCAGATGGAAGTCCGTGCCCTGCACGGTGTCGCGCATCGGCAGCATCACCAGACCGGTCCGGCTCTGGATCACCTCGACCTCACCCAGTTGCGGCAACAGCGCCTCAGCCAGGGTCGCCAGCCGGACAGCGTCAGACCGGGCCAGAATGTCCAGCATTCGGGCATGGCTGAACCCGTGGGGTCCCTCGTCAACGCGGTCAAACATCCCCGCCCCTTTCCATCGCATCCAGCCGTTCATCCGGGTTATCGAATGAGAACTGCACCCGCTCACCGGCCCAGACCGCTTCGGAATAGCCGATGGGGTGACCCCCTGCGTCCACATCGGTCTTCTGCAAGACCAGCACCGGCAGATCCGGATGCTGCATGAGGAGCGCCGCTTCATCGAGATCCGGTCGGCGGGCAAACACGACGGTGCGCTTGCGAAAATAGTCGGGGATGCCATGGCTGCGGTAGATCTCGGTCACCGACTCGCCTGCGCCGCGCCGCGCCGCAAGATCCGGAAAGCGCGTGGCGCAGTGGTAGGACAGACCGATGCTGATCGGCACGCCATCCGCCAGCCCGCGCCGCAAAAGCCGATGTACGGCGCTTCCCTCAGCCAGCCCAAGCGCCGCCGCCACGCTCGCCGAGGCCGGGACGATGCTGTCGCCAAGCGGCTCTCCCGCCGGCGCCACCCCCTGCTCCAGCAGGTTCTGCCGGAACCGGGTGCGTCGGCCGATCTGATACCTGATCAACGGCGCAGCCTGCACGAAAGTGCCCCGCCCCTGCTCCACCCGCAACTTGCCCTCGACCGCAAGCGCCGCCACCGCGCGTCGCACCGAATGCCGGCCGGCACCGAACGACTGGCACAGTTGCGACTCCGTCGGCAGCTGCATCCCGGGCTCCAGCTGCCCCTCCTGGATCTCTGCCGACAGCCGGTCCCGGATGATCTTCCAGTTGTCTCGTCCCATGCCCGCGATCCATCAAGTCATTCGAATGACTTCTGCTACGCGCCCATCGTTACGGGCGTATGACGGTGCTGCAAAAACGGCGAACCGCAAGGACGGGATTGAAGGTTTCCCCGGGTCCAAAGGGCCTGACCATGCCCGAACGCGGCATCAGAAACCCACGATGCCTGTTGCTGATCCGGGAAAGTGGTGGCGAGGGAGGGACTCGAACCCTCGACCTCGCGATTATGAGTCGCGCGCTCTAACCAGCTGAGCTACCTAGCCACGAGGGGCGGATTAAGGGGGCGGGGTCTGAAGGTCAAGGGCCAATCGCCGTGGGCCGCAGCCGCAAGTCCAGGCCGCAAGGCCAACAGCCAACCACGCCTTACGACGCAATGCGCGCGACGCGGGGGCGGCCCTGTGCGGTGGCCGTCACCCGCGCCTCGATGAACATGCGCCGACCCTCGATCTCCACCTCGCGCAGGTCGCGGTCCACCGTGACGCGCAGGTCCTGCGCGCCTGCGGCCTGCGCGCGCTCCGACGCGTCCCGCACCAGCGCCGCTTCCATCGCGGCAAGGGCGGCTTCAGCCGTCGCAAAGGCCTCAGGTCCGGTCGCCAGATGCGCCACGAACCGCCCTTCCGCGGGCGATGACACGGTGCCTTGCGCCCGCTGGCTGATCTGGCCCGCGACGGCCCCGATGGCATTTGCCACCCCGGCATGTTCCGGCAGTATCATCTCGCAGCCCAGACGCTCCCCCACCGCACCATAGTAGGACGGCGCCGACGCCCCCAGCCCGATCACCGGCACCCCAAGGCGCAGGCTCATCTCCACCACTCCGCGATGCCGCGCAAGCCCGGCCGTCGCCAGCGGATGCCGTGCCAGCGTTTCCGGTGCCTGCCCGCCAAAGTCAGCGTCCTCGGCAAAAGCCGTCTCCAGAAGACAATCCACCGTCTGCTGCGTCAGCTGGTCCACCACGGCTTGGGCAAAGACCTCCGGCCCGGTGGCAAACCGCTCACCCGCCCCGGTCCTGCGCCGCGCGATCAGCCGCAGCGCCTTTTCCGCCGCCGCCCCGTCCCAGGCCTCCAGCCGCCCAAGCACATGCGCCGCGTCCGAAGGCGTGACCCCCGAAACCGCCACCAGCCCGCGCGCCACCAGCCGCTCCAGCGCCGCCACCTCCAGGCGAGAGGTGAGCGCCCCCGCCATCGTCATCGGCTGGGTGATCCGGTCCAGGACCGCAACCTCCCGCGTCGTCAGCCCGCCACTCTGGCCGCCCTGCGGCACCACAAAGCGGCCGTCCATCTCGCCCACCGCCTCGTTGGACAGCCAGCGGTCCAGCGCCGCATGCACCATCGGCCCGTGGTCAACTGCGAGCAAGGACACCGGCACAAGCCGCCTCGGCCCCAGGCGCAAGCCCCCGGTCAGTCCCTCGGTTTGAAGATGCACCTCGCTGTCGCCGCCCAGACCCGTGGTGCGCATTGCCACGGCCTCGACCATGGTGCGAAACCCGCCAACCAACGCACCTTCGGGGTCGATCTCGGGCAGCCCGTCACGCAGCAGCGCCACATCCGTCGTCGTGCCCCCGATGTCGCTGACCAACGCGTCCGAGGCGCCCGTCAGCCAGCGCGCACCCACGATGCTGGCGGCCGGACCGGAAAGGATCGTCTCGATCGGCCTCTCCCGCACCATCGCGGCCGAGATCAAGGCCCCGTCGCCCCGCACCACCATCAGCGGAGCCACGATGCCAACCTGCGCAAGATGCCGCTCGCAGGCCGCGACCAGCCGGTCGATCATGCCGATCAGCCGGGCGTTCAGCACGGCCGTCAGCGCCCGCTTCGGCCCGTTCAGGTTGGCGGAAAGCTCGTGGCTGCACGTGACCGGGCGGCCCGTTGCCTGCCGGATGACCTCGCGCGCGGCCAGTTCATGCGCGGGGTTCCGCGTGGCGAAGCGGGCGGCCACGGCAAAGCCGCTGACATCCTCGCCCAAGGCCCGCACGCTCTTTTCCAGCGCAGCCAGATCCAGCGCGGCGGCTTCGGTTCCCGCGTGGGTGTGCCCCCCGGAGAAGGCCAGCACCGGGTCGCCCTTCAGCGCCTCCGACAGCCCGCCCCGCCCAAGGTCTCCCTCGTCAAAGCCGATGAAGACCAGCGCCACCCGCGCGCCCTGCCCTTCGACCAGCGCGTTCGTCGCAAGCGTCGTCGAAAGTGACACCATCGCCACATCGCCCACCGCGATGCCCGCCGCCGCGATGGCCGCATCCACCGCCTGCCCGATCCCGACGGCAAGGTCCTGCCGGCTGGTCAGCGCCTTGGCCTTGCCCAGGATCAGGTTTGCCGCCTCGTCCAGAACCACGGCATCGGTATAGGTGCCCCCGGTATCGACACCCAGAAGATAGGCCATGCTGCATCCGTCCCAAACTGCGCTTCCCGCCAGCTAGAGCAGCCGACCGGCCCTGTCACTCCCGGAAACGACAGCGCCGGGTCTAGCGCCGCCGCCGCCGCCCCGCCGGGGGCAGCTTCAGCATCGCCCGGTACTTCGCCACCGTTCGCCGCGCGAGCGGGGCGCCGCTGTCCGACAACGCCTCGGCCAAGGCCGCGTCCGACAGGGGTGCTGAGGGGTCTTCCGCCGCGATGAGGTCCGCCAGCCTGACCCTCAGCGCTCCGGCCGCCGGCCCGCCCTCCTGCGCGGCCTGGCTGAACAGCGCGCGCAGCCACCAGGTGCCACGCGGCGTGTCCACCGCGGTGCCCGCCACGACCCGGCTGACGGTGCTCACGTTCAGGTCCAGCGCCTCGGCCACCTCTGCCATCGTCATTGGCACCAGCGCCGCCGTCCCCTGCTCCAGCGCCGCCCTCTGGCGACGCAGGATGTCCTGCCCCACGGCTAGAAGCGTGACGTTGCGCCCCTCGACCATGCGGATGATGGCCCGCGCTTCCGCCCGGCCCTTGCCTTTCTCTTCGGCCAGCGAGACCGAGGGCAGCGCCGACCGGTTGATCGCCACCGTCCAGCCCGAGGCGCCCTTTTCCGCCACCAGGTCCGGCTCACGGATCCGCGCGGCCTGCGGCTCGAAGCCCGCGCCGGGTTTCGGGTCATACCCGCGCAGCCGGGCGATCCGCAGGCGCACCGCCTCCGGCGAATGGCCTGCCTCGCGCGCCAGCCGGTCGATCTCGCCCCGCGCCACCAGGTCCAGCCGCGCAAGGACCGAGGCCATGACGGCATCCATCTCTTCGGCCTCCTCGGCCTGCAGGCGCAAACATTCCGCCAGGTTCCGGGCGAAAAGCCCGGTCGGCTCCGCGCGGGCCTGCAGGCGGTGCAACATCAGCTCGACCTCGGCCACTGGCACACCCAGCCGCGCCGCAATCGCCGCCGGGGTCTGGCCCAGCCAGCCGGACGGCTCCAGCGCATCGGCCAGCGCCTCGGCGATCCGGGTCTCGCGCGGGGACAGGTCCAGCGCCGCGATCGTGGCCAGAATATGGGCCGTCAGGCTGGCCCCTGCCGCCGCCTGCTCCGGCATCTCGCCCGATGCCCCAAGGGCCGAGGTCCAGCGCGGCAGCCAGTCCAGACCCTGCGGCTTCGTCAGCACCAGCTGCGGGTTCTCCGCCGCCTGCTCCTCCAGATATCGCGCCAGCCCCTGCGCGTCGCTGCGCAGGATCCGGATCGAGGTCGCCAGCCCCACCGTCAGCTTCAGCCGCTGGGTTTGCTGGATCGAGATGCGGTTTCTGGATTTCATCCGGCTTTGTCCCTTTGGGAAATCGTTCCCACGGACAGGGCTCTCCCGCAAGGGCTGGCCCCGCAGGACGCAATGCCCGTCAGCTGAAGACGCCCTCGCAATACCAGCTGTCGCTTACCGCCCCGCCCCGGCCGTAGAACAGCCACAGCCGCTCGCCGCCCTCCGCCTCAACCCGCCAATAGTCACGCGCCCCGCCGCGCCAGTCGGGATCGTCCAGCCACCATTCCGGCTGAAGCCGCTCCGGCCCCACCGCCATCCGCACCCGGAACCGGCGACGACGCCAGCGAAACTCGGTCGGCGGATCGGACCGGCCCTGGTCCGGGCCGGGCACGTCCACCGGCTCGGGCCGGAACATGACCAGGGGGCGCGGCCCGGGCGGAGCGGGCCACGGCCCCTGATGCGCCACGCTCCAGGCCGCCATCAGCTGTTGCACCGACTTTGCCGGCACATGGCTTTCCGACGGGTGCAGTCGCAGCACCGCCTCCTCGCTCAGCCGCGCGCCCAGCCGCCCGATCAGGTCGTCCAGCGCATGCGCCCGGTCCCCGCCCTTCGGTATGCCCCCCCCAGACACCATCCCTGCCGTGACCTCGATCTGGCCCCGGTGCTGCACCGTCGTCATCGCCTCGGTCGCCAGAGCCTCCAGCCGCAGACAGTCGATGCCGAAACCCGCGTCGATCTGGTCCAGCTTCAGATGCAAGAGCGGTCGGATGCGGTCGGGACTGTCGGCAGCGCGCGCCAGCCCGATGTCCACCGCCGAGACCCCGCCATCGGCACGAAACGCCTGCAACGCGACCCGCCGCGCGCCCCGGCCCTTGGCCCGAAGCTGCGCGCACAGCGGATCAAGCAGCCGGTCCAGCCCCGCCTCGACATCGCCGCGCAGGCCGATCGGGTCGGGAAAGGTCAGCCGCACCGCGAAATGCATCGGTGGCCGCACCGGGCTCAGCGGCTCTGGCTCCATCCCCATCGCCTGATCCAGCCGGCGCAGTGTGTGCATCCCGAACCGCCGCGCCAGTGCCGCACGGGGCAGCACCATGATGTCGCCCACCTGGCGCAGGCCCAGCCGCATCAGCCGGTCCACCGTCTCGGCGTCCAGCCGCAGCGCCGCCAGCGGCAGGTCGGTCAGCGCCTCACGCGCCCGCCCGGGCGGAGAGATGGCCGCCAGCTCTGCCGCCCGGCCGGCCACCGGTTGCGGCGGAGTCCCCCCCCGTTCCCAGCCGCGCCGCTTGGCCGCGCGCGACCGGGTCGCCCGCGCCTCCTGGTCGATCGCGTCGCCCGACCGCAGCGGCACCACCCCCACCTGCGCATAGCGCGCAAGGCCCCAGGCCGCCCCCGGCGTGTCGGCAAGCCCGGCCCGCACCGTCAGGCCCAGATCGGCGCAGTCCGCCGCCACCTGCTCCAGGACACCCGTCTCGCCCCCAAAGAGATGCGCCGTGCCGCTCAGGTCGATCAGCAGGCCCGCCGGGGCCTCTTCCGCCACCCAGGGCGAGAATCGCCCCGCCCAGCGCCGCATCACGCCGAGGAACCGCGCCTCGTTCAGCGGGTCGGCCGTCACGCTCAGCAGGTTCGGGCAGATCGCCGTCGCATCGCGCAAGCCCTGCCCTTCCCGCAGCCCAACCGCCTGCGCCGCAGCCGAGACCGAGGTAAGCACCTGCGCACCGCCCACATCCCCCACAATGACCAGCGGCACCGGAATCACATCCCGGCGCAGCCGCAGCACCCGCTCGGCCGCCAGCCGGGGAAACCAAAGCGAAAGAATCCGTCGCGCGGCCATGCAACCCTCATGTTCCCCTATTGTTCTCGTGATGCCATTCCTGCAAGGATGAGTCGAGTCCCAGACGTGGCCCAAAGCCCGATCAGAACCCGGCCCAAAAAACGGGACCAGACCCGCAATGACAATCGCGTGAAAGTCCACTGCCCGTGAACAATCCTGCTTCCGCGACGGAATGTCGCGACTATAGTAATTCGGTGTGTTCAGTATGGAGCCAGAACATGAAATTGATCAAAGCCTTCGCGATCGGGGCCGTTCTGGCTGCCGGTGCAGCCTTCGCCCAGGACGCAGAGCCCACCGACCCGAATGCGATCGCCCGGTCGGAGTTGATGAAGCTTGTCGGCATGAACACCGGCATCCTCGGCAACATGGCCAGCGGCAAGGAACCCTATGACGCAGCCAAGGCCGAAGGCGCCAAGGCCGCGCTGATCGACGCTTCGTCCAAGATCGAAGCCACATTCATGGAACAGGGCGCCGCAGACCCGGCCTCCGAAGCCAAGCCCGAGATCTGGGCCAACTGGGATGATTTCCTGGTCAAGGCCAACGCGCTGAACGCCGCAGCGACCGCAGTGGACGTCGCCTCGGTCGAAACCATCGGCGCCGGCATGGCGGCCATCGGGGGCGCCTGCAAGGATTGCCACACCGACTACCGCATCATGAACTGACACCCTGCCCCGGCAGGACAAAGGCCCCGGTCACCCGACCGGGGCCTTTTGCCTTTTCACGTCAGCCACACCAGACGCGGCTGATCCGGCCATCCTCGTCCAGATCGATGTTCAACCGGCTGACCGAATAGTCCTCGGTCACCGCCATCCCCGGCTCGATCACCCGCGTGCCCGCAGGCAGCGCCATCGCGGCCAGCACCTCGCGCCCCTGGCCGACCAGGCCCTGCATCCCCGCCGCTCCGCAGGCCTCCCGGTCCGGCTCCTGAACCGCCACGCAGCCACTGAGGGCAAGCACCAGCAGCAGCCGTCCGATCATCCGCAGGTCACGCGCTCGATCACGTCACGGTCGTCCAGCCAGATGTTCAGCCGGTCCGGGTTGAAGTCCATCGTGACCGCCATTCCGGGCTGGATCACCCGGATCTCCTGGCTGAACCGCATCCCGTCCAGCACAGAGCCGCGCTGTCCGACCAGGCCCTGCAACTCGGAGGCGCCACAACTGCCAACCGGACCCGGATCAGGCTCCGGCAGGGGTGCCACGCAGCCGGCCAGAACCAGCGGGGCTGCGATGACCAGGGCAAAGAGGTGTTTCATGGTATTTTCCTGAATTGCGTTCCGCTGCAGTTTCGCACAGCTTGGGGCCGAGGATAAGGGAAGGAATACCACATGCGCACCCGTGCCGCCGTTGCCGTCGCCGCAGGCCAACCGTTGCAGGTCATGGAGGTCAATCTCGACGACCCCCGCGAGGGTGAGGTTCTGGTCGAGATAAAGGCCACAGGTATCTGTCATACCGACGACTTCACCCTGTCCGGTGCCGACCCCGAAGGCATCTTCCCCTCCATCCTTGGCCATGAAGGCGCGGGCGTGGTCATCAAATGCGGGCCCGGCGTCACCTCGCTGAAACCGGGGGATCATGTCATCCCGCTTTACACCCCCGAATGCCGCGAATGCCCGTCCTGCCTGTCGCAAAAGACCAATCTCTGCACCGCGATCCGAGCCACCCAAGGTCAGGGTTTGATGCCGGATGGCACGAGCCGGTTCTCGATGCTCGATGGCACGCCGATCCACCATTACATGGGCTGCTCGACCTTCGCCAACCACACGGTCGTGCCGGAAATCGCGCTGGCCAAGGTGCGCGAGGACGCCCCCTTCGACAAGATCTGCTACATCGGCTGCGGCGTCACCACCGGCATCGGTGCGGTGCTGAACACGGCCAAGGTCGAA
>JANPJZ010000251.1:0-1858 GCA_031425795.1 Rhodobacter sp. | reverse complement strand
GACGATGGACGAGGGGCGCCCTCGGGCCGAGGCGGTGGCCTTGGCGGGTGGACGGATCGTGGCGGTCGGGGCGCGGGCGGAAGTGGAGGCGCTGGCGGGGCCTACGACGCGGATCGTCGATGCGGGCGGGCGGACGCTTCTGCCGGGGTTCGTGGAGAGCCATCTGCATCTGGTACTGGGGGGCAACGAGCTGACGCAGTTGCAGTTGGGCGGGGTGCAGGGATTCGAGGCTTTGGCGGTGGCGTTCCGGGACTATGGGGCGCGGAACCCGGACCTGCCTCTTCTGATGGCGCAAGGTGCGGGCTATGGGATGCTGGGCCGCCCGATGACGCGCCTTGATCTCGACCGGGTGATCGCGGACCGGCCGATCGAGATGATGTCACCGGATCACCATACGGTCTGGGCAAATACGGCGGCGCTGACAGCAGCGGGGCTGCTGCACGGCGCGGCGATGCCGACGGGACATGTCGTGGTGATGGGGGCGGATGGAACGGCCACCGGGGAGTTGCTGGAGTTCGAGGCCTTCAGCCCCGTGCTGGCGCTGACCGGCGACCTGCATCTGCAACTGGGCATCGCCACGGGTGGTGAGCCGGAACCCTGGCCCTCGCCCGGGCAGCGCGCAAAGGACAAGGCCAAGATCGCGGCGGGACTCGCGCACTGTGCGGCGCATGGGATCACCTCGATGGTGAACATGGATGGCAACCGCTACACCTGTGTTCTGCTGAAGGAGATGGAGGCCGAAGGGCGGCTTACCGCGCGGGTGAAGGTGCCCTTCCACATGAAGCCGCATATGGAGTTGTCCGAACTGGACCGCGCCAGTGCCATGGCGGCAGAGTTCACCGGCGAATGGGTGACGAGCGGCTTTGTGAAGATGTTCATGGACGGCGTGGTCGACAGTCGCACGGCATACATGCTGCAGGATTATCCAGGCACGACCGAACGGGGCGCGCCGCTCTTCGAGCCGGGCCGCTTTAACGACATCTGCGCCGAGATCGACCGAAGGGGCCTGCAGATTGCCGTTCATGCCATCGGCGACGGGGCGGTGCGGCAGACCATCGACGGCTATGAGGCGGCGCGTCGGCGCAACGGCGCGCGCGACGCCCGCCACCGGATCGAACATATCGAACTGATCGACCAGGCCGATGTGCCGCGCCTGGGTGCGCTCGGCATCACGGCCAGCCTGCAGCCTCCCCATGCCCCGGGGGTGATGGACTTTCCGCTGGCGGGGATGGAGGCGGTGATGGCACGTCAGCGCTGGCCTGACGCCTATCTTTGGAAAAGCCTCGCCGATCAGGGCGCGGCACTGGCCTTCGCCAGCGACTGGCCTGTTACGGATGTGAGCGTGATGCGCGGCATCCAGGCGTCACTGACACGGGCGCCCTTCGTGGGGGCAGGGGACGAGCGGGTGAGCCTGATGGAATCGCTGCGTGCTTACACGGCCGGCGGTGCGTGGGCGGCGCATCTGGAAGGGCTGACGGGCACCTTGAAGGAGGGCCTCGCAGCCGACCTGGTACTCATCGACGGGGACATCGAGGCGATTCCCCCCGACAGAATCGGCGAATCCGGGGTTGCGCTGACGATCTGCGGGGGCAGGGTGACCTATGCGGCCCCGGCTTACGCCGGGTAAGCCGCCCAGGAAAACGGCGGTTTTCAGAGGAAACCGCGAAGTTCCGAAAATTTTGTCATCGGCCTGTCATTTTCCTCTTGCGGGTTGTTAGCTGTCTCCGTAGATAACCGCTCACCGAAGACGAAGGGATGCGGGAACGCGGAACGGGGTTTAGGGGAAGCGGGGGTTGAGGCCACCGCGACGGAAATCTGGATGCACGACGGCAGGTACGCCAGGGGTTCTGGTGTGCTG
>JANPJZ010000250.1:0-35852 GCA_031425795.1 Rhodobacter sp. | reverse complement strand
CACATCAGTGTCATGGGCGGAAAGAAAAGAGCCAGCGTGGATCCACTCCACCAAGTCCAGCATCAACGCTCGTGTCGTGCGCGAACCAAGGACTTCTTCGACACGGTCGTATGCCGCCTTACGCTCGGTTTGTAGGCGGTTTCGAAGGGGTCCCGGATTTGCGCGCTGCAAGAGAACATCAAGGTCACGTGCTGGTCCCAACTCTCCGGCAAGGTCCCGCAGTCTGTCCCGCAAGTCGCGCGCGGCATCGGCACCGAGAAGCGGCCTGAAGATAGAGAAGGCAGATCGGAGCCGACGCAAGCCAACGCGGGCCTGATGCAGCGGCTCGGGCGCGCGGGACGCAAGAAGCAGATCCTCGTTCAGTCTGAACTGCTTGATGCAGGTCTGCACGACGACCTGAAACGCATCCGCCGCCGTCATCTTCTGGTCAAGCGGCACCAGCCCCGCCTTGACGACACCCCGCAGCGCTTGGGTCAGGAGATCGCCGCGCTCGGATTTCGACAGGATCCCCAAACGGAGCGGGGCCGTGTCGTCCAGTCTTCGGGCGAGATCGAAAAGTGACTGAGGCTGTCCCGACTTGAGTTCCATCTCCATTTCACAGACAAGCGTCTGCCGGTCCCCGGCACTGATCGTCCCGCGGTCAAGCACGACCTCGATAGTCGTGTCGCCTTGGTGGATATCCCAGATGCGGCGCGACACCTCGACTTGAAAAACCGGCATCAGGTCTTTCACCGCTTTGTCCAATACATCCTGCACCGGCGAGAGGTGGTCGATGACAGGAACATCAGAAATGACAGGGATCTCCCATTCAGAGCGCAGGAAGAGGCCAGCCGAACCTTGTCCGGAACTTTTGATCGTCTGGGTGCGGTGGGACCCGCTTTGCCGGATGCGGAGCGACAGTCCGGCCGCAGCCAAGGCACGATCAGACGTATCGAAGTAAAGGTCACGCTGCAGCACGGTTCGCCACTGCTCCGGCAGCGCGCTCGACGCTCCCAGCCCCTCGGCGGCCGCAGCATCCACTTGCAGCTTAAGCTCGATCTCGTTCATCTTCCGGCCCCATCCGAAGAAGCAACCGGCCAACTGGTCTGCGACTGCTTTGTTCCGATTATTGTGAGGGGCCGCGCGTTACTGCAGGTATGACATTCCTTGCCAGCGTAGTGCCAGGCACAGCTCGTAAATCGCCAAGCGCTGCTAAGGCACACCACGACTCGCCCGTTAGCTGTGTCTCCCCCAAAGGGACTGGAGAGGCGGGCTTGGCATGTCCATTCCGTTCTGTGTTTGCGAAAGCCCGTTGCGCCTGACTATCGTGCTGGCTCACGCGGAATAAAGGATCTTGTCAGGGGCCACAGAAAGATCCCTTGAACGGTGGGAGGGACCGGGCAGCGTGCAAACGCTGTCCGATTGATGTGGCTTGCACTCAGAAGAGCTTCCATTCCTCCGGGACCCAGGCATAGGCTTCTCCCCGTTGGTCGACATGGCCGAAGCCCGGGAAGGGCATATGGGTGCCCGACACCAGCAAGTTGTCGGCCACTGCCATGTCCAGCACGCGGCGGCGCGTGACGGCCCCCTGCGCAGTGTCGGTGTCAAACACGATGCCCGCATCTGGATGCGCGAACTGCAGCGCTGCGATGGCTGTGCTGTCGCCCCAGATGAGTGCCTGCGCCGAACCCGAACTGACTCGAAAGGCAGTGTGACCAGGGGTATGGCCGGGCATTCGCACCGCGGACAGCCCACCCCCCAGATCAGCGTCGCCGCTGAAGGTCTGCATCCGGTCACCGTAAGCCGTGAGAACCTGGCCAGCCAGATCAAACCAAGGCTTCATCGCGTCAGGCACGGCGCTCGCGTTTGAGGGTTCGGACCAGAAAGCGCGTTCCGTTGCGCTGACGTGGACTGTAGCGTTGGCAAATGTGGCTGCGTCCCCCGTCAGCGCGCCACCAATATGATCTGGGTGCAGGTGGCTGAACACCAGCCGGGTTACTGTGTCGGGCGCGATGTTAAGCGCGGCCAGAGTGGTGGCAAGGCTTCCGGCCGTCGGACCGAGCGAGCCACCTGCACCGGCGTCGATCAGCGTCAGAGCGTCGCCCCGCCGGATCAGATAGCCGGTGATCGGCAGCGGAACGGCAGCTCCGCTGTCAAGGGCGGCGTCCGCAAGGCCCTGCACGATCAGCGACGGCTCCAGATCCGTTACCCAAGCTTGCTCTAGCAGGAAGTAGCCGTCGAGCAGCGTCGTCACTTCGATGTCGCCGATCTTGCGCGTGTAGGTCACGGTGCGTGGGGCCGGGGTCGCTTGCGCAAGAGCGGGGGGCAAGGGAAGCAGGGCTGCGGCGCCTGCAGCTGTTGCGGTGCCGAACAGGGCACGGCGAGAAGTGGACTGTGTCATCAAGACTCTCCTTGGTTTATGGTAGTTAGAAAGTGATACGGGGTCGCGTCAGCGATACAGCCGGACGACACCGGTCAGGTGATCGGATCCGAAGCCTCTCGAGATAGCGGTATTGAAGATCGCCCGTGTTGCTTCGGCGAGAGGCATCTCGGTGCCCACCGAAGCAGCTGCGGCGAGTGCATATCCGAAGTCCTTTTCGGCAAGTGCGGCTGGAAACATTGGGGCGAAAGTCCCCGCCAGCATCGAAGCGGCGGCCGCCTTTGCCGCCAAACTGCACACGGGCGTCGCGCCCAAGATCTCAACTGCGGTGTTCAAGTTGAGACCATGCTTGGCGAAGAGGCCTATGATCTCGGCCATCGCCGCAACCTGCACTCCGAGCAGGGTGTTGATCGCCAGCTTCAGCGCAGCACCATCGCCAGCACGCCCGGCGTGATGCACTGCACTACCCATGACGCGCAGCACGGGATCCGCCTGCGCCAAGACATCGGCTTCACCGCCGACAAGGTAGATCAGTTGTGCCGCCTCGGCCTGCGGGCGCGATCCGGCGACAGGAGCATCAAGGAACCCGCACCCTGCAGCGGCGAACCGTGCGCCCAGTTGGCGCACGAACCCTACTGTCAGGGTCGAGCTTTCGATGCCGACGGCGCCCGGCTCCAAGCCCGCCAGCGCGCCCTTCGCAGGGTCGAGCCACACCGCCTGCGAAGCTGGATCGTCGCGCAGCATGACGATTACAAATGCTGCGCCCTTGGCGGCGGCGCGAGGACTTTTTGCCACCGCTGCACCCGCCATGCCAAGGGGCAAGCAGGCTGCGGCGCTTCGGTTCCAGACCGTGACCTCGTGTCCGGCAGCCAACAAGTTGCGCGCCATGCGCGAACCCATCGCTCCCATCCCCAATACTGAAACCTTTACCACCGTGTCCTCCATCACCAACCAGTGCTGATGCTTCACGGTATATGCCGGCGGTTGGCGTGCAAAAAACCGTCGATCTGTCATTGTAACCGTGCAATATCTGCACGGATGGACCTACAGGACCTTTCTCTGTTCATCGAAGTTGCCCGGCAGGGCAGCTTTGCCGCCGTCGCTCGGGATAGAGGCATTGACCCGTCGTCGGTGTCCCGCAGCATTGCCAGCCTTGAGGCTCGCCTCGGCATCCGACTGTTTCAGCGCACATCGCGACAGATGGTGCTGACCGAGGCCGGCGACCTGTATCTGGCCCGCTTGCCAGGCGTGATCGAAGAGATGGAAAGGTTGCGCGACGAGGCCGCCTCGCTGCGATCAGGGCCGGTCGGAACGATCCGGATAACGGCATCGGTCGCCTTCGGGCAGGTTCGCTTGCTGCCGCTGTTACCCGCATTTGCAAAGGCGTTTCCCCGGCTGCAGGTGGAGTTGTTGCTGCAGGATGGCAACCTTGACCTGGTTGCAGACCGGATCGACCTGGCTGTCCGTTTGGGACCAAGCGTGCGATCCGACGTGATCGGGGTGAAACTGATGCAGACGCACTATCGTGTGGTGGCTAGCCCTACCTATCTGGCAACGGCCGGCGCACCCAAGCAGCCGTCAGACTTGGAAGAGCGGTCCTGTGTATTGATGAACCTGACCGGCTTTCGTAGCCGCTGGGTATTTCGAAACGGCGGCGGTGAGCAGGCCGTCGCGGTGACTGGTCAGTTCATTCTATCGAATCCGCTTGCCGTTCGGACTGCCGTGCTGGCCGGCTTGGGTCCAGCTCTGCTAGCAGACTGGTTGATCGACCGGGAATTGACTGCGGGAGCCTTGGTTGACCTTTTTCCGAATTACGAGGTGACGGCCACCAGCTTCGATACCGCAGCATGGCTACTGTATCCCAGCCGATCCTACCTGCCCCGGAAGACCCGTAGCACGATCGATTTCCTGCGAACCTCGCTGCAGGAAAGTTTAGTTTGACAGATGGAGGAGACGCCTGCGACGTCAAACTCGGATCGCAGCAAGCTGCTCGACGCGGCACATCAACCTGGCCCGCCATGTCTGCGTATCTAAACACGCGGACGGCATCGGGTCGCTCTTCCATCATTTGTGGCGGACTAATTCGTGCCGTCCCTGTCTACCAGCGGTCTTGGAGGTTTCGTCCCCGGAACGTGGTGGCGCTAGAACCCATCGCCGTCGCGAAGCGCACCTTTTCCTTGGACTTCGACAATCCCAAGAACCCTCTCCGCCGCCGTCGTTAAAGCACAGCCTCCAGCCCGATCTGCCCGGAATGGGCGCGTGCAGCGGTGGCAAATTCTGTTCGGAACTGGCTGGTGACAGGGCTTAGCACCTTTCCCTCGCGCCAATGAATTCCGACTGTCCTGAGGCAAGCAGGATCCTGTAGCGGACGGGCGGATAGTGAGGCAGGTAGGTTGACGGTTGCCAGCGCGGGCAACAGGGTTACGCCCATACCCGCGCTGACCATCGCCAAAAGGGAAGCCACGTTGCGCACTGAGAACCTTGCATCACGGGAGAGCCGTTGAAACTCCGGCGAGGGCAATGCGCGAGTGGCTTCATTGATGATCAGTGGCTCTCCCACAAGGTCCGCCCATGCAAGCACAGCGCCCTTGGCAGCAATTGCGCTGTTGGAGCGACAGACCAGCATGAACGGATCGCGGAAGATTGGCGCGCAGACAAGCCCCGGAACGTCAGGCCCCGTTCCGGCAATGCCAAGGTCCACCTCGCCCGTTTCTACCAGATGTCGCACGTCCGTGCTGTCGGTATCGACGAGGTCGATGTCGAGGTCCGGACGCCCATACAGAAATACCTGCAGGAATGGGGGCAAGAGCATCGTGGCGACCGAGGGAACCGAGGCGATGCGCAACCGCCCGCTGCGCGCCTTTGCTTGCGCTTCGATCCGTTCCATCGAGCGGTCATAATCACGCAACAGGACGACAGCCTGATGGTATAGGAAACGTCCCATCTCGCTCAGGCTGGATTTGCGGTCGGTTTCGAAAAGCGGGCAGCCGAGCCGGTCTTCGATCTGCTTCAGTGTCATCGATAGCGCAGAAGGGGTTCGGTAGAGCTTTTCGGAGGCGTCCTTGATATTCCCGTGGTCGGCGACCTCAACAAAGGCGCGCAGGGCTTCCAGCCGGATCATGTTCAATTTTCCTTATGTCCCGCTCAAAACTACTGTGTTGCGCTTAAATGGGCAAACAGTGCTTTTGACCAGGAGCAGGGGAGGTCGGGCCATGCGGATGACGTTGGACCAAGTTGAGGCATTGGCCGCGAACGCCCTGCGGGCCGCTGGGGCGAGCGGAGCGCAGGCCCTGCCGGTGGCAAGGTCGATCCAGATGGCGGAGCGGGACGGGATGCGGTCGCACGGTCTCCTCTATTTGCCAGTGTATGTCGAACATCTGACTTGCGGCAAGGTCGATGGGCTGGCTGAACCGCACCTCGATCAGCCCCGGGCGGGCGCGGTTCTGGTCGATGCCGCGCATGGTTTCGCCCATCCGGCCATCGATATGGGGCTGCCGCCGCTGATCGATGCAGCGCGGGCGTCGGGGATCGCGGCGCTGACGTTGCGGCGTTCCTACAATTGCGGGCTTCTGGGCCACCATGCCGAACGGATCGCAGAGGCGGGGTTGGTCGGGCTGTGCTTCACCCACGCACCCGCTTCGATTTCTCCGATAGGGGGCAAGGTGCCGGTGATTGGGACCAACCCTTTCGCGCTGGCAGTGCCAAACGGGAGCGGCGGAGCGAGGTTCGTGATCGACCAGTCGGCCAGCGTTGTCGCGAAGTCAGAGGTCTTGCTGCGTGCGCGGCAAGGTAAGGCCATCCCCGAAGGCTGGGCAGTCGATGCGCAAGGCCAGCCCACGACCGATGCCGAAGCAGCACTTAGGGGCTCGATGCTGCCGTCAGGCGGGGTCAAGGGGTTTGGGGTCGGTTTGATGGTGGAGGTTCTTGCCTCAGCCCTTGCCGGGGCGGTTCCAAGTCGTGAAGCCAGCCCTTTTTCCGGGCCCGCAGGTGGGCCGCCCGGGACGGGGCAATGCTTCATCGCCATCGACCCTGAAGCCTTTGCCGAGGGTTTCATCGAGCGGCTCGCCGGGTTGGCCGAGGCGATTGTCGCACAGGATGGCGCGCGGCTGCCGGGCATGCGGCGGGTCATGGCACGGGCCAGGACCGAAGCAGAGGGCGTCGAGGTCGATCAGGAATTCATTTCACGGCTTTCGATTCAGAAAAACTGAAATCAATGTCATTCGTTGTTATTTGATTGAAGCAGCGCAAGGGGTGAACCTGCGTGCAGGTCGCCGCGCAAGACGGCGTCGCGCCACTGGAGGTTTGCAATGACTGGAACAAAACGATTGACCGCTCTTGCCGCGCTCGCAGCTTCGAGCTTGGCCCTCGCCCAACCCGCCGCCGCTGCTGATTGCGGCACCGCCGAGAAGATCACCATCGCCGAAATGACCTGGCTTTCTGCGGCCGCGCTTGCTCATGTGACGCAGAAAATCCTGTCCGCGGGTTATGGTTGCAACGCCGAATTAATGCCGGGGGACACGGTTCCCACAGCAACTTCGATGCTGACTCGTTCAACGCCGACCATCGCGCCAGAGCTTTGGGTTTCTACCGTGCAGGCGCAGTGGGACGAAATGCAGGCAAAGGGCAATGTCTACAAGGCATCCGACATTTTTGCGGGTGGCGGGCAAGACGGGCTATGGGTGCCAGACTATGTTCTGGAACAGCATCCTGAGATCAAGACGATTGAGGACCTCGCCGCCAACTGGCAGATTTTCGAGGACATCCAAAACCCAGGCAAGGGACGGCTTTACAACGGCCCGCCCGGGTGGGCGAGCGAGGTGATTATCACGAACTACCACACGGCGCTGCAGCTCGAGGATACGTTCGAGTTGTTCTCGCCCGGGTCGGGTGAGAACCTGAAGGCGTCCATTGCGCGCGCGGTTGCGCAGAATAAACCGTGGGTGGGGTATTACTGGGGTCCGTCCGACGTGGTGGGCAAGTTTAAGCTGGTTCGTCTGGGGATGCCCGACAGTGACCGGGAGAAATTCACCTGTCTGACCGACGCCAACTGTGCCGATCCGCAGGTCACTGGCTGGGCTGCCGGCGAGGTGGCTGTTGCCGTCGTTTCCGAACTGAAGGAGCAGGCCCCTGAGGTAGCGGAGTTCCTGTCGAAGATGCAGGTTCCGAACGACGAGATCAGCGCCGTCCTTGCGTGGGGCGATGACAATGGCGCGACGGCGGAAGAGGTCGCAACACACTTCCTGCAAAACAACGAGGCGATCTGGACCACCTGGGTTCCTGCGGATGTGGCTGATAAGGTCAGGGCAAGCCTGAACTGACAAAAGATCTCCGCGCTGCCCCGGCGACGGGGTTGCGCGGCAACCTGAAGGACCCCGCGTCATGACCTCTGGCTTTCCCGAAATCTGGGATACCCGCGCTTTCGGTCGTGCCCTTGACCGTGCCTTCAACAGCCTCGTCGCGGAATGGGGCGAGACGCTGGAACTGATCTTCCTGCCTGTCCTCCGTTTCATCACTGGGCTGGAGCGGGGGCTTCAGTTTTTGCCTTGGTGGATGGTGCTTCTGGCTTTCTGCCTGGCCACATGGGCCGCCGCCCGGCGCTGGCAGCCGGTTGTGGCGGTGGGGGTCCTTTTGGTGCTGCTTGGCCTTCTGGGTATCTGGAACGAAGCAATGGCGACGGTCGCCCTTATGCTCGCCGCAACGATCCTGTCGGTGCTGATCGGCATGCCCCTCGGCATTGCCATGGCGCGGTCCGACGGGTTGAGGCGGGGGATGCTGCCTGTTCTCGACATCATGCAGACCCTGCCGATCTTCGTTTATTTGATTCCTTTCGTGATGCTATTTGGCCCGGGCAAGATCCCGGCCCTTCTGGCCACCATCGTCTTCGCAATCCCTCCGGTGATCCGTCTGACCGACCTTGGAATCCGGCAAGTCGACCCCGAAATCCTTGAGGCCAGCCGTGCATTTGGTGCCTCGTCCCGCCAGCAGCTTTGGACTGTGCAGGTGCCTCTGGCCATGCCAACAATCATGGCAGGCATCAACCAGACCACAATGATGGCCCTTTCCATGGTGGTTATCGCATCGATGATCGGGGCGGGCGGGCTTGGCTATCAGGTCTTGCAGGGCATTCAGAGACTTGAAGTCAGCCGCGGCCTGATCGCTGGGCTCGGGATCGTGCTTTTGGCCATCATCTTCGACCGTATCGCTCAATCTTACGGCCGCCGCGTCCAAGCGAACCTGCATCGGGAGGGCAATTGATGGCCTCCACCAACTCACCTGTGAAGATCCGCGTTGAAGGCGTCTCGAAGGTCTTTGGGCGTGACCCCAAAACCGCCTTGGCACGGGTGGAAGCCGGCATGGACAAGGCCCACCTGCTGGAGGAAACCAACCATGTTCTGGGCCTGCACGGTATCGACCTTGATATACGTGCAGGCGAAACTTTCGTCATCATGGGGCTGTCAGGGTCTGGAAAAAGCACGCTGATCCGGCATTTCAACCGGTTGATCGAACCGACGGGCGGGCGCATCCTCTTTGATGGTGAGGACATCCTTGGCTATGACGAAACCCGTCTCCGAGCCTTTCGGCGACGCAAGGTCGCAATGGTGTTCCAGCGGTTTGCCCTGCTGCCGCACCGGACGGTAATCGAAAATGTGATGTATGGGCTTCTGCTTGACGGGATGCCGAAAGCGCAGGCCAAGGAAAGGGCCGACGCGCAGATCGGGCTTGTCGGACTTTCAGGATTCGAGGCGAGCTATCCCGCGCAGCTTTCAGGCGGGATGCAACAGCGCGTCGGTCTGGCGCGGGCACTGGCCACTGACGCCGAGGTCCTGCTGATGGACGAGGCGTTCTCGGCGCTGGATCCGCTGATCCGCCATGACATGCAGATGCAGCTGAAGGAACTGCAGGGGCGGCTGGGCAAGACCATCGTCTTCATCACCCATGATCTTGATGAGGCGCTGCTTCTGGGCGACCACATCGCCATCCTGAAAGACGGCACCCTACGGCAGGTCGGCACTGGGGGCGAGATCCTGCGCGCGCCTGCCGATGACTACGTCGCGCGCTTTGTCCGCGACGTGAACCGTGCCCGTATCCTCCTCTGCGGCACCTTTGCCGATGCCGGACTAATCACTGCGCCGGGCGCGCCTGAGATTGGCGCCGAAGCGACCCTTGAAGAAGCTTTCGGCGCCTTCGCAACCGGCGCGAAAGCAGTCGTGGTGCGGGGTGCGGACGGACAGATCTCGGGTGCATTGACACCACAGAAAGTAATGGAAGCCTTGGCTCGGGTATGAACCCTGCCGGAACGGGACGAAAAGCATGGGACTTGAGACGCGGAATCTCATCTCCGGGGCATGGCGCGCCGGGGCGACGGTGGTGGAAAACCGCAACCCGTCTGATCTGGTGGACGTGATTGGCGCGTTTGCCCAAGGCACGGCTGCGGATGTGGATGACGCCGTCGCTGCCGCCCGGTCCGCGCAACCGAAATGGTGGGCGGCGGGCATCCAGAAACGCCACGACGTGCTGATGGCGATCGGCACCGAAATGATGGCCCGCGCGGCCGAGATCGGCGCGCTTCTGTCACGCGAGGAAGGCAAGCCCATAGCCGAGGGCAAGGGTGAAGTATACCGCGCGGGCCAGTTCTTCACCTGGTTTGCCGCCGAAGCGCTGCGCCTTCAGGGTGATCAGGCGGAAAGTGTGCGCCCGGGCGTCGAGATCGAGGTGCGGCGGGAACCGGCGGGCGTCGTGGCTCTGGTGACGCCGTGGAACTTCCCGGTGGCAACGCCTGCGTGGAAAATCGCCCCCGCACTGGCCTACGGTAACGCGGTGGTGTGGAAGCCCGCCAATCTGACGCCCGCCTCGGCTGTGGCGCTGGCCGAGATCATTGCCCGCGCCGACATGCCGGTTGGCACCTTCAACCTTGTTATGGGGCCGGGGCGCGATGTCGGTAATCATTTGGTCGGTCATGCCGGCGTCGATGCAGTCAGCTTTACCGGCTCGGTCGAGGTGGGGCAGGGAATTGCTGCGCGCGTTCTGGGCAACCGGGCCAAATTGCAGATGGAGATGGGATCAAAGAACCCCATGCTGGTCATGGACGACTGCGACCTTGACCTTGCCGTCGCCCATGCCGCCAACGCGGCCTTTGGCGGAACGGGGCAGAAATGCACCGCTGCGTCGCGTCTCGTCGTTCATGCGAAGGTTCTGGATGCCTTTACCGAACGCCTCGTCAAGGCGGCCGAGGCGTTGCGGGTGGGGCATGCGCTGGGAGAAGGCACGCAGATCGGCCCGGTGGTCAGCGAAGGGCAGCTGCGCGGGAACCTTGACTGGATTGCGCGCGGTCTGGCGGAAGGGGCGGAGCTTCTGACCGGCGGAGGGCGGCTTGACCGTCCGACCGAAGGGTATTTCATGGCCCCCGCCGTCTTTGCCCGCAGCCGCAACGACATGAGCCTGAACCGCGAGGAAATGTTCGCGCCGATCACCTGCATCATCCCGGCAGACAGCTACGCCGAGGCACTTGCCATCGCCAACGACACGCCCTTTGGCCTGACTGCGGGGATCATGACCCGCAGCCTTTCCCGCGCTGCGCATTTCCGGGCCAACATGCGAGCGGGCTGTATAATGGTGAACCTGCCGACGGCGGGCACGGATTACCATGTGCCTTTCGGTGGCCGGGGCATGTCATCCTTTGGCCCGCGCGAACAGGGGCGCTACGCGGCGGAGTTTTTCACCACGGTAAAAACTGCCTACATGGCAGCGGGGGAGCCGGAATGAGTTACCTGATTGACGGGCTGCAATACTCCAACTGGTCAGAAGCCATTTTCCGCCAGCTTCGGTCAGGCGGCGTTGATGCGGTCCATGTTACCTTGGTCTATCATGAGAATTTCCGCGAAACCGTCGCCGGGATAGAACGCTGGAACCGCTGGTTCGAACGCTGGCCCGAACTGATCTTTCAAGGCTTCAGCGCCGAAGATCTTGCCCTCGCCCGGGCCACTGGCCGAACTGCGATCTTCTTCGGGGCGCAGAACCCAAGCTGTATGGAAGATGATATCGGGCTTGTGCAAGTGCTACATCAGCTTGGCCTGCGCTTCATGCAACTGACCTACAACAACCAGTCCCTCCTTGCGACGGGGTGCTACGAGGCGGAAGACACCGGTCTGACCCGGATGGGCCGCGAGGTGGTGGGCGAGATGAACCGTGTGGGCATGGTTGTGGACATGAGCCATTCTGGTGAACGCTCGACGCTTGCGGCGGTGGAACAGTCTACTCGCCCAATTGCGGTGACCCATGCTAACCCGGCCTCCTGGCATCCAGCGCGGCGCAACAAGTCTGATGCGGTGATCGGCGCCTTGGCGGAAACTGGCGGCATGCTGGGCTTTTCGCTTTATCCCCATCACCTGACTGGCGGCAGCGCTTGCGAGGTTACTGATTTCTGCACCATGATCGCCCGGACGGCAGAACGCTATGGCACGCATTTCCTTGGGATCGGGACCGACCTTTGTCAGGATCAACCCGACAGCGTTGTCGAATGGATGCGCACCGGGCGCTGGACCAAATCGGTCGATTTCGGCGAAGGCAGCAAAGAAGCACCCGGCTTTCCTGCCATGCCTGCCTGGTTCCGCGACAACCGTGATTTCGGGAGCCTTCGGAGCGGGCTGCAAGCCGTCGGGTTCTCCGGCGAAGAAGTGGCGGAAATCCTTGGCGGTAACTGGGCGCGCTTCTTTGAGACGTCCTTTGGGACGGCGATTAGGAGTGACATAGAGAGGGCGGCGGAATGAGCATGGCGGAACAGACAGATACCGCCTTGGTGGTTGCCTTGCGCAACCCTGACGCCGTCATGCGCCTCTCCCGCATTGGATCGGCCCATCCGATGCGGCTGTCGTTCCTCCGCGTCCTTTTGCGTCGGGTGAAACAGGATGGCTGGCGCTTTGATCGCCCGGTTTGGGAGGTTGACGACCGCGGTGTCGGCCGTGCCGTCTATCGCGCCCAGGGGCCGGAACGGACTTACAGCCTTGTCGCCTTCGCGCATGACCTGCCGGACCAGATGCGCTCTGACAGGGTGATCGCAACTGCCTGGGACGCGACTTTTGCGTTGGTTGACGGGGAGCCAACGCCTGCCGACCTTGACCGACTGGCCGCCAATGTGCCGCTTCAAGAGGCCGGAAGGATTAGTGGGAAAGAGCTTTGCCTAAGCCGCGCAAATCGCTCGGTCAGGCTCTTTTCACATGTGGTGGAAAGACTTGCGCAAGGTCAGCAGCCCGACGCCGCCGAGATTGATGTGGTGGGCTATCTGATGCGGACGACCGCCGTCTATGGCTCGGGCAAGTTTGGCGCCGCCGACCGCGAGGATATCTTTGACCGGCCTGAGATGAAGGCTCCGTTTCAGGCTGAAATGCTGTCAGTCTGGCTGACCCGAGCCTTCACCGTGGACATAGCCGAACATCTAGCGTGCGCTCAGGGCGGTGCGGCTGCGGTGCGGCTGGATCCCGCCTTGCGCCGCCGACTGGGTGTGGGCAACTCCACCGGGCTTGGTATGGCCCCCTTCCTTGTGCGCCATCCGGCGCTTTTAAATTCATGGATGACTTCCCGCGAAACTGCGTTGGCCCGCGTGCGCGCCCTGCCCAAAGCCGACCCTGCGAAGGTTGCGGACTTCGTCGATGCTCTGGCGGCAGCTCACGAAAACGCCGATCTCTGGAATAGCGGGCATCCCGCGCAGCTGGCCAAATTGGCCGATTTTGGTGCCGATCTAGTGCGGCTTGCCGATCACATCGACAGAGGGTGGGACCGCTTTGCCGCGCACCCCTGGAACGGGTTGTGGCTGTGGGGCGAAGCGCACCTGTCCATGGAAGGGCAGGAGTGTCTGCTGGCCCTTCTGCTGGAACCGCATGGGGTCATTGTCGATGATCTGGCAGACAGGCTCGACGCCGACGAATCCGTCCACTTTTCCATCGACGGCGCCATGACAATTGGCCGCCTGCAAACACTGATCGCTGAAGATTACGGGTGGACGGAGAAGTTCGATTTTTCGGACCCGACGCAAACGGCTCGCTTCTGGTATGTGTCGGAGGAAAAGCTGGAACCCCGACTGGGCGACCGACGCGCAGAAGCCGGACACGAACGGGAACAACCACTGGGCATCGCCCAGGCTGTCGCTACCCTGTCGGAAGCGCTGATCGGTTGGAAAGCAACCGAAGCTATTGCCGGCTTCTTGCTGGCCCATCCGGATCATCGCCACACAGTTCGCCGCATTCAGATGTTACACGGCCTGCCCTATGCCGAGATCCGCGACAACCTCTTAAATGCCAGCATGCTGCCGATCGACATTCTCCGCTGCAAGCTGGCGTTCTTCGGCGCGACGCGGTTTGACCCACGGTCAGACCGCTGGGTCCGGATCAGCCTGTTTCAGGACATGCCATATCCAGACGAGATGGGCGCATGACTGAAACCGTGACGCTGGCACTGTCTGAACTGCGCAGCCTGGTCACGAAAGCGGCACGCGGCGCGGGTCTTAGCTGGGGTTTGGCGGAAGAGGCGGGATGGGCCGCAGAATGGCTGGCCCGGCGCGGACTGCCTGCGGCCGAGTGGGCGACAGTTTGGCTAGCCGCACGCATCGAAGGAGCGATCAGTCCTGTAGAAGTCGGAGCCAGGTTGGCCGACGAACTGGCGGGCGATGCTTGGCCGGAAGGCAGGGCGCTTCAGGACGGCGTGTCCGCGCCAGGCTATCTTCTGCCCTTCCTTCATCAAATCACCAAAGACCAGGTTCCGGTGGCTGTCATGTCATCGTCGGGTCACGTGGTTTCCGTGTCAGCCGATGGACGGATCGAGTTTGGGCCATGCTGGCTGCCACTGTCGTGCGGTTGGATAGTATCCAAGGACAGCCAAGTGGCTTTCAAGCACGGTGCTGTAACTCGGCCGTGTATTTCAAAGTCGATCTTGGAATGCCTTGATGGTCTGGCGTTTAGAACAACCGTCCCTCAGTCGGAATCGTCGAGGCTTGATGCAGGTTCATCAACCGGTGACAACGATTGAGTTTGACGCTTTGAATGCATTTGGCCAGCGGCTCATCAGCGCATGACAGCTTCAGCCTGCTGGGTCTTCCTATCCAAACACGCCGATGGCCTCTGGTGACTCTCCCACGAAGCGTGGCGGGTATATGATCGGTGCCCGACGCTGCTCGGCACATAAAATCTGATCCCGTTGTCGAAGCGGGAGGATACGTCCCCCGGAGCTCGGTGGCGCCAAAACCCATCACCATCACGTAACGCGTAGATTCCCAGGACTTCGACATCCCCAACGCACCCGTTCCTCGGTGGATGTTCAGCCTTTCCTACCGTGGGATGTGTGCATGCCCTCTTCAGAACATACCGAAGTTTGGATGCTTTCGTGCTTCAACATCGGCTTCGGCTGTCAGCACAGATCTTGCTTTCCTAAGCGGACCGGTGACCCTGCCCACATTCCACGGCTGACCAGCACCGGTGACGATTTCGAGAGCATTCAGTCTTTCTGCGATCTGAGCCCGGGACAGCTTCCCATGATCCGGGATCGACCGAAGGACATCCGCGATCGCCTTCACCAGCGCATCTGATTTTGCAGCAACGGCATCAGCACCGCGACGCTGCGCATCCAGGATATCAGGATTGCCGAAGACGACACCGTCAGCTTTCTGCCTCGCCATGGCGTCTCTGGTGCGCTTCGAGATTTCGTCACCGGAACGCTGAGCATGACGTAGCTGTCCCGCTTTCGCTGCATCAGCAAGGGTATCCCCACCCTTCACGGAGACGATGCGATCATCACTGGGAAGGAGAGCTGTGATGGATGCTTCATCGTCGGCATGACGTGACAATCTTGACCAGTCCCAGACGACGAGGGTCGCGTCATAGTCTCGCACCGCCTCTAGTGCGAGACGCAAACCGTTCCGGCTTGGAAAGCTCTTTCGACCGCGCCCGGATGCTACGTCTTCGAAGATCTCAATTACAGGAACTCCCAGATGATTAGCGAAGGCACGGATTGCATCACGCTGCGCGTCGAGACTGATGCCGGCCTCACCCTGGCCTTGAGTCGAGACACGCACATAGCCGACCAGCGCCTTCGGCCGGTCAGGGCCTCGCTTCGCTGCCATCCTGGTGTTCCTTCGGTTGATGAGTGCCTGTCTTCTCTCAGTGGGTTGTGGGTGCTGTGAAGTAAAGGCTGAGAAGGGTGTATCTGTCGGGTGAGGAGAGGTGAGAGACACTCAGATGGGGCTGGGGAGTGAGATGTCCTATCCGATCCCCACTAGGACTCCTCTGGTCTGGTCAGGGCTGTGAAGTTCTATGGGTCGAGCCGTTTCATGCTTCGGCGGACGGTTGCCGGGGTAGGTCTGGATCCGGCCTGAATTGCGGGAAAGGATGTTGCTATCTGGCCAATGGTTCCCGGTCTGCCCTCGGTGCGTTTTGGTCGCTCGGTAGAGGGTGAGCTATGCAGACTTTCTTGCCGCTGGCTGGGGTTGCTCGATCGCCACTCGCATGCGCAGCATGACCGACATGATGGTCGAAAAAGCAGTTACTGAGGTCACTCATTCACCGCTCTCCTTGCGCCTCATGCTCATATCAGGCGTGTGGCCCCAGGCCGGGCCGCGCAGCGGCTGGATCAGCATCTGGTCGAGCCAGAGGTCGCGCTGCGTGCGGAACTGCTCGATGCCGATCTCCATCCCCTCATGCCCCTTGGCAGGCTGAGGGACATAGGTGCCAAGCAGCCGGTCCCACCAGGGCAGGTTGAAGCCATAGTTCGAATTGGTCTCGCGCGGATCAGTGGAATGGTGGACGCGGTGCATATCGGGTGTCACGACAATCCAGCGAAGCACCCGGTCGAGAGGGCGCGGCAGGTTAATGTTGGCATGGTTGAAAAGCGCTGTCGCGTTCAGGACGACTTCAAACAGCAGCACAGCAATCGCCGGGGGACCAAGTGCCGCGACCACCGCCAGCTTTATGACCATCGAGATCAGGATCTCAACCGGGTGAAATCGCAAACCTGTCGTGGCATCGAAGTCGAGATCGGCATGGTGCATCCGGTGAAGGCGCCATAGGGCCGGCACGGCATGAAACACAACATGCTGGAGGTAGATCGCCAGATCAAGGAGCAGCATGGAGACGGTAACGACCACCCAGAACGGCGCGTCGATGGCATTGAACAGACCCCAGCCTCTTTCCTCGGCCATGACCGCGAGGCCGACCGCGAGGATCGGAAAGGTTAGCCGCAGGACAATCGTGTCAATGACGACCAGCGCTATGTTGTTCGTCCAGCGGATCACTCGCGGAATGTCGCGCCGTCGCCTTGGAGCGGCCACCTCCCAAAGCGCCATGGCCAGCAAAACGAAAGAGAATGCCGCAAGGCGGATCGTCGGCTCGGCAGAAAGAACAGTTTCGGACATGGTGACACCTCCTGTGCACCGGACTACCATGCATTGGTCACAGGACACCAAATTTAGGGCGCGGCGTCGTGGCTGCACGAGCGCAGAGGTTGTTCGCCGCAACGGGGCTGAATGTCCGGTTTGGGCCCGCTTTGCTGCTCTTGCAGATGGAATCGCCTCGCTACCAGATCATGAAAGTCGCTGAACGGCTCAAAGCCGTCATCTGGCGTTTTCTGTCAGTTTGCGAACACTAGGAGGTTGCCGGTGCCACGACCGTTCGCCGTCGTCAGAAAGTTGGCGACAGCACCCTCCAGCTCCGTTGCTCCACTGGATGGACATCGTCCCAGAACACCGTCATGACCTACCACCGTCACACACTTTGCTGTCCGCCCATGCCCCACCTGACATCTGGCTCTCGCTCGAGAGCTCTTCGCCGGGTCGCAGCATCCTGTCTGCAGCAGATAGATCAGCAAGGCTGCCTTGTGCCAGCCGATCTCGGTCGCGATGTATTCGCAAGGCGAGAATAGCTGGCCTGCTTGACCCTACTGCTTCGTGGGGTGGCCGCCAGAGCACGTCCGCTCTCGTGGACGTGCGTGTGGGTGCCTTAAGAGGGGAAGGTGCCTGGTGAGCATCGTTTGAGAGGCAATAGTTCCTGCTGAATTGGCCTCTCTAAAGCCCGTCAGCAGGTTTACAAACGCCGAAAAAACGCTCCCCGATGAATCTTCGGATTCTCGCAGCTTAAAACCCAACAAAATAACGGGTTTCTAGGTTGACAGAATCTTTGCCTTGGCCGAATCTGTAAACTGGTGTCAACCAAGAAATTGTTATTTTGTTGGAAAACTGGTTGACAGCGAAATGCGTTTTGCAAACCGTCTGTCAACTCCGCGTCAACCAGATCTGGGGGCCTGTCAACCAGACGAAGCGACCACCGATTTCGGCAGTTCGGCCAGCCCAAAGCGCAATTTACTGACTCAGTCGCACCGATGTATTCTCCCACACGTGCAGATCATCCTCACGGATCTGACGAGGTTGCACTGACCGCAGTCCCCGAGGCGGCGAAGCTTCACAGCACACCGAGCAACCTCCGCAGTCCTACGACTATGTTGCTGTCTGGGGCCGGCACCCGGTCGCTACAGATGATGCGCAAGAACTCGATCCAGTTCTCCTCGTTCTCGGTCAGTGCACCGTCGGATGGTAACTTGAAACCTTCCACACCCCGTCGCGCTTTCGGTTCGGTGATCATCTTCCGAACAGCCCTCTGATTGTGGCACGTGCGCGCGCTGTGGGCCTTGGATCGATGTTCCCTGCTGCATCCCGGATCTCGGCAAGCCAGAGCCGTTCGTTTGCCGACACGGGCGTGCCGAGGATTTCTTGCAAGGCCAGCGCGGCAGTCGAGCCGACGGCTTGTTCGAGCGCCAGACGCATCAGGAGGGCTGGGTCGCACTCCAGTGCAGCTGCTAGTGCAGGCACCCTGTCCAGCGCCAGTTTCGTGTTTCCCGACTTCAACATCGAGAGGTAGTTGGCGTTGACGAAGCCGGCCTCCGCGGCGATGCCTGCCTGCGTCTTGGGTCGCAGCTCAAGGACACGTTTGGCGATGAACTGCGCGAGGTCAGTGTCCTTGAAAGGGGTCGTGCTCATATCGCTCTCCATGAAATTGCAGCGCTGATCGCTGTCTTTCATCTATAGCGATCGGCCGACGGGGAGATCGTGGGGGCTGGGTGGCGTTCTAAGCGGGTGCCCGCATGGAGCCTCGGATTCGCCTACAAGGCCCCATCTTCTTACGATGTCTCCTCCGCCCCCAAGTTTCACTGCCGCGGCCCCGCGCCTTCTTAAAGGGTGCGCCGATCCTCCTCGGTAGCAGAGTGTGGCGAGAACGTAATCTCATGGCTTGTCCCGAGGCCGGTTAACTGCTTGATGGTGCCGCCGATTTGCGCGACGAACGATGCCACAATATTGATACCCGAGTTTCGGCTCGATTTGGCGGGCAGGCCCACGCCATCGTCAGCGATAAGAAGCGTGATGTTTCCGTCGGCGTTCCGCGCGAGCTTGACGTCAATGCGTCCCGGCCGATCTTTGGGAAAGGCGTGTTTCACAGAATTGGTCAGCAGTTCGACAACGACCAGTGCGAGCGGCGTCGCCTGATTGGCGTCAACAATGATACCGTTCTCGACCTCGCAAATCGTGAGGATGTTCCGCTCACTCGGCAAGAGTGCCGGACTAGCGCAGACCTGTTGAATGAGTTCGCCGAGATCCACGTGAAATGCGTTGGCTGCGCGATAAAGGAGATCATGAACATCTGCCACCGCTTGTATCCGTGCACGCAGAGCGTCGCCCTTCATGGAACCCCGTCGTGTCTGCATGGCGATCATGCTGTTGACCATGCTCAGGTTGTTCTTAATGCGGTGGTTGAGCTCCATCATGAAATGCGTCTGTTGCTGGGCCTTCTGTTCTGCTTCCCTTCGAAGGCTCACCTGTTCCTCTTGTGAATACCTTTCTTGAATATTACGGCTGATCAATAGGCTGACGATCCATGAGAACGTGACGCCTGCGGAAAGCAATAACCATATCGGAAGCGTCCGCCAGAACCAGAGCGACCATACCGAGGCGACAGGAACGCCAAAATTTGCATAAACTGGAAGGCCAGCGACCTTGCTGTAAGCGTAGATCCGGCGCGTTCCGTCAGTGGTCGCCGTCGCCTCATAATCACCTTCGGGGGCGTTCTTTATCGCTCGGGCCGCAGGTGATGAGGGATCAAGGAATGTTGGATTCGACGGAGACTGCCGAACAAGCAACTTTCCGTCTTCCCTTAGAAGCGATGCCGCCTCTCCCTCCTCGCGGGCAACACTACTAAGGAAGTCTCGGATCTCGGTAACAGCTACGGCAGAGACAATGACGCCGCTGAAGCTATTGTGCCGGAACGGCTGAGCAACGATGAGCGCGTCCTGACCTCCCGGCTCCAGCTTGATCCGATCCAGAAACAATTCCATTCCGCTTTCGATGGCTGCGAGGTAATCGCGGCCCGCAAACGATGCTTGAACCGGAAAGCTGCGGCTGGAGGACATCAAGGTCCCGTCAAGGTCGATCACCGCCAAGCCGTAGGTGAACGACTGCGACGCCTCGACCGTCGCGAGGAACTCATGAAACCCTCTGCTTCGCAGGTAGCCATCTGCATCTTCGCTGCTGGCATGTGCCTCGGCCGCCTCCTGCAGTATGGTCTGGGTGAGCCTTTCTGTGTATTGGCGCACCAGGGCCACGTTCTGATAAGCTTGGGCGATCGCAGCTTTCTGTTCGTCCTGAAAGGTCCAGAGACCCGCCAGCAAGGCGCCGAATATTGACGAAGCCAGGCTCCCCCATCTGAGAAGCCGGAGCCCTCCCGGCTCGCCATTCCGTGGCGCGAGGGTGCTTGATGACTCACCAGTCAGTCCGGTAGGGCTGACCGAAGGAGTGGGCGTCGGAACCGGAGCCACTGCGATTTTGCTAGGCTGCATCATCTGGCAAGCACCATCTTCGGCGAGACTTTTATAGAGGATCACTCTTTGAAGTCGCCCGTCAACCGAATCGCGACCAAGCGGAAGCGATCTGCGGGGAAGCTTCGTATAGTGAGTGGTCCCTAGCCGGCGGCGGCGATTTGCCCGTGGCCATCTCGTCGCTCCGAAGTTGAGGGCGCTCGGCAAGTATCAACGGACTATCCAGAGACTGCGCAGGAACGTTGATGTCCATAACGCGCCGGATGAGCGAGTTTGTCCTAGCCGTTCATAAGGCTTTCAATTTCCTTCTGCAGCTGGGCCTGGAAGTAGGGCTTTGCCAATCGTGGCAGATCCATAGTCTGGCCCCCCGGCAGCTCAGCGTAGCCGGTTGCTATAAGTATCGGCAGTTTTGGGTAAAGTGCTCTAGCAGCCGCAGCTAACTCACCCCCGGTCATCTTTGGCATCGAGTAGTCCGTGATCAATAGATCGAACTCGGGATTGGTGCGGAGAATCTTTAGGGCTTCCAGAGCTGAGAACGTGGAAGTCACGACGTGGCCGAGGTCTTCAAGCATGTCCACGCTGCTCATTGCGATCAGAGCATCATCATCAACGAACAGGATACGCAAGGAGCCGCTCGCTGGAGGCGAATGCGTATTCTCAGCCATCGTTTCCTCCACCGCGATGCTGCCTGCGCCAAGCGCCGGTATCCATAGCTCCGCTCTTGTGCCTTTGCCTACCTCACTTGCAAGCATCAGTTTCCCGTTCAACTGAGATGCAAGTCCATGGATCATGGACAGTCCCAGACCACTGCCTTTCCCGACCCCCTTGGTAGAGAAGAACGGCTGTATCGCCTTTTCCAAGGTCGCCTCGTCCATGCCCTCGCCGTTATCCTCAACGCTCAAACACGCATAGCCGTGGGGGGCGGAGTGGGACGCAACAGGGTCGTATCGGTGATCAACCGTCACCTTTATGAGGCCGCCATTTGGCATGGCATCGCGTGCATTGATCATGAGATTGAGGAGGGCAAGGTCGAACTGGTTGTCGTCCACCATCGCCATTGGAACTGGCTGGGATACGTCAAGATCAAGTTTGACCTTGCTCCCGACCGAGCGTTCCAGCAGCTCAGCAGCATTCTCGACCAAGACTGCCAGGCTGTGCCGACTCACCTTTAGATCTTGGCGTCTGGCAAAAGCGAGCATTCTCTGCGTGAGGGTCGCGCCACGCTGTGCGCCTTGCATCGCTCCATCGATGAGCCTCTTTGCCTTGGGATCGCCCGCAGTTTGCTTTGCCAGTAACTCAAGGTTTGACATGACAGCCGTAAGCAAGTTGTTGAAATCGTGGGCTACGCCTCCGGTCAACTGTCCCATCGCCTCCATCTTTTGACTCTGGCGCAGCGTGTCTTCGGCCTCCTTCAAGCGCGCCTGTTCGCGCAAGCGTTCGGTCACGTCTGACACGAACTGGTAAGCGCCGATTATCTTCCCTTCAGAGTCGCGAAGCGTGCGAAACCGCATCTCATAGTAGTGCTTGCTGGGGAAGTCAGAGCCGAACGTGTCCACTTCGACAAACTCCTCGCCCGCGAGGGCTCGACCCCAGACCGCTCGAACCGCCGCGCAATCTTCGGGTCGCTCCCTCAGCGCCTCCAACATGTTATCGCCAGCCCGCGGTGGGTGGACATCAAAGATACGCGCGAACTCGGTTGCCGCGGCCCGGTTTATGGCAAGCCAGGTGAAACTGCAGTCCACAACCTGGACGAAAAGATCAGTTCCATCGATGACATCCGCAATGATCCGTCGCTCTGCCAAGGCGTCTGACACGCGACGCTCTAGCGTAAGGTTGAGATCGCGCAACCTCGCCTCGCTCTCACGTAAGGATGCCTCCGTCGCTTTCCGTGCGCTGACATCGACAGCAGTGCCGGCCACGCGCAAACAACGACCGGTGTGGTCAAATGTGCCCCTCCCCTTGGCTGCGACCCAGCGGACAACACCATCTTCCTTGCCTACAGTCCGGTAGACAACATCGTATAGCTCGCGCCGGTTGGGGTCGGCCGCCGCAGCGAATGCAGCGCTGGTCGCTGCAAGATCGTCGGGGTGCAGCCCTTGGTAAAAGTCATCTAGCGTTACCGACACTTCTGGCGAAATGCCAAAGAGCGCCTTTGTGCGCGACGGCCAGATCAACCTGTTCTGGACCAAATCTACATCCCAGAATCCGGCATCAGCATTCTCTACCGCGAGGCGCAAACGCTCTTCGGACTCTTCGAGCGCCGCTACGCTGGCAACCCGCTCGACATGTGCCCAGGAGCGCTCAGTCACCTCTCGAAGCAGACTTAACTCGGCATCCGACCACATCCGTGGAACCCGGTCGTGGACTGCCATCAGGGCGGTAAGGCGTCCTTCCTTCACGAGCGGCACACATATGGTTGCCGCTATGCCAATGCTCTGAAACGTCGCGGCCTCATGGGGTGCTAGCTCACGCAGGTTGTCGTTCACTATTAGCGGCAGGCCAGCACTTAAGTTCTTAACTGCAAGTGCTCCGAAGTCGGCCAAGCTGTAATGGCCGCGGATGCTCGTCGACCCCTGCGCTGCCCAATCTCCTCGTATGGTAAAACCGTCCTGATCCTCATCCATGTCTGCATAGGCGCATACTGACAGCTTCAGGTGTTCGCCGAGCATGCGGGTTGTTGTTGCAAGGACTTCATCGGCACGTAAGAGCGGCGCTGTCTGCACGCCCAGCTTATCAAGGAAGTTTAACTGCGACTCGCTGCGCTGCAGTGTTCCGCTCGTCGAACTCTTCTCCTCGGAGCGCTCAATAGAAACTCCTGCCACGTTGTCCCTCTCGTTGCGCACTGTTTAAAGAAAACCTGCAATCTAGGAAAAAAATCTACAACATTTGTGCCACGCACAATGTCCTCAATCAGTCGATCTTGGTCCACCTTCCACTTAAGGAGCTCGCTACCCCTCAAAAGACCGATGCTCCTACTGAAATGGAACCCGCTACGCTGCAACGCAACGGCGGGACGATCGGTTCCATCTCTGCTGCCAGTAGCCCCCAGTGCAACGCTGAGCGGCCGCAACGTCCGAGCTACGCAGCTGGATCGCTGGCATCACCCCTCCATTTGTTGTCTTGGACAAAGATCTGCATGGACGTCTCGTCGCGCAGTGCTTCCTGTCTGATGGGCGACATCGCCGCAGAGTTGATGCGCTTTGGCGAAGCTACCGAATAGAGGCGACGGCCGATGATCTCTAGGCTGCAGTTTTCCTGGAGCCAAACCCGATGTGCAATCCATAAGCGATGACCCGGTCCGTCGACGAGATGCGCCGCCTGTTCGCTGACCTCGCCCCGGTTGATCTCCTTGGTAACCTGCCTGCCTTGCCGGAGGTCTATCCCGACTATCCGGCTCCAATCCTGCGGAACGGGTTGAACGGACCGGAACTGGCGATGGCTCGTTGGGGCCTCCCGACTCCGCCGCAGTTCCTGGTAGGCAAGAAAACCGATCGTGGCGTGACGAACGTGCGCAACACCGCATCACCCCACTGGCATCGCTGGCTTGGTCCGGCGAACCGCTGCCTGGTGCCGCTGACCTGTTTTGCCGAGCCGATCGCGGGTGGGGGGAACGCCTGGTTCGACCTGCCGGCTGATGTGCCCGCTGTTTTCGCCGGGATGCACGTTCCGACCTGGTCCTCCACCCGCAAGCTCAAGCACGGCGAGACGGTGGACGATCTTTTTGCCTTCCTGACGACAGAGCCGAACGGTGAGGTGAGCGCTGTGCATCCCAAGGCGATGCCGGTGATCCTGACCGATCCAGCCGACTGGAAAACCTGGATGACGGCGCCCTGGCCAGAGGCGGCACGCCTGCAGCGGCCTCTGCCGGACGGGATGTTGCGTAAGAGCTGACTCTTATTGATCCCGCTGTGCGCCCTCGGCGGGCGGTGGGACCTCTATCCCCCCGGGCATCTCGACGTGATGCTTTACCAACCAGTCGCGGACCTCGCCCCACACCTCGGCTGGGCCATGGCTACGCTGCGCCAGCACGGCTTCCAGGCGGGGGCAAAGGTAGCCGGGGATCGAGTGAGGCCATGGCATGAGGTGAACATATAGAGAACTGGCTGCCCGGCAAGGGTCAGCTTACGGGGGCGGACATGGAAAGACCCAGCTGCCGAGTGGGTGCTGAACAAGGGCCGGTAGAGTGGGAGCCATCAGGGTTGGGATTACGCTCGGGCTCTGCAACTTTGTAAACTGAAACGTCTGCAAGGACCGGAACCGGTCCTTTGTCGTTTGACAGCATTGTATTCAGCCGACCCTGCATGTTTGGCTGCGTTCTAAACCGCGGGATGCTAGGGTGAGTCATGTCCTCCGCTCAAATCAGGTAGGGCCGGTCGGACCAGTCGGGCCAACATTTCAAACGAGGTGCATTAGCACCGCGGTCCGACTGGCCCTAGCTGTTCTCAGGTTCCCACCTTAAGCGCTCCAATGTCGTCCGCAGACGGTTGCGTGTTGGCTGGCTCCCCCAGAACATGTTCTAACCTCAGCATGTAGACTCGCGGTCGACCTCTGATTTCTCGCGGCGCCTTCCGAGTCATATTGGCGCCGTCACCGGATAGGAGAGCGCCAAGGATCTTTAGTTGCTTGGCCGCCGCAACCGCTTCGTTTGCAGGATGTATCTCGTGCCATGTGCCGCCCGGCAAAAAGACATGGGTGAAGTTTCGCCAGCCGACAGGATTAGGCGGCACGGGCGCCGTGGGGTGTGTAAGGTGGACCAGCTGGTTTGCATGTGCACTGAGCCAGCTGCGTGTTTTCTCCAGGGCCAGGTTCTCGGCATCACCCGCCGTAGGCCGTCTATCCTGCCAGTCAGCGAACGCTGAGAAGGCTGCATTACTTGCCACGCCCCTCCCCCAACCAGTGAGACCGAACCTTGTCGCTAACTCGCCCGCCATCGCGATTAGGGCAAATCGTTTCAACACGCGCCTGTCCTGCCCTCCTGCGCCCGCTCCCAGCAATTTCTCTGCACTCGCTTCAAAGGTCTTGAGAAACCTATCAGAGAAGGATTGAATCTCGTCCCGTTTCTCGATCAGCAACTTGACGAATGCAGGGCCTGCGGATCCGTATACTCCCGCTGAATATGCCTTCAATTGATCGGCGAAGATTGCACCATCGGTCGCGCCGTGCAAATCGTCGAAGGCACCGAATGCGCGCATGTCAGCTTCGATGTCAACAAGGCGAACCTCTTGACCCGCTGTCTGTCTGCGGCCGGCTTCGCTAAGTTTTTCCGCCGCTCCGATTTCACCGGACGAAAGGATTGCCAGCTTCCAGCGCAGCGTTTCCTTGGTGCTGCCGAAGCGTCCCATCCGTTCCTTGCCCACGCCGTTGGCAAGCATGTAGACGGTCGCTCCAAACTCCTTGCCTGAAATTTCAGCCAGCTCATCGAGGACGAGCAGCATCGAGTTTCTGGCGGCGGCGACACCTTCAAGTCCATTGGCGGTCGCGCGCCAGCTACCCATCAGCTGCGGGCTGCCCCAGACCGAAGCAGCCGCTCTCAGGATTGTGGACTTGCCACAGGATGAGGTGCCTCGAAGATGGAGACCACCGCCGAAGTCCAGGTCCAGGAGCTCAAGCAGCGGTCCTGAAAACGCCAGAGACACCGCCAGAAGGAGCAATGGGTTGCCGACGCAGCTCTGTGCGACTGTGTTCTTCCAATCATCGAGACTGCCTCTAGTGCAGATCTGGTCTGCAAGGCTCGTCAGAGCGTCGTCTACAGGAAGCACCTTGATCGATCCGACAACCTTACCGGAACCGAGGACGAAGTTGGACATGGACTGGTCCGTCCAGCCTAGTCGTCGTGCCGTCACCAATCGACGGGTGGGTGCCCAGTCAGCGATCAACGTGCTGATCAGTTCACCACGACCCTTTTTGCGTGGCACGTGAAGTCCGAGCCCTTCGAGATCTGACAGAACTGACTTTGCAGACTTGCTGAGTATGTTGTCGAAGACAGGGAACACATGCCAATTGCCGTCCCTGTCCCTTACTTCAACCAACCGGCCCCAGTTCCTTGCGGCCCCGTCGCAGAACAGGGCTGAGACCTTTGGCGGAGAGCAGATCCACTGCGGCTCGCTCGGGGCTATCTCGAGGTAGATGCCGTCCGGCAGGAAGCTGAAGCCGGCTGGAATCCCATCCTGACCATCGATGCGACCAGCAGGCTCCTGACCCATGAAGGGTGCAGGGCAGTTATCATTGTCACTGTGCATCATGCCACCATCGCAAAGCTGGAGTGGAGCTCCGGGGCAGAAATCATGCCGACCTGGAACGAGGCTTCATGCTCGATCAGGTCTGCCATCCTCCACCGGGTTGTGCCGCCCCCAAGTCTGTAGCGCTTCGGGAAGGCTCCTTTGCGGACCCAGCGCCATATGGTGTCCGTGGATACGTTGTATCGCTCGGCCACCTGTTGGACCGAAAGGTATAGTGTTTGAGGTTCGATGTAGGTTTTCATTTAACGCCTCTTTGTTGAGATGGAGGGCGTAAAGACAGGTTTGCCTTAACCGTTAAGCCTATAGCAACGGCGCGGCGGGAATGACGGCTGAATGGGCCTTGATCGACGCTCTCGCCGTCTATTCGGTGTAGTGTTACTTATCGGCCACACTTACTGATCGGCTTGCCGAGTCAGCTGGCTGGTTGTATCACCGCTCCCCACTGGCTGCTGGAACAAGCCATCCGACGCGAACTGCGCTGCAGGAAAGGGCGTTTCGGGAAGGACCCGATCAATGTTCTCAAGCAGGTCCGGGGATCTGGAGAGAGGAATCTCGCAGGAGTCTTGCCACATCCCCTCGAAACTCAATGCGTGCACTATTGTAGCCCAGATGTAGCCCACAGGGGCCAGCAGAAAAAATCGCAGCAACCAGAAAACTAGATGTCTATTTAAATCAGGGATTTAAATGGTGCCCAGAGCCGGAATCGAACCAGCGACACGCGGATTTTCAATCCGCTGCTCTACCAACTGAGCTATCTGGGCACGCTTTGGTGGGCGGGTGATACCCAAGGCGTTCCGGGCTGTCCAGAGGGAAAACGCCCTAGTGCGGCCCGGCGCCGGGTGGGGTTTCGGTGTCATCCTCTGCGGCATCCTCAGCCTCATCGCCCGTGGCCGGGATGCGGTAGCTTTCCGTCAACCAGCGGCCCAGATCCACATCCGCACAGCGGCGCGAGCAGAAGGGCCGATAGTCGGCCGCCAGGGGCTTGCCGCAGATCGGGCAGCTCATCCCAGGGCTCCGTCCAGAAGGTCTGCCAGGGGCAGCCGGTCGCGCTTGCGGGTCAGCTCATAAAGGCCCAGCGTCGTCCAGCCGGCCAGGTTCGTCTCGCCCTCGGCCTTGAACGCCGCCTTCATCACCTGGTCCAGGATATGCCGCTCACGCTTGGGCATCGGTGCGAAGTCCACCACCACCTGGCCCCCCAGCCCCCGCAGCCGCAGCTGGCGTGGCAGGTCACGCGCCGCCGCGATGTTCACCTTCAGGCTGGCCGCAGGGCTGGTGTCCGGCCCCGTGTTCACATCCACCGCCACCAGCGCCCGCGTCGGCTCCAGCATCATGTGCCCACCGCCGTCGAGCCCGACGCGAGGTGTCAGCAACCCCTCCACCGCCTCGGTCACGCCGTGCCGATCAAAGCTGCCCGCTTCGGTGTCCGCCTCATCCACCGCCGGGTCGAGCCAGTCGCGGAACGCCAGCTCATGCGCGCCTGCGCCTTCCACCAGCAACTCCGGCCCGCCCGTCACATCCGCCAGCACCGCCTCGGCCAGGCTCCGCATTGCCGCCACATCCTCGGCAATCGCCTCCTCATCGGCCTCCGCACAGCCTGACCGCAGGATCAGCCCCAGGCCAGGATCCGCCCCAGCCATCCCCGCCTCGGCCAGCGCCGCCAGCACCGCGCGCAGATCCTCATCCTTGATGCGGCGGCTGATGTTCAGCCCCGGCGCCTCCGGCGTGATGATCGCAAACCGTGACTTGAACAGCAGACGCGTCGTCACCGGCAGCGCCTTGCCCGCCTCGGCAGGCCCCGAGACCTGCACCAGAAGCCGCTGCCCCGGCGCCACGCCCGAGATCTGGCGCAGGAAACCCGACCCCTGCGGCAGCTTGACGAAGATCCCGCCCTGGCCCTTCACCGGCCGGTCCGCCACCGCCCGGTAGATCGCCCCGGGAAGCGGCGTGTCATCCACCGGATCAACCGCCAACTCCTCCAGCCGCCCATCGACGACAAGTGCCGCCACCTGCCGGCCCGCGATTTCGTCCAGCATCAACACGCGGCCGATCATGCCTGCCTCCAGACCGGATAGCCCACCGCCGACAGCAGCGCCGCCGTCTCGGCGACGGGAAGCCCCATGATGCCGGTGAAACTGCCGGAAATCCACGGGATGAATGCCCCCGCAAGCCCCTGGATACCGTAGCCCCCGGCCTTGCCCTGCCACTCGCCGCTCGAAAGGTAAGCGTTCAATTCCGCATCCGACAACCGCTTCATCTTCACCACGCTCTCGCTTTCCCGCGTCAGCACCCGCTCGCCCCGCTTGACCGCGACAGCCGTGATCACCTGATGCCGCCGCCCGCCAAGTGCTGTCAGGAATGCTGCAGCCTCGCCCGCATCCGCCGGCTTGCCCATTATGCGACGGCCCAGTGCCACCGTGGTGTCGGCGCAGATCACCACGTCGTCGGGTTCAGCGACCACCGCCATTGCCTTCTCCCGCGCCACACGCGCGGCATAGGGCCGGGGCAGCTCGCCCTTCCTCGGGTCTTCATTTATGTCGGGGGGCAGGATCGCATCGGGCACCAGCCCAAGCTGCGCCAGAAGCTCCTTCCGGCGCGGGGATGCCGATCCGAGGATCAGCCTCACTTGAAGCGATAGTTGATGCGGCCCTTCGACAGATCGTAGGGCGTCATCTCGACCTGCACCTTGTCGCCGGCCAGCACGCGGATCCGGTTCTTGCGCATCTTGCCTGCCATCACCGCAATCAGTTCATGGCCGTTCTCGAGTTCGACCCTGAATGTCGCGTTTGGCAAGAGTTCCTTGACGACACCGGGGAATTCGAGAATGTCTTCCTTGGCCATGGTCTCTCCATTGCGGGTGGGCCCGCGGATGGTCCGCAGGCTTTCGGTGGCGCGTATGCCCCCGTGGCGGCGGGTTTTCAAGCGGATTCGTGCGTCTTTGGCAGCGCCGGCGGCGCGCTGCACTTCCACCGATCAGTCCGCGCGGCCTGCCCATCGACCCATCGCTATCGTGCACGACAGGTAGAGGCAACGATTGCGCCAGCCCAAGCAAGCAGCCCTCAGGATTGATCTTTGCAGGAAAATGTGAGAGCATGTCTGGATTATAGTCCAGAAAATGATTTTATTTCAGCCACTTGGGGGTTCCCGGTGATGACATTCAAGATGTCCCTTTTGGTCGTCCTCTTTCTTGCTGCCTGCGGCGGTTTGGCCCAGCGCGATCTGCGGAAGGAGTATTTTGCCCAGACCCGGGCAATCGGGATGACGCCCGTCTATCCGCCGCGCGGCGAAGTTCAGGTCGGGGATGTCTTCCTGACTTTCATTCCGGCCGACGGAGGACAGGATGCTGCAACCGCGCTCTGGGTCGGCCGCATGCCCACCATGCGTGACCAGGCGCTTGCCTATCTCGCCAACCGTGACGACATCGGCGGCCTTATGCCCAGCGGAACCACCGCCGCAAAGTTTGGCCCGATGACAGAGCTTCCGGCCGTCAACTTTCCCACCATTACTGGAAGCGCCAAGTCTTCGGCCTCGCTTGGCGCAATCTCTCCGGTGCTGTCCGGGCTGTTTTCGGTGGCTTCCGCAGATACGGTCAGCATGAGCTTCGTCGATGTGCGTGCCTTTGGAGCGCCCTTCCTATCGGCGACTGTCTCGCCATCGGACTTCCGGAAGAACGTCTGTCCGGTCCTGAAGCAACGTGTCGACATGCTGTATCGGCAGCTTGGCGACGAGTTCCGGAACGCTTCGGGCTTTCCGCCCTGCGGCGATCCCGAAGCTGCCCTGAAAGGCCAAAACTGCACGCTTGAGATCGTGACCCGCACCTATCTGACCCGCGAGATCCAGTTCACCTTCAACCAGTTGCGCCGCGTCGGAGGTGGCGTCTCCGCTGTGGCGTCCTTGCCGGCGTCGACGCCCGTCGCCGCAGTGCCGTCGGTTTCGGTGACCGTTGAGGCGGACGCCACGCCGGACACGGCGAAGGCCGTCATTGATGCGCTCAAGGCCCCGGCTACTGCCACCGCAAGCACTGTCGGCGCCGCCATCGTGTCGGAGACCTCCCAAGGCATCGCCTTCGATCAGCAGTTCCGCAATCCGCTGACCGTGGCCTATGAGTCGGTGACGCTCTCGCTGCTCGATGCCGATACGCTTTGCCCGGTCACGAAATGAGTTTCAGGTCTTTTGACAGGAGATATTGAATGGCGGATGGAAGCTTGAGATTGCGCGGGAACCTTTCGGACTTCGAAGTGGCCCTGAACGACGGGCGGGATGCGATCACGGTGACATCTGGCGGCAAGACCCTCGTCTGCCGGATGACCCAGTTCGGCTGGGTCTGCTCCCCGAAAACGCCGCCCGGCTCGGGTGGGGGCCAGGGCCCGGTCCTTCAGGTACGGGTGACCGAAAAGCGTATCTTCGCACGCGAACTCGCACCGCGTCCCAGCAATGGCGAGCTTGCCGCAAGGACCGGCTTTCAGCGGCACAGCCTCTGATGGGAATGGGTGCTGCGACCGTCAAGCTGTTGGCGGGTGCCGACCCACTACTTTTCCGCCCGGCCGTGGCCGGCGCAGAACGCGGAACCCCTAAACAAATTGTAAATGGCGCCGCCAAGTGCTTGATATCCTTGTGGCCCGTCGCCCTGCCCAGCCCGGGACGCGGGGCAGGACCTTGCGGCCCTAAAGCCCTCGCATCCAGAACTGCAAGGGCTTCTCGGTCTCCTCCCAGTCCCCCAGGTCTTTCCAGCTGAACCGGGCCACCACCCCCGGCAGCGGCTCGTACCCCCGCCCCCGCCAGAAGGCATCATTGCCTCGGAAGGCCGCGGGTCGCGCCGGATGGTCCTCTGGCCGGATCACCGAGCAGAAGGCGACATGGCTCCGGCCCAGCCCCCTGGCATGGGCTTCCCGCAGGTCGATGAAGCGGTGCCCCAGCCCGATCCCCCGGTAGGAACGGAGCAGGACGGACTCGGCCCCGTAGAGGATCTTTTCCAGCGGGATGCCGAGGGCGCGGAACGGGGCGGCGAATTCGGGGGCGTGGTCCTCCATCGGGGTGGAAGTCGAAGCGCCAACCAATGTGCCGTCATGGAAAGCCCCCACCAGAAGCGCGCCGGGGTTGTCGCGGTAGGTTGCGAGGTACTGGCGTTCGTAATCCAGCGTGCCGTCATAGAGATAGGGCCAGTCGCGGAAGACCGTGATCCGCAGTTGCGCGACCTGATCCAGCGCCGCCTCAAGATCGGGGCCCCGAAAGGCGCGGACGGTGATGTCGTCGATGTTCACCGGCTCACCTGGGCGATCCAGTCGTTGAGGTTGTAGAAGGTGGTGATCCGCGAGATCAGGCCCTCGCGAATTTCGAAGAACCCCCCGGCGGGGAGGGTGTAGGTCTGGCCCCGAGCCTCGGGGAGGCCGGGGTCGGTTTGCAGGTACTGCCCGTGGACCACGAACTCCGCCGCCCCCCGGCTGCCGTCGTCGGTCGCGAAGGTCACGATCTCCCGCAGCTCCTCTTGGTAGCTGACACCCATGTGGCTGCAGAAGTCGGCGAAGCGGGCCTTTCCGATCCGGGGGGCGCCTTCGTTTACCCGGTGCTCCACGTCCTCGGCCAGGCAGGCGAGCATTCCGTCCGGGTCACCTGAGTTGAAGGCGGCATAGTAGCGGGCGATGAGGGCAAGGGTTTCGGCGCGGGGCATCGGTCTCTCCTGGTTTGGGGGGAGAGTAGCGGGGAGGGTGGGGGTTTCCAAGCGGGGGGCCTGGAAAAGGGAGTGTCCCGGGCAGGGACAGGGCTCTGCCACTTGGAATTTCAACGGGTTGTCTGGACAGTTTAACGAAATGTTAGGATTCTGGCGGACGTTCCGGGCGATGGAGGTCTGCCCAAGCCCCGCTGACGCTGTGCGGGGCAGGTGGGGGTTGCGGCGAAGTGAGGGAAGGTGGGTCGGCGCCCAACCTACGCTGGCTGCTATGCGGGACTTTGCTGCCGTTGACATTGAACCGCGCATCACCCCCCTGCTGACCCAAAACATCGGTAAGGACTAAAGCTAGTCAGAAGGCAGCATTGTCAGTGCCCTCAGAGTCGCCGTGGCAGTGTCGATCCGTACCTCGAGGGACGGATGGAAAGGGTCACTTTCATCCGGCAGATCGCCCAGCAAGGCACGCATCAGGTGGGGCACAAACACCATGTCAAGAAACTGCCCCGCCAGGATGCGCGCGCGGTTCATGGAGGCGTCGTTTGGGTCGCAGATCGCGCCAGCAATCGCGGTCAGTGCAGCCTCGCGCCCGATGCGGTCAAGCTCCCGGATGAGAGGTCCATGGCGCGGTGCCTCGGCGATATAGAGCCGCATGAGGCCCAAGGGCATCGGCTGCAGGGCACCTTCGACCACGGAACGCCCGACATGGCGCAGGCGCTCCTCCTTGGATGAACCGATGCCTGCTCCATCAAAGGTAGGCATGGCCGCGCTGACATGCGCGCGGATCACGGCGGTGAAAAGCTGCGCCTTGTCAGCGTACCGCGCATAGAGGGTCGGCTTGCTGACCGCTGCCGCCGCAGCAACCGCCTCCAAGCTTGTTCCGTCCACACCGCGCTCGATGAAGAGGGTCGCGGCGGCAGCCAGGATGCGGGCATCAATCGCCTCGGCATTCTTCCGGGTTGGCCGGCCGCCGCCCCTTTTCGTCTTGTCGTCGCCAGACATCGTCTTGGTCCTTCCGCAAAAAACTTTACGACACCGTTTAATTATGCGAGACAGTGCTATACCCCCCGGGCAACACAAGCAAGAGAGTCCCCTATGTCCAACGCCGTGACGCCGTTCACCCTGCACGTTCCGCAGGACCACCTAACAGACCTGCAGGATCGGTTGTCACGAACCCGCTGGCCGGATGAAAGCCCCGTCGAGGATGGCCGCCAAGGGCCACCCCTTGCCAAGCTTAAAGCCTTGGTCGCGCGTTGGCAGAGCGGCTATGACTGGCGCCATTGTGAGGCCCTGCTGAACGGTTCGGGGCAGCACATGACCCGGATCGACGGTGTGGACATCCATTTCCTGCACATCCGCTCAACGCACGCCGAGGCGATGCCGCTTCTGCTGACACATGGCTGGCCGGGATCGGTGCTGGAGTTCCGGCACCTCATCGACCCGCTGGTCAACCCGACTGCCCATGGCGGGACCGCCGAGGATGCGTTCCACCTTGTCATCCCATCGATGCCCGGCTTCGGCTTTTCGGGAAAACCGACGGAGCCGGGCTGGAGCCCGGCGCGCATTGCAGGTGCATGGGGGACACTGATGACGCGGCTTGGCTATGGGCACTGGGGCGCGCAGGGCGGAGATTGGGGAGCGATGGTCACGCTGATCCTCGGTCACATGGCCCCGGCGGGGCTCACCGGCATCCATCTCAACTTCGTGCCCTTCCAGGTGTCCAAGGCCGAGATCGCCAATGCCGATGACGACGAGCGGCAGATGCTGTCGGACGCGGCGCGCTACGATGCCCGGTATTCCGCCTACATGAAGCTGCAGGCATCGCGACCGCAATCGGTCGCCTTTTCGCTTGCGGATTCACCCGTCGGCCTCGCCGCCTGGATCTATGCGTTGTTCCAGGATGTCTCGGACAGCGGTGGCGATCCCGAGAGCGTCTTTGAACTGGACGAGATCATCGACGACATCATGCTTTATTGGCTGCCCAATGCGGGACCCAGTTCTGCGCGCCTCTATTGGGAGGGGATGCAAGCCATGCAGGCGGGCGGCATGCCGCAGGACACGATGAAGATCCCGACCGGCATCTCAATGTTCCGTGGAGAGCAGGTCCGCCTCTCGCGCCGTTGGGCAGAGGCGCGGTTCGACCGTCTCGTGCATTTTGCCGCACATGACAGTGGTGGTCATTTCGCGGCCTTGGAGCGTCCTCAGTTCCTCATTGACGATCTGCGAGCGACGTTCAGAGGTTTGCGATAAGGCCACGGACGGAGCGAAACAGCCCGGCGGTATGGGCAGAGCAAAATAGCATAGGCTCAGAGTGGATCAGGATCAGCTCTGGGCTCCACACCGCTGTTGGCAGCCCCACCTCACCCCTCCGTCGGCGGGCCGAACCGTTCCAGCATCCGCGTCCTGATCTGGTCCCGCGTCTGCCGATAGGCTGACAATTTCGCCTCGCGCGTCTCACCCAGACCCGTGGGGTCGAGGATCGGCCAGTATTCGATCTCCAGGTGGTGGTAGCGCGTCAATTCCAGCGCCATGCGTTGCGAGGCGGGGGAGAGGGCGACGATCAGGTCGAATTGGCTGAGGTCGTCACCCCATTCCTGCATCTCCTCGAAGCTGCGGGAGCGGTGGCGGCTGAGTTCGATGCCAAGCTCCTGACTGACGGCGACGGAAAAGCCGTCCACCTCCATGTCGTTCCTGACGCCGGCGGATTGGACGTAGGCGCGCTGGCCATACATCAGCTTCATCAGCCCTTCTGCCATGGGGGAGCGGACGGCGTTGTGGTCGCAGCAGAAGAGCACCGACTGGGGGAAATCGCCCAAATTCAGCCCCAGTGCAGGACGCAAATCAGGGTGAAGAGGCGGCGGGCGGTGTCGGTGTCGATGTCGGCCTTGCCGCCAAGGCGGTCCTGCAGGATGGAGGCACCCTCGTTGTGGATGCCGCGGCGGGCCATGTCGATCGCCTCGATCTGGGAGGGGGGCAGGCGTTTCACCGCGTCGAAGTAGGACTCACAGATCTGGAAGTAGTCCTTTACCACTTGCCGGAACGGGCCGAGCGAGAGGTGGAACTCGGCAGCCTTCTCGCCGGTTTCGGTGGCGATATCGAAGACCAGCCGGCCCTCGCGGATCGCCAGCAGGACGCGGTAGGGGCCTTCGGGCATCTCGCGGTCGGGGCGGCGGGCGGGGATGAAGGAGTTCTCTTCGAGCAGGTCGAAAATCGCGACGCGGCGTTCCTGTTCGATCTCGGGCGTGGGGCGGGCCAGGCCCTTTTCGTCGATGTCGATCTGGCAGATGCGGTTCATGTCTGGTCCCCGTGGGCTGGCGCCCGTGATGCAATGCCGGGGGGGCTTGGGTCAAGCGGGGATGGGGGGCAGATCGGGGGCATCAAGGCCCGCGAACGGGTCAGCCCAGGCGAGGATTGCGTCAAGCCGGGCAGACCAGGCGGCAACGGCGGGGTAGTCGCTCAGCGGCAGGCGCATGACGGCGTTGAAGGGCAGGAAGCTTGCCATGCGGAAGTCGGCGTGGCTGGGCGTGGCGCCGGTCAGCCAGTCACGGCCTTCAAGATGCCGGTCCAGAATCGCTGCGGCCTCGTGGAACTGCCGGGTGCCTTCGGCCAGGGAAGCCAGATCCGGTGCAAGATGCCGATGGTAACGCCGCTTCGTCCCCAGCTCGAACTGGACCAGGTCACAGGCCCGGACGAAATTCTCCTTCCCCCAGCCAAGCCAGCGGATCATGTCGGGCTGCGCCCTGCCCTGCCGCCA
>JANPJZ010000249.1:0-38343 GCA_031425795.1 Rhodobacter sp. | reverse complement strand
AACTGGTTGACCTTGTGCTTGGCGATGACTTCCCAGAACCGGCCTGCATCCGGGAAGGTCGGTACGCCCTCGAACATCAGGGTGGTGGCACCATTCGCCAGCGGGCCATAGACGATATAGCTGTGCCCCGTCACCCAACCCACATCCGCCGTGCACCAGAAGACGTCGCCGTCATGGTAATCGAAGGTCAGCTGATGGGTCATCGCGGCATAGACAAGGTAGCCGCCGGTGGTATGCACGACGCCCTTCGGCTTGCCGGTCGAGCCCGACGTGTAAAGGATGAACATCGGGTCTTCCGCACCGACCTCGACATAGGGGCAATAGGGCTTGGCGGCGGCCATCTCGGCGGTCAGGTCGAAATCCCGGCCGTCGGTCCACGAGGTCTGGTCGCCGGTGCGCTTGACGACAAGCACCCGCACGCGGTCATCGACATGCAGCATCGCCTTGTCGGTGTTGTCCTTGAGGCCCGTCTTCTTGCCGCCCCGTGGCGCCCAGTCGGCGGTGATGACGATCTTCGCCTCGGAGTCGTTGACCCGGTTGGCCAGCGCGTCCGGCGAGAAGCCACCGAAGACGATGGAATGGATCGCCCCGATCCGGGTGCAGGCCAGCATCGCATAGGCCGCTTCAGGGATCATCGGCATGTAAAGCACGACTCGGTCGCCCTTGGTCACGCCATGCGCCTTCAGCACGTTCGCCAGACGACAGGTCTGTTCCAGCAGCTGCGCATAGGTGATGTGCTGGGCGGGTTCCTTCGGATCATCGGGTTCCCAGATGATCGCGGTCTGGTTGGCGCGGGTCAGCATGTGACGGTCGATGCAGTTGGCGCTGACGTTGAGATGCCCGTCCTCGAACCACTTGATCGAGATGTTGCCTGGCGCGAAGGAGGTGTTCTTGACGCGGGTATAGGGCTTGATCCAGTCGATCCGCAGACCTTCCTCGGCCCAGAATGTCTCGGGGTCCGCGATGGACGCCGCATAGCGCGCCTCGTACCCGGCCGCATCGATATGCGCCTTCGCCACAAAATCGGCAGATGCCGGATAAACGGATTTCAAGGCCTCGTCGCTCATCGTTTTCCCCCTCCCCGCAAGGTTCGGCCAAGAACCCTGCGGCTGCATGCGCTCCAACAGCGGAACGCGCGTTCCCGCCACAAAGATAACACTTCGTAAAGAAATTCGTAAGCCCCCAATTTCACAGTATTATTCTGTAAAATGATTGACTTCTACATCGTCAATTCTGCAAACTTCGGAAAAGTTCCCGGGAGAAGACGTTGAATTTCAAGCGACTGGCACTCACGCGCCTGTGATCCAAAGCGCATGATCGTGATGTGCGGAGCGTTTCGGGCATTTGGCGGCTTTTTCCACCTCAGCGCGAATCGTGGCTGGATTGCGGCGCGTCGAGCACCTGATCCACGGCTGCAACATCGGGCAGGAAACGCACCTCCGGCTCACGCAGACCCTGCGCCTCAAGCCTGCGGCGCAAGCTGTCGCTCAGGCCCACCAGATAGAGCTGCCCCCCCCGCCGCCGCGCGCGGCCCGCCAGCATGTGAAAGCTGCGTGCGCCGGAACTGTCGATCAGCGGCACCTCGGCCATGTCCAGCACGAAAGCCCGCGGCGCCTCGGCAATCCGCTCCAGCACGCCACCAATCTGGGCCGCCGCGCCGAAGAAATACGGGCCCCGCAGAGTATAGACCACCCTGTCGGCCCGCGCGTCACCCAAGGGACGGTCGTCGCCGCGCATCTCCACCGTCTCGGACATGCGCCGGATGAAGACCAGCCCCGCCAGTGCAAAGCCGACGATGATCCCCTCGGTCAGGTCGCGGAACACGACCAAGAGGAAGGTCACACTGACCACCATCGCGTCCCCACGTGAAGACCGCAGCAGCGAGGCAAACTCATGCCGCTCTGCCATCCCCCAGGCCACCACGCCCAGCACCCCGGCAAGGGCTGCCAGCGGGATATAGGCTGCAAGGGGGGCCGCAACCATCATGAAGGCCAGCAGGAACAGCGCGTGGAGCATCCCTGACACCGGCCCCCGGCTGCCCGCCCGCACATTCGTCGCCGTCCGGGCGATGGTCCCTGTGACGCAGAACCCGCCGAAAAGAGCAGACCCCATGTTTGCCACGCCTTGCGCCACCAGTTCGGCGTTTGACCGGTGGCGGGCCCCACTCATCCCGTCGGCCACGACGGCTGACAGGAGCGATTCAATCGCCCCCAGCAGCGCAAAACTGGCCGCCCATGGCAGCGCCGCCTGAACCTCCGCAAGGCTGAAGCCAGGCAGCGCAGGCGCGGGCAGCATGCTTGGCAACGCGCCGAACCGGGTGCCGATCGTGTCCACCGGAAGTGCCAGAACCGCTGCCAGGACGGAGGCCAGAGTGACCGCGATCAGCATCCCCGGCCAGCCGGGCCGGAAGCGCCGAAATCCAAGGATCAGTCCTGCCGTCAGTCCCGCCACTGCCAGTGCCGCCCAGCTGAAGGTACCCCGCGCGGCCCACAGGGCCTCCAGCTTGGCGAAGACTTCGCCTGGTTCGGCCCCGGGCAGGGACAGGCCGAACATCTCACGCAACTGGCTCGCGAAGATGATGACCGCGATCCCGGCGGTAAACCCGACAGTCACCGGATAGGGGATATAACGGATGTAGGTGCCGAACCGCAGCGCCCCTGCCGCGATCAGCAAGATGCCCGACAGGAAGGTGGCTAGGATCAGCCCCTCAAGCCCCACCGCCATCACACAGGCCGCGACCAGCACGATGAACGCCCCCGCCGGCCCCCCCACCTGATGGCGTGAGCCCCCGAGCAGCGACACGAGGAACCCCCCGACAATCGCGGTGTAAAGCCCGCGCTCCGGTCCCACGCCGCTCGCAATGGCAATCGCCATCGACAAGGGCAGCGCCACGATGGCCACGGTCAGCCCGGCCAGCGCATCGGCCCGCAGGTCATGCAGGCGGTACCCCTCCCGCCAGACAGTCAGTATCTTGGGCAGAAATTCGGCGCGGTCCTTGCGGCCCGCTATGCTGTCGGTCATGATGACGCCCATGGGGGACTGCGCCAGAAAAAGCTGACATGTCAGGTGCGGTTCCGTCACAAGACTCCCCGCCCGACTCTCTGTCAACTGTCATCGGACCTTCCCATGCAACCCAGCTCCGCGCGCCCTGAGCCGGTCCAGCCCGCCGATGCGGAAGCAGTGGCACTGGCGCGGCAGCTTTTGGCGCTGGGTCACGCTGCCCTCGCCTGGACCGACCCCGACACGGGTACCGCCGGGATAAGCCGCATCGCCTTTGCGCGCGATGATCACGTCGGGCCGCTTACGCTGATCTCTGGCCTTGCCCCGCATTTTCGCGCCCTTCGGAAAACCCCCGACTGCGCCCTGATGCTGGGCGAGGTTGGCGACAAGGGCGACCCGCTGACCCATCCGCGCCTGATGGTCCGTGCCCGCGCCATCTTCGTGGCCCCAGACGACCCGGACCGCCCAGCCCTTCGGACCCGTTGGCTGGCTCAGAACCCCAAGGCCACGGTCTACATCGACCTGCCCGATTTCGCCTTTGTGCGTTTGGTGCCGCAAAGCGCCCTTCTGAACGGCGGGTTCGCCCGCGCGTTCCGCCTGACCCCGGACCAGCTTTGAAAAGCAAAAAGGGCGGCCCGACCGGACCGCCCCTGCTTCTTCCCCGGAATGGCCTCAGGCCGGCAGGTCCATTCGCATGTTGACGATGACCTTGCCCTTCACCGCTTCGCCCCACTTCAACTGGGCCTCGTTGAACTGCGCACCCGTTCCCGGCAATGCATGGGGGAACGCATAGCGCAAGGCATTTGCGGCGTTGCTCACCGGGCCCTCGGGCATCACACCTTCAACCATGCGGATGCGCCCACCAAAGGGGATGTAGCCCTGCGCACTGATGTTCCAGGTATCGGCCGCCGTGTTCTGGGTATGGGCGATGGTGACCGGATTCAGGATCGACTGCGTGACCTGGTTGAAGCTGTTGCTGTCCACCCGCACGTTCCGCGTCTTGCTGAAGTCCAGCACGTGCAGCGAGGTATCGACCATCTCCACCCGCTCGATGACCACCCCGAATACCCGGAAGCTGTTGTTCGTCATCGAGAACCCGTTCAGGAAATGCCCCGGTCCGTAAGGCTTGACCACCACCCAGCGAAACGCGGCCGAGGTGTTGGATGCGATGAACACGTTGCCGACGATGTTCAGCCCGCCAAACGAGAACTCGCTGTTGAACTCGGGCATCGGGTCATGCTCGTTGCCCCATTCGATGAAGCAGTTGTCGACATAGTTGCCGGTTACCACGGTCGAGACGTTGGTCTGGGTGAAGATCAGCCCCGCGCGGCGCACCCCTGCTGCCGTGTCGTCACCCTGAAAGAAGTGGTTCGCATGGATCAGGTGGCCCGTCCCGTTCACCACGGCAAAATGCGCGAAGCGCACGACCCGATTGTTGCGCAGCTTCACGTCATTGGCTTGGACGTTCATCGCGATCGTCGTCCGTGCCACCGCAGCAACCGACTGCTCATTCGACAGGAACTGGCACATGTCGACAAACATGCCCTGACACCCCGACCCTGTCGAGGTGATCCCCCGGTCCATCGGGCGGTTGAAGGTGCAGGACATGAATCGCTGCGTCGACCCGGACAGGGGCAGCGTGACACCGGAACAGAGGCCCAGACAGTTGAACTCGATGTCCTCAAGCTCGAACCGTGACAACAGGTCAAAGCCGCTGAAGTCCAGCATGTATTTGAACCGCCGGAAGGTGTAGGGCCGGGTCCCCTCGGCGCCCCACAGGGGCTGGCTCAACTCGATCGTTCCCGCCGCCACGTTCTTCGACTTGACATAGACCTCACGGCCCACGCCGGTCCCGATGACCAGCGCCCCGACCGGCACGTTTGCCACGTTGATCACACCCGTCAACGTGGTCGACTGCGAGATCGAGTATGTCGCGACCGAGGTCGCCTCCTCCGTCGCCCAGCCTGGCGAGGCAACTGCATTCAGCGATCCGTTGCGCACAACCCGACGGTTGCTGAAGTTGGTCAACCCGGTCAACGCGGCCACGTCAATCGGCTCGGACATGTCCACCCGGCGCCCGGACAGGTCCAGCGTCACATGGTCGGTGAAGAAGAACAACGCCTGCAACGCCCGGCGAAAGCCCTCGACCTCGGTTCCAAAGGCCTGTCCGTAGGTATCAAGGTCAAAGTTCCGTGTCAGCGTCAGCTTGCGGTTCGCCGGCATGGATACCGTGCCCTCGAACCTGATCTGGGTGTTGATCGTCACATCGCTCGTCAGCCGGAACACGCCGGACGGCACCAGGATCGCCCGCCCCTGCGCATCGGCATCTGCCGCGAGGAACGCAGCCGTATCGTTCGTGCTGCCGTTGCCCAGCGCGCCATAGTCGCGCACATCCACCCAGTCCATCAGCTTGCGGATGAAGATGTTGGTCACATCTTCCACCACGATGTCGTCGATCCGCACCACACCGCCATTCGCGCCGGTCAGGTCCAGACCGACATGGGCGTAAACCACCTGCGGCGTCCACGCCATGTCCACACCGGTGCGGCTGGCCGGAGAGATGATCGCGCTGACCGTCACCACTTCGCCGTAAGACGTCAGGGGCACCACCGGCCCCACTTGCGTGACCGTGGCGACATTCGCCCCTGCCACGTCCCCCGCCCAGGCCGCAATCTGCACCGAAGGCAGGTTCCCCGACACCGCCTTAACCCGCGCCGTCACCCGCAGATAAAGCCCAGACTGCACCGGCGTCTGCGCGAATGACCGCAGCTTTTGCGTCGCCGAGGTCTTCTGCAGCTCCAGACAGCCCGCAAAATCCTGATCATTCGTGACCAGCGCGGCATTTGGCTGCCCCTGGTACGACCCCGACCCGGGCGTCCCGTCCTCGCGCGACCACAGGTTCAAGCCGGCCGAGAACGGCGGCGGCATCAGGACCAGCCCGTCGGTGATAGCCTTGTTCATGAAAGTTCCCTCGCTTCGCGCCAATGCCTGGGCGAAGCGGTTGGGAATGTACCCCGGCACCGCGTCGCCATGGAACATTGGGGTAGCAAGGAGGGCTTAAAAGGGCGTCAGACTGCCGCGCGCCAAGGGCTGCCCCGGCGCAACACCTTACCCCGTGGGCAGGGTCCTTCGCAGAAGGATAAATACCCCTGATTGATGTCAGACACCGATATCCGGCGCTGGCAAAAGCTGCACGGCGTTGATCTGCCAGCCTTCCGGGGTCTCGATCATCATGTAATCCAGCAGATGCCCCCGCCCCGCCTGATCGGTGATCCGCACGCGCTGCCACAGGTTGCCTGCAATCTCGCGCAGATCCTGCATCTCCACCTCTGCCGGACGGTAGACCATCGGATAGCCATTCTTCACCATCGCCCCGAAATTGTCCGCGGTGCCGAAGATACCCTTGATGTTGGGGCTGGCAAAGCTGAACGCCTTGGCGAAATCATCGGCCTGGAAGGCATCGATCTGGCCCTGGATCGTGTTCTGGATCGGCTCTTCCTGCGCGGCGGCCGGAAGGGCCAGGGTGATGACAGTCAGGCAAGCGTAGACAAAGCGCATGGCGCAATCCTTTTTTCGCGTCCCCGTCCTAGAAGGATAGGGCACGCAGTTCCCGCGTCAAATACGCAGTCGCAAGACCGAAAAGCTGGTTGACGTATCCTCAGGACGGGTCTTCTCTGCAATCTCCCTTCCCGAAGAATGGAGTGTTGACCATGCGTGCCGCCCTTGCCCTCCTGGCTTGCCTCTGTGCTGCCCCTGCCCTCGCCCAGTCGGAAGAGACCGTCACCATCGACACAGCTCTTGGCAGCGTGATCGGCACGCTTGAAACCCCGGCGGGCGATCCCGCGCCAGTGGTCCTCCTCTTCCACGGCTTCACCGGCAGCCGCGATGAACTTCCCGTCGCCACCACTGACGAAGGCGTCTTCTCCCGCACTGCGCGCCTCCTCGCTGAACAAGGCATCGCTTCCCTGAGGATCGACTTCCGCGGCTCGGGTGAAAGCCCCGGTGCCTTCGCCGACACCACCTTCGAGGGCCAGGTGGCCGACGGACTGGCCGCCATCGACTGGCTGGAGGCCAACCCCGCCGTCGACGGCCAACGTCTTGCCGTCATCGGGTGGAGCCAGGGCGGCCTTGTCGCCACCGCCGTCGCGGGCCGGTCCGACAAGCCCGACGCCCTCGTCCTCTGGGCCGCCGTGGCGAACCCCGAAGAAAGCTTCGGCGGCATTGTCGGGGCCGAAACCCTTGCGAAGGGCCTCGAAGCGGGCGACGCGGCCCTGCCCGTAACCCTCCCCTGGGGCGCTGTGATCGAACTCAAGCGCGGCTTCTTCGAAGGCGTCACCACCTTTGACCCGCCCGCCGAGCTCGCCTCCTACCAGGGTCCCCTGCTCATTGCCCACGGCACCAAGGACACGACAGTCCTGCCCACCGCCGTCGATGTCTTCCTCGCCGCGCATGAGGGAGAAGAGATCAAATGGATCGCCGACATGGACCACGTCTTCAACGCCTTCACCGGGCCGGAAACGCTGGACCAGATGGTCGGAGAAACCATAACCTTCCTGAAAACGCACCTGCAATGACCCGGTCCGCATAGCAGCCAATCAGCAAGTCGCGCCTCAGCTTTACGCGCAGCGCGCCCCGCAGCCACGGCTCCCCAGCACTGACTTGGCGGCATCGACTGCCATGCGCCAAAGTGCATGACCTTCCGCCTCCAGTTCCACCCGCCTCCCATTCGGGACCTCAGGCAACCAGTTCGCCCTTCAGCGCCCGCTCCATCAGCGCCACAGTTTCACCAATCCCGTAAAGGGCGATGAACCCGCCAAAGCGCGGCCCGTCCGACGCCCCCAGCAAGACCTCGTACAGCGCCTTGAACCAGTCGCGCAGCGGCTCGAACCCATGCTCCTTGCCCACCGCAAAGACCATCGACTGCAAGGCTTCGTCGTCCGTCGCCCCATCCCAGACCTTGAGGCGCGCAACCAGATCCTCCATCGCCGCCCGCTCCTTGGCATCGGGCAAACGGAACACCCGCGTCGGCGCGATCTTGTCGGCGAAGTAGCGCACCGCATACCCCGCCGCCGCATCCAGGTCCGGATGCGTCTCAGGGCTCGCATCCGGAGCGTACCGCTGCAGGAACTTCCACAGCGCCCCCGCATCCTTCGCCCCCGACACAGATGCCAGGTTCAACAGCATCCCGAACGACACCACCATCTTTGACACTGGAGGCTTGCCCCCGTGGATATGCCACACCGGATTTTGACCTGCTGCTCCAGCGGCTGGTCCACAAACGCCCGCAACTGCTGGTGATACTCATCCACCGCCCGCGGGATCACGTCGAAATGCATCCGCTTCGCCGTCTTCGGCTTCTGGTACATGAAATACGACAGGCTCTCAGTCGCCGCATAGGTCAGCCACTCATCAATCGTCAGCCCGTTGCCTTTGGACTTCGAGATCTTCTGCCCCTGGTCATCCAGAAACAGCTCGTACGTCATGTGGTTCGGCTTCCGCCCCCCCAACACTTCACAAATCCCGTCATAGATCGGCGTGTTGGTGGAGTGGTCCTTCCCGTACATCTCGAAGTCCACATCCAGCGCTGCCCAGCGCGCGCCAAAGTCCGGCTTCCACTGCAGCTTGCACTGGCCCCCCGTCACCGGCACCGTCCACTCCCGCCCCGTCTCGTCGTCAAACGTGATCTCCCCCCGCACGGCATCCACGTTCTTCATCGGCACATACATCACCCGGCCAGTCTCCGGATGGATCGGCAGGAAGCAGCTGTACGTCTGCTGCCGCTCCTCGCGCAGCGATGCCAGCATGATCCCCATGATCGCGTCATACCGCTCGGCACAAAGCCGCAAGGTCGCGTCAAACTGCCCGCTCTTGTAGAACTCCGTCGCCGAGATGAACTCATACTCGAAGCCGAACGTGTCCAAAAACCGCCGCAGCATCGCGTTGTTGTGCGCGCCGAAACTCTCGTACTCGCCGTACGGATCGGGCACCGAGGTAAGCGGCATCTGCATGTACTGCCGCAGCATGTCGCCGTTCGGCACGTTCTCCGGCACCTTCCGCATCCCGTCCACATCGTCGGAAAAGCAGATCAGCCGCGTCGGAATGTCCGAGATGATCTCGAACGCCCGCCGGATCATCGTCGTCCGCGCCACCTCGCCGAACGTCCCGATGTGGGGCAACCCCGACGGCCCGTACCCCGTCTCGAACAGCACGTACCCCTTCGCCGGGTCCTTCCCGCCATAGCGCTTCAACACCGCGCGCGCCTCTTCGAAGGGCCAGGCCTTCGACACCATCGCCGCATCGCGCAAAGCGCCCATCGCATCCACTCCCGCCTTCGCCCGCGACCCCTTGCCCCGGACCCCCGTCCTCTATTGCCCCCCCCGCCCCGCGTCAATAATGTGCACCGAACCGAACCCAAGGGGTCACCCATGCTTGATACCGCTCCCATGTCCCCGCAAGACGCGCTCGTCGCCGTGATGCTGGCCTGCTCCGCCTCCGATCAGGACATCCGCACGGCCGAGCTTGTGGCCATCACCCGCATGGTCAACCACATGCCGATCTTCGTCGCCTACGACCCCGACCGCATCCGCCGCGTCAGCCGCACCGTGCTGGATCTTTTTGAGGAGGAAGACGGCCTAGACGCCCTCTTCGGCCTCATCCGTGAGGCTTTGCCCGTCCGCCTCCACGAGACCGCCTACGCGCTCGCCTGCGACGTCGTCACCGCCGACGGCCGGCACAGCCAGGTCGAGCTCCGCATGCTGGAAGAAGTCCGCGAGGAGTTGAAGATCGACCGCCTGCACGCCGCCGCGATCGAGTGGGGCGCAAGGGTGCGGCATATCGGGATGTGACCGCAGGCCGGACATACCCCAACTCCTCCCCACACTGTCATCCCCGCGAAAGCGGGGACCCACAGCGCTCCGACCCAACCGGGTCCCCGCCTTCGCGGGGATGACAGCCCACCGTAGGGTGCGCTACAGCGCACCGCCCCCGGTTCAACCCCATCCCACCCCAACCACCTAGCGCCTCCCGTCCCCCCTTGTGGGGGAGGGCCGGGGAGGGGGGGCACCCCCAATCACAACATAGGGCCGCGCCCTCCCTCGGGTGGGCGTCCCAACGGCCGACGTAGTTGCTTTATCCCGCAGCCCCTCCCCAAAGACTGCGCTGTCCGGAAAGCTTCGCCCTTGTTTCCGGGCCAAGCTCGGAGAAACAGACAAAGCCTTTGTCGAGTCACGCCTCTACAAAGGATCAGTTAAAGACATCTTCAGAGCGGGTAACAACCGCCTCTACCGCACCTTCGCTTGGATTTCTGGGAGGAAAATCTATTATCCCTGACTCACTGGCGAGAATTTCTCTGCAAAGTCTAGAGTATGACTCATCGCCAGACTCGGAAACATACTTTGCAACAGAATGTAGTTTGGTCGTTTCTACTAATGCTATTCCTGTTGATTTAGCAGCCACAACACATTTTTCGGTAAACTGGCTAGGGCGATCTTTGGGATCGACCAGGCGATATCCATTCCCAAAGAGAACACCCTTTGCAGGGACTGACACGCTTTCAAGCTGCAGGTATTCATGGACATTCAAAGACAGCTGGCGCAATTTATCAATATTGACGGCCTTGTTGTCTTTACCTTCGGCTTCGGCGATTAGTCGACCTTCATCTGACTCAAATACAACATCGAACTCTGATTGGCTGTCCCGGTAAGAATTTGCATTGTAGCCGAGAACTATCAACGACTCTATGATCGCCTCCTCGAGTGCCTTACCTCCTTCATAGACTAGCCTCTTTAACTTTCCAGCCTGCTGCAGTTCATCCTCAACCATTTCCTTCTTCCGTTGCGCTTCAGTCACCTCCTCTTCAGCCAGAAGCAGCTTTTGTCGGGCTTCGGCCTCCGGCTTCGTTACATATTCCGGCAACGATACCCAGGTTGGCTCAGGTGTTAAATCCGATGCAGATCGCAAAGCTTTCTCTAGAGCTACAACCTGTTGCAGCAATAGGCCTGCAAATTCGTGGGCCGCCTTACTAAACGCAGTTCCATTGGAACCAAAAAATTCTCTTTTATTGAAGTCGATGTCAGGAAGTAGCAGCAGAGAACCGCCTGAAACTTCACTTAAATAAAGCAGGCCGACCGGTTTTTCACCAGACTTAGTTTCAATGCAAACCTTTTTTGATTCAGAAAAGATAACATTATACTTGGAAAGTGCTTGGAAATGTAGCCAGTACTGAGATAACAGACCAGTTGATGACTGAGCCAACTTCATGGAAGATCCATTTGTGGCTGTAACCTTTTCCGAAATCGGGAGAGACTTAAAGTTAGAATAGTGGTCCACAATTCTTGTTTCTTGACGGTTCCGGCCAGTCCCGGAGTGCTCCCTCCTTCCAGTGTCAATGAAAACCTCGACTAACTCGCTTAGGAAAACAATAACAGTTTTCCCACCGTTGAACGCTTCCTTAATTTCTCTTCGCCAGTGTTCGCAACTTTCCTTTAGCTTAAATGACGCCTCATCGCCCAAGCAGCGTTTTCCGTTGTATCTACTCTCACCCGCGCCACTCAGAAATGTCGAGATGTCCGGCCTGAACAAGATGATGTCGAAGTCTAGCAACGAAGCCTTTGAGGAAAAAGCCTTGTTTGTTACAGCATTTCCCGCCAAGGAAAGACCGATTGTCACAATATTTTTTGCCATTGGTACTCCCAAGCTTTTCATCGCAACACTACCGTAGTTCTTGTAAACATCAACTTACGACTGTGCCGAACTGATCTGAGGCAGATGACAAACCACCTCACACTCTCGAATGCCTTAACAAACCCTTACCCCCCGCACCCCACCCCAACAAAATCAACCCCTTACCCCCCTGTCCCTGCCCGGGACACGTCCGGAGGCCCTTGCGGCCCCCGTCTCACCCATAGGCCCCCGCCCAGCGGCTGATCAGCTGCCCCTGCAGCCGCCGCGCCCGTTTGGTCCAGGCCTTCCCCCCCTCCGGCTCCTCCCGCAGCGCCACCGGCACCGCATCCCGCCGCTCCGGGTCGCCCGAGAAGATCGCGAACACCAGTTCCCTCCCCGAGGGCGGCACCACATGCCCCGCCAGCCCCGAAACGAAGTCCAGCGTCCCCGACTTCGCGAGCACCTTCACCGGATGCCCCTCGATCACCGCGCCCTTGTCGTCCTTCATCCCGACGTCGCGCAGGATCGCCTTCAGCCCCCGCTTCTCCCCCTCCGCTCGGACCAGCACCCGCGCCATCCCCGCCGCCGTCACCCGCGACCGCCCCCCAAGGCCGGAGTGGTCGTGCAGGTCCATCGTCACCCCGAACCGCTCCGCCACCCAGTCGGACATCGCCCGCCCCGAAGCCTCCAGCGTGGTGGCGCCCGAGGCGGTCAGCCCGACACATTCTGCCGTCAGGTTGGTGGAGAACCGCAGCATGTCCCGCAGCACCTCCGTCAGGGGTTCGCTCTCCATACGCCCCACCTCAGCCCCCGGCGGGACCGACTGGGTCCGGGCCCCCATCTCCAGCCGGATGCCCTGGGCTCGGGCGAGGGTGCGGAAGACTTCGGCCACATAGGCCCCCGGATCGCGGACCGGCAGCCAGCGGCTTCCCCCCTTGCCAAGGGCGGAGGAGGCGACGGTCCATTCCTCCACAGGACCGGGGGCGTAGGTGAACAGCGGCGCCTCCCGCGCGGCGATGGCGACGCGGACCATGTCGACCTGCGGAACGAACCGTTCCCCCCGCGCATCGACGGCGACCTGCCAGTCCCCCCCGGCGCGCTTCCATTCGAAATGCACCCGGTTGAAGTTGAGGTTCAGGCCGGACACGGCGGCATTGTAGCCGACATGCTCCGGCTGATCCGCCGAGATGCCGCGCAGGGCTGGCAGGGCGCCATCCCAGTAGAGGAACCGCCCCGACGCCCCCCGAAGCCCCGCCTGCGCCAGCCGTGCGACGAGGTCGCCGAGCTGGTCGGTCTGCAGAGTCGGGTCGCCGCCGCCAACAAGGACGAGGTCGCCCTGGACCATTCCGGCCTCGATCGGCCCGGTTGCCAGGACGCGGGTGGCAAAGCGGAAACCCGGTCCCAGCTTTTCCAGCGCGTAGAGAGTGGTCACGGCCTTCGCGACGCTGGCAGGCGGCAGCATCAGGTCAGGCTCACGAGAAGCAAGTACTGCGCCAGTTCGGGCATCCAGGACAATGAAGCTGACCGCCCCGCCAAGCTTGGCCTGGGCAATCAGGCTGTCGTACTCACCGGCTGAGGACGCCGACGGCGAGGCGGCCCCAGGCCTTGGGCGTGGACGGGGCGAGGTTTCGATGACCTCGGCCAACGCCGGGGCGGCGACACCGGCCAAAAGACCAACCAGAAGAGAACGCCGCGTGATCACTCTAAGAACCCCCGTTTTTCCGGTGATAGCTGATCCGGCCGATTTCTATAGCCCGGGAAGCAGCAACCCTTCTCAAGTTTCTGTGCCGTCAGCCTGACCGCCACCCTCCCCTCGCCCGGATTTCGGTCGAAGAGGTGTCGTTCATCGGCACGTTGACGAACGCCCATACCGGGGGCGCATGTCCGCGAAGCGTCTCACCCCTTGATACGCGGTGAACCTGAAAGGCACGTGCGGCGACCGAGGTCCGAGCAGCGACGCCCGAGCCTGGCCGCGCCAGGACCCCGACTGCGACCGAGCGCAGGATGTCACGCCAGCGGTCCCAGCGGTGGAACTGGACGAGGTTGTCAGCGCCCATCAGCCAGACAAAGGTCACTCCAGGATAGATCTTGCGCAGACGGTCCAGGGTGTCGGCGGTGGCGCGGGTCCGAAGGGCCGCCTCAAGAGCGGTGATCTTGACGCGGGGGTGCTGCATCACCGACCGCGCCTGCGCCATGCGATCGGCCATAGGAGCAGGCTGGCGGGCCTTGAGCGGGTTGCCGGGGCTGACCAGCCACCACACCTGATGAAGGCCCATCCGCTTCAGCGCCTCACGCGTTATGTGGACATGCCCTTCATGCGCCGGATCGAACGATCCGCCAAGAAGGCCGATCACCATGCCACGGCTTGCCACCGGAAACCCCTGCCGCATGGTCCCCCGCTGCGTTGTTGGCGGTCAATTGACCGCAGGAGGCGCGGTTTTACAATGGGCTGTGGGCATCAATCAGCCCGCACCGCATTCCATGTAGTCCTGCACGATCCTTGACCATGCATCCTGGGGCGAGAAGTCCCTGGCCAGTGCATCCTCGCCGGATCCGAGGAATGCATCCATGCCGTGCTGGATCATCCACGCGGGATCATGCTGCGGCAGGACGGCAGCCGAGGCCTGACAGAAGGCCTGGTGTCGCGCCTCGCCCGGGGTGGGGAAGCGGCCAAGCGCCTCCTGAAATCTGGCGAGGTCCTCGCCCGTCAGGCTATCTGTCACCTGCATCGCCAGCACATCGCCGGCCTGATGGGCAGTGGCGTCGGTCACCCGCATCATGTCAAAGGCCACGCGCATCCGCATCAGGATATAGAGGTCAGCGGCGGCATCCCAGTTTGCAGCGCTGCCGCAGGCAAGCACGCCGAGCGCTAGATCAGGTGGCGACAACTGCGCAACCGCGCCTGCCACGGTCACACAGCCGGGGTCCGTTGCGGGCGCAAGATTGCCAGGCGCCACATTGTTCGTCACCTGCGCCGCCGCACCTGAAGCCATTGCGACAGTTGCCGCCAAAGTCAGACCAAGCCGCATCTTGCATCTCCTTGCCAGAAGGGGCCCAAAAGCCCCAGTCCGCTGCGGCTGCCAAGTCCGGAACACCCCACCCAGCCGGTTGCAGCGCGGCTGCATCGTCGCTACATACGCGCCAACCCCAGATGGAGCACGATCATGGCCAGCTATCAGTATGTCTACCACATGGAGAACGTCTCCAAGACGTACCCGGGCGGCAAGAAGTGCTTTGAGAACATCCATCTCAATTTCCTGCCGGGCGTGAAGATCGGTGTGGTCGGGGTCAACGGCGCGGGCAAGTCAACGCTTCTGAAGATCATGGCCGGCATGGACACCGATTTCAAAGGCGACGCCTGGGCTGCCAAGGGGGCCAAGGTTGGCTATCTGGCGCAGGAGCCGCATCTTGACCCGACGCTGACTGCCAAGGAAAATGTCATGTTGGGCGTGGCCAAGGAAACCGCGATCCTGGAGCGCTACAACGAACTGGCCATGAACTATTCGGAGGAGACCGCTGACGAAATGGCGGCTCTGCAAGACCAGATCGATGCGGGCAACCTGTGGGAACTTGAAGCTTCAGTCGGCGTCGCGATGGACGCGCTGCGTTGCCCGCCCGATGATTCCGACGTCTCGACCCTGTCTGGCGGTGAACGTCGCCGCGTGGCGCTGTGCAAGCTTCTTCTTGAAAAGCCGGACATGCTGCTTCTTGACGAACCGACCAACCACCTTGACGCGGAATCGATCGCCTGGCTGCAGAAGCACCTGATGGCCTACAAAGGCACCATCCTGATCGTGACCCACGACCGCTATTTCCTGGACGACATCACGTCCTGGATCCTGGAGCTGGATCGCGGGCGCGGCATTCCCTACGAGGGCAACTATTCCGCCTGGCTGGACCAGAAAGCCAAGCGGATGGCGCAGGAATCGCGTGAGGACAAGTCGAAGCAGAAGGCGCTGGAAAAGGAACTGGAGTGGATCCGCTCTGGTGCCAAAGCCCGGCAGTCCAAGGGCAAGGCCCGTCTTGCGCGCTACAACGAGATGGCGGGGCAGACCGTCATGGAACGTTCGACCCAGGCGCAGATCATCATTCCGAACGGCGAGCGTCTAGGGAACAAGGTGATCGAGGTCGAAGGCCTGCGCAAGGCGATGGGCGACAAGCTCCTGATCGAGGATCTGTCCTTCACGGTGCCGCCGGGCGCCATCGTCGGCGTGATCGGTCCGAACGGGGCGGGCAAGTCGACCCTGTTCCGCATGATCATCGGGCAGGAGACCCCCGACGCCGGCACGATCAAGCTGGGCGACACCGTGAAGCTGGCGTTCGTCGACCAGTCGCGCGATGCTTTGGACCCGGCGAAGAACGTATGGGAAGAGATCTCGGGCGGGGCAGAGGTTATCCACCTGGGCGACATGCAGATGAACAGCCGGGTCTATACCGGGGCCTTCAACTTCAAGGGGACGGACCAGCAGAAGAAGGTCGGCCTCCTGTCAGGCGGAGAGCGCAACCGCGTTCACATGGCCAAGCTGTTGAAGTCGGGCGGCAATGTGCTGCTCCTCGACGAGCCGACCAACGACCTTGACGTCGAAACCCTGCAGGCGCTGGAAGCCGCCATCGAAGACTTTGCCGGTTGCGCTATCATCATCAGCCACGACCGCTTCTTCCTGGACCGGCTTTGCACCCACATCCTCGCCTTCGAGGGCGATGCGCATGTGGAGTGGTTCGAGGGCAACTTCCAGGCCTATGAGGATGACAAGGTCCGCCGTCTTGGCCCTGACGCACTGGAGCCGAAGCGGGTGAAGTACAAGCGGTTCGCCCGCTAAGGCTGCTGCAGGCAGTCCTGGTAGGCGACCGCACCGCAGGCGGCTCTGCCGATCAAAGCAAGCGCTTGAACCGCATGAGGGCGAGGCTTGCACCAAAGCTGTCCACGACGGCAGCCAGCGCCTGTGCGCCGTGCCGTTCGCGCAGGGCGTCAAGCACCGGGAGCGCGAGGTCGGGGTTGGACCACAAGACCCCGAAGCGGTGGTAATGGATCAGAAGCTTTTCGGCACCCGGCATGTTCCCATAGGCAGGAAGATTGAAGTTCACCGCTTTGGGAAGCTGGGTGACCTTGTGGCCAAGCCGGTGGACCGTAATCGGCAGGGTTAACTGATCCAGGTTCGCACGGTTGAACGGAACGGTAATCTCATTGTCGAACCGGATTGTGTCCTGCAGCCATTCCGCACCGAAGCAGCGATCTTCGGAACCAAAGCTATCGCGGAAGATCAGAAGACCAGCATTGAAGTATGGCAGGCACACGATGCGGCGACCACGCGGCAACCTGATCCTGTCGGCAGGCAGCGGGAGGTCGAAGTGACCGTAGAATGCAGTCCACCCCTCGACGGTGTTCGACTCGGTCGAATAGTCAGAGATGACGGCCGCGATCTGGGCCTCTCCCAGGAGGGACGCGAAATCGATAGGGGCGGCAAACACCGTGTCCGTGTCGATGAAGACCGAAATGTCGCAATCGCGCGGATCGCTTGCAGCCATGATCTTGTTGCCGATCGGGTATGGCGCGGTCCATGGGCTGCGGTCATCGTGTCCGGTGTTCGGGATGTCGCGCAGTTCCACGTTGCAAGCTGAGAGGATGCGCGCCGTGACCGGCTGGATTGGGCTCGCATCCTGACGGCGATAGGCGATAACCGACACTTCGGGGCCAAGGTGTTTGCGGAGGGTGGGGGCAAGAAAACACGCCTGTGCCTCGAGCTTTGGACCGTCAACAACAAAGAACACACAGATGCGCATCTGAACCCCTCGGGTGGTGCGGATAGGGCCGTAGCGGTGGCTGACGGGCCTGCGAACACTAACGGGCCGTTGGCAGACTGCCAACCAGCATTGCCAGCACACCCTGAACTGCTGTCCGAAGGTGCAACAGGAAGCGTGGGCGTGTTTGCAGGCGGGCCCAAGGACATCGTGGCCCGTCGGGTTGGATAGGCCCGGATTGCGACGACGGCTGGAACAGCCGTATCTCAGCGGGGCGGGGGTGCGTCTTGGCGCAAGCTACACGCTTCGGATTGACGCTGGCACGGGACAAGCTAGGCTCTGTTTGCCAGAGTGTGCGTGCGAGTGCTTTGCTTGAACAGAGAAGGGCCGCGCAAGCCGATGACCATGAAACCTGAAGCTGATGGTGCGCCGGTTGCGTTCCTTTCAGAAGCTTGCGCCCTGGAAGAAGGCCTGCGGCTTGGCGGCGCTGGGGTGTGGCGATGGAGGGTTGACAGCGACCATCTTGAGTGGACGCGAAACCTGGAAAGCGTTCATCACCTTCCGGCCGGTTCGTTTGACGGGACGCTGCAGAGCTTCCGACAGGATCTTCATCCTGGAGACGCCGAAGACCTCTGGCAGGCTATCAAGACCAGTGTTGACACCGGCGGGCCATACCGGGCGGTCTACCGGGCTGCGCCGCGCCCAGACAAACCGGATGTCTGGATCGAAGCTTCGGGTGGGGTCACCACGGCACCTGACGGGACGATCTATCTTGCAGGCATCTGCCTGGATGTCTCGGCCCAGGTTCGCGATGAGTTGCTGTTGCAGAGGCGGCTCGACCAGCAGTCCGCCGTAGCCAGCTTCGGGAACTTCGCGTTGAACGAAGGCGATTTCGATCGTGTGCTGGCCCGCGCGGTTGAGGTGGCAGCTGAAGTCCTGAACGTTCCGCTTACCAAGATCCTGCAGTTTTCCGATGCAGCCGACCACCTTGTACTTCGGTCAGGCGTTGGCTGGGCGGAGGGCCTCGTCGGCAAGGGCACCGTGGGCATCGAAATGGCCTCGCAGGCGGGATACACGCTTTATGCAGCCCAACCCGTGCTGGTGCAGGACCTACGGACCGAAACCCGCTTTGATGGCCCGGCGCTTTTGCATGATCACGGCGTCAGAAGCGGCATTTCCGTGGTCATCCCTGGCCTGGACCGGAGGCCCTTTGGCGTATTCGGCATCCATTCGCGTGAGGTCCGGGAGTTTGACCAGACTGATGCCGACTTTCTGCAATCGCTGGCCAACATCGTTGCGGGGGCGGCAAGGCAGGTGGCAGCGATCGACCGTCAGACCCTTCTCGTCCGCGAGATGGCGCACCGGGCGGGCAACTTGCTGCAACTGGTCAGCAGCATCGCCAACCAGACCTTCAACACGGTTCCTGACCTTCAGTTGGCGCGCGAGTCCTTTGGAAAGCGGCTGAGCGCGCTCTCGCGGTCGAACTATGTCGTGTCCCGAGGCGGCTGGACGTCCACCCGTTTTTGCGAGCTGGTGGAGGATGCGCTGAAGCCCTTTGGCGAGCGCGTTGTCACGCATGGTCGCGACGTGCTCATTCCGCCTGAGCTGTGCTTCGACATGGGACTGATCCTGCACGAGATGGCGACCAACTCGGTCAAGTATGGCACGCTGGGGCAAAAAAGCGGTTCGGTGACCGTCAGCTGGTCCTACCAGACTGGTGACGGGATCGAGCAGATCTTCAACTTCGAATGGGATGACCCGCAGTCGCAAGCCGAGCCCAGGGAACGGGGCAACGGCTTTGGCTCAAAACTGGTAAGTGCGCTTGTGGAACAGAAGTGGAAAGGGCGCATCACCCTGGAAACATCCCCCCGCTTCAGGGCAAGGCTCGCCATCCCCTTGCCGCGCTGAAATTTCGCGGCGAAGTATCTCTCAACTGGATGGCACGGTCTTCAGACTGACCGGCACCTCGTATCCATTAAGTTGTTCGACGTAAGTGCTTAGCGAAGTGCCGTAGGGATCTTGGGGATCGGTCCGTCCATTCGACTTCGCATACTTGCCCAACGACTTTGCGCCAAGCAGATGGGCCCCAGCGAGCATTCCAGACGGAGTCATGGTCACGCCTTCAACCTCACTCCAGGTGTAGTGATCCACCCCGTGCAGCTCTATCTGTTTCCACATGACGATAAGCCATTCCTCCATGGCCCGGTCCTGCGCCCGTTTGCTGCCGAGGAATTCGTCGGCAGAGTTGATGCCGTGCTTGCCGGTCCAGCCACCGCCGTAGTTGTTGTCGTAAGCGTCCCCGTCGGAATGAACAAACCCAAGGTCTGTCAGCGCGGCCTCACCAAACTGATAAGCGCCCAGAAAGCTGAGAGAGTTCACGGCCTGATAGTTGCCGTCCGACTCCATCATTCGCAGAGCGACCAGGAACGCTTCCAAGGTTTTCATCAAGACCCCTCTAGTGGTTGGATTCCAATTGTTCCAATCCGCCTACAGAGGGTGAAGTGAGACGGCAACCAAGGTCATTGCAGCCTTGCGGATAGTCGCCGCCCGACCTCGCTGACCTGCGTGATCCGATTGCCAGACCTTGCAGGCCAAGGCCGGGAAGAAGCGCAGGCTTCGTCGAGATCAAATCAAACTGTCGCTGCGGCGATGATCATCCCGTGCAGGGAGGCAAGTCCGCCCCGCACTTGCTGTCCGGTACAGAAGCGACCGACATCGCGCACATACGATGCAACGAACCCGTCACTGGTCAGACGCACCCTGACGGCGTCAAAGCCGAACAAGGTGCGATTGGCGGGTTCTTGTGCCTTGAAGACCGCCTCTTTCGCCGAAAAAATGCGCCGCACCCAGCGCCCGACATCCATGTCAGGCTGTTCTGCAAGTTCTTCGACCGAGCAGATGACAGGCCAGAGATCAGCTTCGAGACCTTCATCAATCTCCAGATCAACGCCGAGCGGAGCGTTCGTCCCCGCCACCGCTACTGCGAATCCTGCGGTATGGCTTATCGACCCAAACACGCCACAAGGCCAAGCCGCTGCGCGATCCGGTCCGAGGGGCAGGCCGGATGCCGGAAGACCAAGCCTCGCAAGGCATCGGCGTGCGGCGATCCGCCCGGCCGTGAATTCCGCCCTGCGCTCCGAAACGGCTCCGGCCACTGCCGCACGCTCGTCCGGCCATAGCTCGCCGTCTCTGCCGTGGACAATCCTCTCCGCCGCCACTGCAGTGCCGTAGGGAAAAAGGGAACCAAGCGCGGTTTCGATGTCGCTCACGGTCGGCGAAGACCCCATCAAGATCGCCTCTCTCGCGCTTCCCGCATCGCCTTTCTCCGCGCCATTGCCTCCGATTTGCCTTCGGGCCCATCTTCGACGTTCGCGGTTTCGGGCTTCTTGCTGACTGGAGGCCGGAGATGCGCAGCGAGGGCTGACAGCACCGGAAATCTGAAGATGTCCGTGATCGTCAGCTGATCCGACTGCAATGCGGACTTTAGATCCCGATGCGCCTGCACGGCGAGAAGAGAATGCCCGCCGAGAGCAAAGAAGTTGTCGCTTGGGGCGATGTGCGGCACACCCAGCAGTCTCGACCAGACTGCCGCGATGGCTTGTTCCACCTTGTCTTCCGTTGGAACCGTTGCAGGGGCTGGAGGATCGGCGCGGGCCGACGGGTTTGGCAAGGCTTTGCGGTCTACCTTCCCGTTCGGCGTCAGGGGAAAGGCTGACAGCATCACCAGATGGGCCGGCACCATTGCGTCAGGGAGACGCGCCGCCAGGGCATCGCGCAAGAATCCCTCGCCGACTGTACCATTGGCAACGACATAGCCCACGAGGCGCAGATCCCCCGGGGCATGCTCACGGGAAATGACCACAGCCTGACGGACACCGCTGACAGCTTCAATCGCCGCTTCGATTTCTCCCAGTTCTATCCGATGGCCCCTTATTTTGACCTGAGTGTCCACTCGGCCAAGAAAATCGAACCGCCCATCTTCCCTGCGCCGAACCATGTCGCCAGTCCGGTACATGCGTCCTGGCTTCGCAAAGGGATCAGTCCGAAACCTGGCCTCCGACAGGTCCGGCCGCTGGAAGTAGCCTTCCGCAACTCCGTCCCCCCCGATCCACAGCTCACCCTCTGTGCCGTCTTGGACAGGACAACCAGCGTCATCGAGGACGTAAAACGATGTGTTTGCAACTGGACGGCCAATGTTGACCACCCCATCGCCACCCGTGGTCGCTTCGGATGAAGACCAGATGGTGGTTTCGGTCGGTCCGTACATGTTCAACACTGGCCCACCGATCAGCGTTGAAAGGTCTGACGCCAACCGCCCCGGCAACGCCTCGCCTCCAATCAGGACGCGTTTCAGGCGAGAGAGTGCAGCGCGGGCACCCGCGTCATCGGACAGCATCCGCGCCAGTGACGGCGTGCATTGCAGGTGCGTCACCCCATTCGCAGTGATCAGACCAGCAAGCGAGTCATCCGCTTCCACCCCACAATTGGTTCGTCGAAGCACCTCTGCAAGCGGCGTCAGCGCCGTCATCACCTGTGCAGACGGAATACCGTAGTCGATTAGGCAAGCCACCTCATCCACATCGATAGCCTTCAGCGCCTCGACGCGGTGGATACAATCCTCGATAGTTCCGAAGAGGCCGGAATCGTCGAAGTATCGCTGGAAGGCGAAATCCAGGATTGCCTCCATCTCCTCCTTGGCAAGGCCCGCGAGGTCGATATCCAGGGGGTCCGAAACGCCTTGCGGTTTCTTGAACGCTGGAAAGGTCCAGGCGTAGTGCTTGATCAGGGCGGCCGCGCTGCGAAGGTAGTTCGTCATCGGTTCGCGGGCGATGTCGCGCGCGGTATCCCGGTCCTCTGCGAGGAAGGTATGCAGCATCAGCGTCACCTTGAACGCGCGAGGGTCGTGGCCAGCCTCTACAAGCGCGGCGCGGTAGAGCTTGACCTTTTCTCCCACTTCGGCGACCGACTGGCCCAGGAGGTGCGTCAGTACGTTAGCTCCAATCCGCCCTGCATCCCGCCAGGTTTCTGGATTTCCTGCCGTAGTCAGCCAGATCGGCAATTCCTTCGACACAGGGCGAGGCTGGGTGACAACGGGATGCATCGTCCCGTCCTTGCGCTGGAACGCCACTTCCTCGCCGCGCCACAACCGACGCAGGGTTGAAATGGAGTCAAGCATGGCTTGACGGTTGGCCGGCGGCGTATTCTCGGGCCTGAGCACGAAATCGTCCAACTGCCAGCCCGAGGCAATCGCCAGCGCAGCCTTACCGTTTGTCAGATTGTCGATGACGGCCCATTCCTCGGCAATCCGCGCCGGATGGTGAAGTGGCACGACGCAGCTGCCTGCACGGACCCCGATGTTCTTTGTAACGGCAGCCACTGCCGCCCCTGTTACGGACGGGTTGGGATACGGGCCACCGAAAGCATGGAAATGGCGTTCCGGCGTCCAGACAGCGCAGAATCCGTTGGTATCGGCAAACTTCGCGCCCTCCAGCAACAACTCGTATTTGCGCTGCCCTGACCCGTCGTCATTGCCCCAATAGAAAAGGCTGAACTCCATCTTGCGTGCGCTGACCTGACTGTCCCCGGACGGCCGCAGCCGCGCCGCATCGCTTGCCAAAACCACTGTGAATCCCCGAGAGAGGGTCCAGAACAGTTCCAGCACCGAGATGTCGAAGGAAATGGAAGTGACGGCAAGCCAGACGCCAGGGTCCGTTCCAACAACGTCATCCATCGCCGCAAACAGATTGAGCACGTTGCGATGACTGACCACCACGCCCTTCGGCTGGCCGGTGGATCCAGAGGTGTATATCACATAGGCTGCATCCGCTGCCGTTGGCCGCCCTGCCACTGCGCTGGTTTCAGCCCCTGCTTGCGCCCAGTCGGCATCCAGAACCAGATACCTCGGGCCCCGTGGCACACAAGAAACAACTTCGGCCTCCGTCACGATAACCGTGCAGCCGGAGTCTTTGGCGAAAAACGCAAGCCGTTCAGGGGGATAGGTCGGATCCATGGGCACATAGGCCGCACCTGCAAGTTGGATGCCCAGTGCACCCGCAACTAGGTTCAAACCCCGTTGACATGCCAACCCGACCAGCACGCCATTGCTTACGCCCATGGTCTGCAGAGAGGCGGCAATCTTCTCCGCTCTGGCCATCAGATTGGCATAGCTTACCTGTGTGTTGCCCGTGATGATGGCTACGGCGTCGGGAGTTCTGGCAGCCTGGGCCAGAACTGCGCCCGCCATCGTCATTGTGCGATCGAAATCTTTGGCCGTTGTCTCCAAGGCCCCCGCAAACTGCTGTATTTGTGCGGGCGTCAGGCCGTTTAGATCTGCGAGATCAACGTCAGGTGTGTCGCGCATCACCGTGGCAATCCGCTTTATCCGGTCTGCAAGGTCTTGGGCTTGCTCTTCCGAAAAGCGTGCCGCGTCGAACCAAAGCACCGGTGCTGCCCCAAAGGCCAGCGTGACGCCTGCTCCATCGACAGGTCTTTCTCCTTCGGTCACGGCCAGCGCTGAGGGAACAAGTCCACGCAAGTTCGGTTCGCGCAGACCAAGGTCTGCAGCAAGTCCGCCAGCAGCCCGCGCAGCGGCCAAAGCCCCGGCAGCCCGTTCTTCTTCCTTTCGTACCATCTGCGTAGCTGACAGCCGCAGCGGCACCCAGGGCAAGACATACCCCGATGCCGTTGCTCGCCCATCCGAGAACGCCAGATCTCCCCGGTTCCTTCCAAGCGCCTTTAGCGCCGCCAATGTCACTCGCTCCATCGGCTCGTCTGCAAGTGGGACGCAGCGCCAATCGGGCGCACTGATCCCGGGCGAGCCAATCGTCACCGGATCGTGCGACAGCATGAGATCGCGAAGCCGCGCTTCCGCTCTTGCGACTGGGGCCAGTGCTATGTCAAGCCGGGCAGCTTCCGCATCCTCCAGCAGCGCAAGTGGCTCTGACCCCAGATCAGCGGGATTGACCTTTGCACCCGCCATGCTGCGCAAGCCTGTCAACCGGACTGCCCCCACGGCGCAGGCCACAACCACCTCGTCGGCCCCCGTTCGCAGGATGTGTCCTGCGGCACCTGAGGCAGTCAGGACCTCGGCGCCGCCAACCGCGAGCAGTTGGCCCCCCATCTCGATCTTCGGCACAGTCAGCGGGTTCCGATAGGCTCCATGATCCAGCGCCCGGACCATCCGTGCCACTTCCGAAGCAGGCTTGGCAAAGTCCAGCCGTCCAGCCGCCCTAGGCCGATCTGCACGGCGATACAGCCGACGCGCGCTTTCTGGTTGCGGCAGGCGCGGCCTCCCGCCGGCTTCAAGCGCGACGATCACTTCGGCAAAGCTGTTCAGCCCGGCAGCAAAGCAGCGGGCGTTCAGGGTGAGGCCGGTATCAGCGTCCTCAATCGCAAAACTGCGCTTGGCAATAATGTCGCCTTCGTCAAGTCCCGCGGTCATCAGATGCCAGGTTATGCCGTGGGACGTTTCTCCGTTCAGCAAGGCCCAGACCGGCGCGTTCAGCCCGGCGTAGCCTGGTAATGGGCCATCGTGGAAGTTCACACCACCTTGGCGCGCGTAGGCAAGAATGCTGTCCGGCACCAGCGCCAGATTGGCAATCGAAAGCACCCAGTCAACCGAAGTCCCCTGAAGCGTCTGGCCCAGATCCTTGGCAGGAGACAAGACGCGCAGGTTTCGCTCTGCCGCCCAGGTCGCGACCGTCGGATCGAGGGTGACGACGGTGGTGATGCCATGGCCCCGCTCAAGCCAGCGGTTGCCGCACTCTGCGGTCAGGCTGTTGTTTCCAATCAGAAGCGCGGAAAGGGTCATGGTCAGGCCGGTCTACTCGGCAGCCAATGCGGTGTCGGATACCGAACCGGGGTCAGTCGTGGCGATCTGGATGGCCTTTCGCATATGGGCGGCAAGGACCCGCACGTTCGGCTCAAGCACCAGGGAGTTGTGATTGCCGGGGACTTCGACCACTTGCAGCTTGGGCGCAAAGGGGGTCCAAAGATTATCCGGGAAGACATACTCCCGTTCCTGACTGACCCAGTTGCCGCCCGTGACCTTCCAGTGCCGATCCGGTGGCGGGCGGTAAAGGACTACGCGCCCATCCTCCCACGGCTCAAGACGATAGGTACCCATGGCCTTTAGCCAAGCTTCGCCAATCCTTGCGCTGTTGAAGGACGGGACGGCTGGATCAGGCGCAAGCGCCTCGGATTTCCAACGGGCACGGTTCCATCTGACCTTACGGCGTGTCCAATCGGCAAGGTACCGCAGCCCGCCGTTGCGCAGTTCTGCCACCTTGATCAACGCTCGGTCCTGCCGAGTAAGCTGGGGGCGGATGGGCATGGGCGTGTCCAAAAGCATGATCAGAGCCACTTCTTCGCCAGCGGCACGCAGTTGTCGGCCGATTTCCCAGGCGGTAAGGCCGCCGCCAGAGAAGCCGCCCAGCAGATAGGGGCCGGTGGCTTGCACCTGCCGGATTTCGTTGATGCAATCTGCGGCCGCTTCCTCGATCGTGCGATGTGGGGCCGCATCGCCCAAAAGGCCCCGTGCCTGCAAGCCGTAGAATGGACTCTCGTCGCCAAGCAGTTGCGCGAGAAGATGCAGGTTCAGCACGTTTCCGTACATCCCGGCCACCATGAAGATCGGAGCCCCCGGCCCGATGGTCCGACCATGCATCGGGACCAGGTGCGTAAAGGCCGGCATAGCCGATTTGGCCGCGGCAGGCTCCCCGGAACCGCCCGGGTCATACAAGCCAAGTCGGGCTGCAATCAGGACCGCGCAGTCGGCAATCGTTGGCGCTTCGAACAGCACCGACATTGGGAAGTCGATCTTCCACTGCCGCCGAATCATCGCGAAAAGTCGGACGGCGATCAGCGAATGCCCGCCCAGCGAGAAGAAATCATCTTCAACGCCGACCTTTCCCACACCGAGAAGCTCGCTCCAGAAGCCCGCCAGGGTCCGTTCCACTGCGGTGCGGGGCGCAACGTAGGCTGTGGCGATTTCGGGGCGCTCGAAGCATGTTTCATTGGGGGTAGGGACTGGCTCTGCGGGAGCGCTCTGTCGCACAAGCGCGGGCAGGTCCATTGATGATACGGAGATCTGCTGCCCTTGCACGGTGAGAGCACGCATGAAGGCTTCGGCCCCCTCGTTCGGAAGAATTCCACCCGCCAAAACCTTGGACAGGCGGACCTCGGCCGGGGAAGGCTGCCGTAGCGCTGTATCGGGCACAACATCTTGCTGACCCGTCGCAGCGGATCGTGAGAGCACCTCGCTTGCGTCGATGAGACGGAAGGTGATGCCCTGCACCTCTGCCAGAACGCGGCCGGCAGGGTCCGTCAGGCTAACGTCAAACGTGGCCACCTGGGGGTCAGGCGCACCTACAAGCCGAACCCAACTGCAGATCTCGGCCGGCAGCCGTCCAAAGCTTTGAACGGTTGCAATCGTCACTGGCACCCAGATCGCATCTCGGGGTGCGGGTGGCAGAAGGGCCAGCCCCCAGCTTGTGCCGATGTCGAACAACGCCGGATGGATGGCACATGCTTCAACGTCGTGCACAGCTTGCGCAGGCAAAGACAATGTTGCAAGCCCCTCGGCCGGCCCGGCGGCAGTCGCGCGCAAGACCTGCCAGCGCGGGCCGAAAGCAAGCCGGTCTTCTTGCGCCGAATGCAGGGCCACCCCGCCCTCTGCAATTTCCCTGATTGGACAACGTGCCGCAATCTTCGCAAGATCAAGAACCTGGCCCCCAGCCGACAACGGCGCGACGTCAGCCTCGGCGGTCAAGACCCACCCTGCCGGCTCCCGCACGCGGGCCTCCAGCCGTTGCCTTCCGTTTGTCGACTGCGTCAGGGAGACCCGTAGGTCACGCGGCATATCAGCTTCAAGACGCAGGGGCCTAAACACAGTCAAGGCGGTCAAACAGTAGCCGGGCTTCGCATCCAGGGCAGAGAGCACCTCTGCCACGATCTCCGGCCAAGCCCCCCCGGGCAGAACGGCCGTGCCGTCAGCCAGACGGTGCTCGTCCATCACCCAGTGTCTGGCGGTAAGCGTTGCCAGAAACTGTGTCTCATCCTCGGCCTTGACCATCCGCTCAAGAATCATCTTGTCTTTCAGCTGGATGGTCGGATTGGGCTGGCCCTGACGCCGTGCGTCTGCCTCGGCGGCCATTCCGATGCCCGACCATATCCCCCAGTTGATCGCAGTAACCTTGGTCTTCCCTCGGGACCTTGACTGCGCATAGGCGTTCAGAAATGCGTTTGCAGCCACATAATCTGCCTGCCCTGCAGGTGCGGTAATCGTCGAGGTCGACGAAAACAAGACAAGATGCTGCAAGACACCATCTGGCAGGAGGCTCTCCAGAACCCTTGTTCCATGTACCTTCGGGGACAACACCGCAACTGCCGCGCCAGGGTCTTTTCCAAGCAAAGGCGCATCGTCCAAAACCCCTGCGGCGTGCATCACGCCATAGATAGGACCAAGCTCGGCCGCCGCACGGTCCAAGGCCGCCCGCATTTCATCAGGGTTGCAGACATCGGCCTGCAACGCGAGGACGGGGCCCAGCCGTTGCAACCGCGCCAGAACACCGGCACGCCGGCTTTCGGGCAGGGGAAGCCGGCGACCAATCAGCGCAACCTTGGCGCCGTGGTTCCGGACCAGGTGCTCTGCAATCGTCAGGCCGATGCCGCCAAATCCGCCAGTCACGACCCAGACCGAGTCAGCCGGCATCTCCGCGACCTCTGGCAGCGGAACAGGACTGAGCTTTGTTTCGAACCGCCGTGATCCCCGCAGGGCAGCGACCGTGTTTCCCGGGCTTGCCAACATCTCTTCCAGGATCTGCGTCACAGTTTCATCGGAAGTTACACTAAGTCCGGATGCCATTCCGATGTCGATCATCGCTGTTGTCAGGCCCGGCAGTTCTTTTGGGATCACCATTACCGGCCCGGCGACAGTCGCCTTTTCAGGATGGGTCAACTGTTCCGAGCGGACCTGCGCGGCACCGGTCGTGGCCACCAGCAGATGCGGCAGCGGCTTCATTCCCATCTCGCCGATCGATTGCCCGAGATGGAAAAGACTCCAGAACCCCTGTTCGAGATTTCGCTGGAAGAAGCTGCTCCCCGGACGGAATCTTTCCTGCGCCGTAACCAGCCAGAAGTGCGCGATCCGTGCCGGCTTCAGGCCACGTTGATCAAGGTCGGCCAACAGTGCGTCATACCCGGCGCGTCCCTGTTCCGGCGCCAAGACGTAAGCGTTCTCTCCAGTTCGGGCGTAGGTGTCACCGGCTTGCACCGTCACCACCCTGTGCCCGGCCCCTCGCAAACGATGGACACATGCACTCGCCAATCCGGCCTCATCGGAAAAGACCAGCCAGGTTAGAGGCGTCCCAAGGTCGGCCTCGACGTCGATGGTGCAGTCGACGGATACCTGGCGCCACCCCATCTGGTATCCGAAGTCTGCGACACTGCCGTGTCGACGGGGCTGCAGGTCAACATCCTGTACCGGGGCGGGCTTGCGCGGTTCGACGAAATATCTCGCGCGCTGGAACGGATAGGTCGGCAAGGGGACACGCCGGCGGCGCGCATCGCCCCAGATCTGGCTCCAGTCCGGATCAGCTCCACAGGCCCATATCCGCCCAAGCGTCGCAATGAAGTGCCGGTCGTCCGCTATCGTGTCATCGGCGTGCCGCAAACTCGAGGGAACCGCCTGTCCCCCCATTGCTCCGTTTGCAAGGGCCAGCGTTGCAAGGGCGCGGCCAGGACCAACTTCAAGGTAGATGCGATCGGGTCGCTGTTGCAGTGTCCGCATCCCGTCGGCAAAGCGCACAGTCCCCCTTAGCTGCGCGACCCAGTACTCAGGGCTTGTCGCTTCTGCAGGCGTAAGTACCTGACCACTCCGGTTCGAAATGATCGGGATCTGCGGTGGCTTCAGCCGCAGTCCTGAAAGATGCGCGCGAAATTGATCGAGGACTGGCTCAAGCATGCTGCTGTGCGCAGCAATATCTATTGCGATCCGGGCGGTCTCGATATTGTCAGCTTTAAGCCGCTCCTGCAGTGCGGCAAGGTTGGCGGTCGAGCCTGAAACAACGGTAAGCTCCGGCGCGTTTACTGAGGCAACGTCGATGCCGTCGAGATAGGGCAGCAGCGCCACTTCGGACATCGGCACTGAAAGCATACCACCGGCAGGGACAGTATCGAAGAGAAGGCCGCGCAACCGGACGAGGCCAACTGCATCTTCAAGAGTCATGACTCCAGCAAGGCAGGCCGCCGCATTTTCCCCCATGCTGTGGCCGATCAGAACCGAAGCGACAATCCCCCAACTTTCCCATAGTCGGGCCAGCGCAATCTCAACGATCAAGATCAACGGTAACTGTGCCGATGGTCTCAGCAGACCTTTCGCAGCGGCAGCCTCATGCCCGGGCTGCGGAAGCCAGAGGCCGCGGATTTCTTCCTCGGCCGGGCCAAGGGCAGCCAGGCCTCGATCCATCCACTCGGCAAAAACGGGCTCTGTTTCATAAAGGTCCCGGGCCATGCCGGGATACTGGGCACCGCCTCCAGGGAACATGAAGACGATCTCGGGCGCCTCGCCCACGCGGCGCTGGGTAAACACGCGGCGCGCGTCGCCACGTTCCAGCATCGTGGCAGCCTCGTCATGCGACCCCGCCACAAGGACGCGCCGATGTTCGAAGGCGCGGCGGCCCTCCCGTAACGTGAATGCCACGTCTGCAAGGTCCTGCGCGGGGTTTGCCCGCAGATGCGCCGCAAGCCTCACCGATGCCTCATTCAGTGCCTTTGAGCTTCGCGCCGACAAGGTGAGCATCTGGAACGGCCAATCGGAGATCTCCGACGCAGCCTGTTCCGGTGCTTCTTCCAGAACCACATGCGCGTTCGTTCCGCCAACACCAAGCGAGTTCACACCGGCACGCCGCGGCCCTTTGCGCCTTGGCCAATCGCTCAGCCGGTCGTTCACACGGAAGGGACTGCCAGCGAAGTCGATCACGGGGTTTGCGGTTTCAAAGTTCAGACTGGGCGGGATCTGGCGATGGTGGAGGGCAAGCGACGTCTTGATAAGGCCCGCAACGCCTGCCGCCGTATCAAGGTGGCCAATGTTCGTCTTGACGCTTCCGATCAACGCAAAACCCTTGGCATCGGTCGTTTTCCGGAACGCCTGAGTCAGCGCTGCGACCTCGATCGGGTCACCAAGATATGTCCCGGTGCCATGGCACTCGACGTAGTCAACGGTCTCTGCCGGCACCCCGGCAACTTGAAGCGCAGCGGTGATGCAATCCGCCTGCCCTCCCACCGAGGGTGCGAGATAGCCCGCTTTTGCCCGACCGTCATTGTTGACCGCGCTGCCCCTGATCACAGCCCATATGTGATCGCCATCCGCCAGCGCGTCCTCCAGCCGCCGCAAGAGCACGACCCCAGCACCCGAGCCAAAGATCGTTCCCTGAGCTTTTTCATCAAATGCGCGGCACATGCCGTCGGGTGACAGGATTTCCCCTTCCCTGTAGAGGTACCCTCGGCCCTGAGGCAGGTCGATCGTCACCCCTCCTGCCAGAACCATGTCACACTCGCCCGCAAGCAACGACTGAACCGCGTAATGCACCGCCACAAGCGAGGTCGAGCACGCCGTCTGCAACGCCAGGCTGGGACCTTTCAGGTCAAGCACGTGACTTACACGCGTGGACAGGAAGTCCTTGTCGTTCCCAGTATGGCGCAGGAGAAACAGGCCAGTGCTATTCACCAACGCAGGGTCCGTGCAGAGGTTGGCGTGGAAATATGTGCCCATTCCGCAGCCCGCAAAAACTCCGATGCGGCCCTTGAAGTTTTCTGGCAGGTGCCCGGCAACCTCCAGGGCTTCCCAAGCCACCTCCAGAAACTGCCGATGCTGCGGGTCGAGGATTGCAGCTTCCTTTGGCGAAAACCCAAAGAAATCCGCATCGAACCGGTCATATCCATCTAGCAAAGCGGCAAATGGCACATAGCTGGGGTTGCGAACCAATTCAGAAGTTTCGCCTGAACCAAGAAGTTCAAGCTCGCTTAACCGACGGACTGCCGAGCGGCCGTCGCGAAGATTCTCCCAAAATGCCCCTACGTCGCCGGCGTCTGGGAGATGTGCGGCCATGCCAACGATCGCGATGCTGGCAGCGCGCAAGGAGTCTGGCATTGTGGCGGCGCTCATTACTCAAGAACTCTTTCGAGCATCAAAAGTTCCTGACAGTTGTCCCTTTCCCAAGGCAGGTTTCCGAACACCCTCTACGACCGCTGGCCGATTGATCCACTGGACGAAGGGCTGCATGGACCAAATTGCACGCCATCAGCTGCGCTGAAGGTCGCCTGTCCGCTTCCAGGATGGCGAAGTGGTTGATCGCCGACCATTGCTATGAGGCAGACGGATGCCGAGAAGCCTTGCAAGACTTGGGGGATAAAGCCCTGCCCCCAGGCCGGACGTCGCGCGGCAAGCCAATCTGCCACGACAGGAGCCGCCATAAACGACGCGACCGTCGTGGGACCTCGCACTCGGCTTCAGTCTGAGATTGCTCACGGGCGAAAACTTCAAGGAAGTGCTGGTCGAAGCGTCCGTCGAACATGCTGGCCTCTCGATGTTGGGTTAGGGGGTCGTGGCTGGTGCGGTGGTTCCATTTGCTGGGCCCGCGTCGAAGACCACGGGCGCCAGGATCATCGCCATGGTGGCGAGGTAAGCTGCAGCGAAGAGAGCCAAGGCGGCGTAATCAGGCAGCCTTGAGTCCGGCTGACGGAAGAGGCGGTTCATGCGGAAGTTCTCCTTTGGATGTTCTGGATCTGCGTCCGGGGCGCGGTCTTGCGGATCAGCTCGTCACGGTGCCATTTGCCGCCGGCCCATGGCCCGAAGCCGGAGGCCACATTGATGTGCCCGGCGAAGCCGAGGTCGACGACTTCCGCGTCCCAGGCGCTGGCCAGATCTGCGGACCGTGCATAGGTCATCCAGGGGTCGTTGCGGCTTGCGATCACCCTTGTGGGCACATGAAGCGGCCGTTCCGAGATCGGGCCGAAGTGGCCAATCCGGTCGCTGCCGCGAGTTTCGGCCGGGGCGACGAGCAAGGCGGCGCGGACCTTGAGCTGGGGCCATTTCGTCAGGATGCGGGCAACCAGCACTGCACCCAGCGAATGACCAACCAGAATGCAGTCCGGATGATGCAGAATCGTCGACGCGAGTTCTGTCTCCCACACCGCCGGGTTCGGTCGGGACGGATTCGACAAGTCAACCATCAAAGCGCGCGGGTCGGTCGCAGCCCACCAATGCTGCCAGTGCGGCGCGGGCGAGCCGTCAAGGCCGGGAACGATCAGGGTCTTGGTCATCTCCGTGGTCCTTCCGTCGGAATTGTTAGACCCATAATCTAGCAAGTTTGTCGTGATTGTCCGTTTCAAAGACCGGCCCAGAAAGAGAAGCAAGTTCTACCGGTTGCGGGTGTAGATGGCATGAGCGGGGTTGAACTTCATCCGCTCCACCGCAAAGTGGGTGGTGACGCTCTTGATCGGCACGGCGTTGGTCTGTCAGTTGGTGAGGGTATCGAAGGCAGTCGTGTCCTGAACCGAGACGCGAAGGAGGTACACCAACTCCCATGCTAAGCATCACCTCCTTGATATCGGGGATGTCACCGTTCCCGCTTAGTGACCTCCTGCCAGCGGGGTCATGGGGGGCGTTGATTTCGACGAAGACGGTCAGGCTTGACCGCACTTCTGTTTGCGCAGCTTCCGGAGGACTAAACCTTCACTCCCGAAACGCTTTGATTTTCAGAGCCTTGGATGATGGCCGGTCGTGTCTTCGGGCTGAGGCCATGCGCGGCGATTGATCCCGCACTTGTCGTTGCTTCGGCAGCGCACAGGATCAAAACTCTCTTTGAACACCTGCTGGAAACACATTCCTGTCGAAACGTCGCAAGTCTTTGGAATGGCCCAAGCTGCGAACTCTCGGCAACTTACACGATAAGATTAATCGTTGTTTGGGAGCCATCCATGACCCTCCGCATCGTTGGATTTGCCGGTAGCCTCAGCCGCCCCTCCAAGACCCGCACGCTGATAGATCTGGTCACGACACGGGCGGCCGCCGCCTTGGGCGCTTCGGCTGTCACATACGACCTGACCGATCTTCAGCCGTCCCTCGGCGCCGCCCAGTCGTTGGGTGCTCTAGAGAGTCCGATGCGCGTGATCGTCGATACCCTCCTTGAGGCTGATGCGCTTGTCGTTGGCAGTCCGGTCTACAAGGGCAGCTACACGGGCCTCTTCAAGCATCTCTTCGACCTTATCGACCCTGCCGCACTGGCCGGAAAGCCGGTGCTTCTGACCGCAACGGGGGGCGGCGACAAGCACGCTCTGGTGATTGAACACCAGCTGCGCCCCCTCTTGGGTTTCTTCGAGGCGGCAACCCTACCGACCGGCATCTATGCCTCGGCCGCCGACTTCACCGACGGTCTGCCCTCATCTCCGCAGCTGCTGGCCCGGATCGACCGAGCCGTCAGCCAGTTCTCACCCTGGGCCCACCACAGACCCGTCTCCACCGCCGCCTGACACAATTCCCATCGCCCGCTGACCAACCCGCCCTTTGGCGGGATTGGTTGCGGCTTGCCTGAAAGGACCGACCCCATGACCCAGACCCGCCAGATCCGCCTTGGTGCCTTCCTGCCCGGTGGCGGCCAGCACATCGCCGCCTGGCGCCATCCCGACAGTCCCGCCGACGGGGCGACCAGCTTCGACTTCCACCTGAAGCTTGCGCAAGAGGCCGAGCGGGGACTGTTCGACGCCTATTTCCTGGCCGACAACCTGTCGATCGCCTTTGGCGGCGGGATCGAGGGTGGCAATGCCAAGGTCGCGGGGTTCGAGCCGGTGACACTCTTCGCCGCGCTGGCCCCCCTGACCAGGCACATCGGCTTCATCGCCACCGCTTCCAGCACGTATGAAGAGCCCTACAATACCGCCCGCAAGTTTGCCTCGCTTGACCTGATCTCGGGTGGGCGGGCGGGTTGGAACGTGGTGACGACCGCCACCGAAGGGGCCGCGCACAACTTCAACCTCGACCAGCAGCACCCGCACGCCTTTCGCTACAAACGCGCGGCAGAGCATGTCGATGTGGTCAAGAAACTGTGGGACAGTTTCGAGGACGACGCCTTCCTGCGAGACAAGGACACGGGGCGGTTCTTTGACCCCGACCGGGTGCATCACACCGACCACGAGGGCGAGCATTTCAAGGTCAAAGGCCCGCTGAACGTCAGCCGCAGCTTGCAGGGTCATCCGGTGATCGTGCAGGCGGGGCAGTCCGAAGACGGGCGCGGGCTGGCGGCGGCCACGGCCGAAGTGATCTTCACGGCACACCAGAACCTCGCCACTGCGCAAGAGTTCTTCCGCGATATCAAGGCCCGCGCTCGGGGCTTGGGGCGCAACCCCGACCACATCCTTGTCATGCCCGGCGTGTCGCCCTTCGTGGGACGGACCGAAGAAGAAGCGCGCGAGAAGTATGACCGGCTGACCAGTCTGATCCTGGAAGAGGACGGTCTTGCCCTAATCAAGGGCCTGACCGGGGGCACGCTGGACCTGACCGGGGTGGACCTTGACGGCCCGCTGCCGCCCGTCGGCCCCACGGAAGGGATGAAGTCGCGCCAAGCCCTCATCCGCCAGATCGCGGATGAGAACGGCTTCACCATCCGCCAGCTTTACCAGCATGTCGCATCCGCCCGCGGCCACTTCACCGTGGTCGGCACCGCCACCCAGATCGCCGACATCCTTGAGGACAGGTTCCAGAGCGAAGGCGCCGACGGGTTCAACATCCTGCCGCCCTGGTTGCCCACGGGTCTGACCGATTTCGTTGATCTGGTGGTCCCCGAACTCCAGCGCCGGGGCCTGTTCCGCACCGCCTATGAAGGCCGGACCCTGCGCGAAAACCTTGGTCTGCCTTTCCCCGAAAATCGCTGGGCGGCCCTGCGCCGCTCGGCTCATGCGGCGGAGTGATCCCATGACCTTCCAGAGCCTCGACTCCTCCCCTGTGGCTTCTGTCGAAGTCCCCCCCGGCGCGGCAGTCTTGCGCCGGGGGGCGGCAACCGCCACGCTGGCATTGCGCCGATACGGCCTGCTTCTGGGCTTTCTGGCCTTCTGGCAGGTCGGCTCCACCCTTGGCTGGATCAATCCCACGGTCTTACCGCCGCTGGACAAGATTCTTGCGGCCACCTGGACGGGCGTCGCGGGGGGCGCGCTGCTGGACGACATCGCGATCAGCCTGCAACGCTCGGGCCTCGCCTTCACCGCCGCCGTGGCGCTGGGTGTCCCGCTCGGCCTGTTCATGGGACAGATACGTGCGGTCGAACAGGCGCTTGACCCGATCCTGCAATTCTTCCGCCAGACCTCGGCCCTCGCCCTCTATCCGGTGTTCATCCTGCTTCTGGGCCTAGGTGAAGCCTCCAAGGTCTTTGTAATCTTCTGGGCCACGCTGTTCCCAATCCTCCTCGCTACCATCGGCGGGGTAAAGGAAGTGGACCGCAAGCTGATCGAAATGGCCACAACCTTCGGGGCCAGCCGCGCGACGATCTTCCGGCGCGTGGTACTGCCTGCCAGCGTGCCGTCAATCTTTGTCGGACTGCGTCTGTCGGCCACGACCGCGCTTCTCCTCCTCATCGCGGCCGAGATGATCGGGGCGAACAAGGGGCTGGGGTTCCAGGTGATGAATGCCCAGTACAACTTCCAGATCCCGCAGATGTTCGCGGCGATCCTTCTTCTCGCCGCCCTTGGCCTAAGTGCCAACGCCGCCCTCGTGACCCTGCAGCGCCGGTTGTGCCGCTGGGCCGACCTGAACCACTGATCCCCTCACCCGAAAGGTAACCCGATGACCCTGTTCCGCACCTTTGCGCTCTCAACCGCGCTCACCCTGACCCCCCCCGCCTTCGCCGAGGTCACCATCCGCTACCTTGCCAGCCAGGGCGGCCTGTCCGCCCACGAACTCGCCGCAGAACTGGGCTATTTCGACGAAGCCGGGATTACCCTTGAAAACGTCGGCTATGCGCAGGGCGGCCCTGCCTCTCTGGTGGCGCTGGCTGGCGAAAGCGTCGAGCTTGGCTCGGCCGCCACCGCAGCTGTCCTGAACGCCATCGCGGCGGGCAATGACTTCGTCGCCGCCTACCCGTCGAACGGCATCAACGACGACGCGCAGTCGGTCTTCTACGTGCTGGAAGACAGCCCGATCAAGACGGTGGAGGACATCGTCGGCAAGACCATCGCCGTGAACACCCTTGGTGCTCATCTGGACTATGTCGTGCGTGAGGCGCTGCACCAGAAGGGCCTGCCCGAAGACAGCGCCAACCTGATCGTCGTGCCGGGCCCGCAGCTGGAGCAGGTCCTGCGATCAAAGCAGGTAGATGTCTCAGCCTTTGGCTACTGGCAGACCACCTTCACCGGCGCGGCACTGCAGAATGGCGGCCTGCGCGCGGTGTTCGATGACACCGACGTTCTGGGCGAAATCGCGGGTGGATTCGTCGTCCTGCGCCTCGACTGGACCGACGCCCATCCCGAAGAAGCCAAGGCCTTTGTCGAAGGTTCGGTCAAGGCGCTGGACTATGCACGCGAGAACCCTGAGGAAACTCGGGCGATCCTTGCCCGCGTCCTGGCAGAAAGGGGCGAAAACGCAGATGTCGCGCAGTTCTTCGCAGGCTACGGCGTGCGCGAAGGCGGACTTCCCGTGGAACGCGACATCCAGTTCTGGATCGACGTTCTGGAACGCCAGGGCAGCGTCGAGGCCGGCAAGCTGGTTGCCAAGGATATTCTCTTTGTCACGGGCGACAGCCCGGCAACGAACTGAAGGCAAAGGCCATGAGCGCGGTCGCAACAACCCGCCGTGGAGAGGTCACCGTGCGTGACCTCTCCAAATCCTTCACGCTGAACGGCCAGCGTTTGTCCGTCTTGCGAGACCTCCAGCTCGACGTGCAGGGCGGTGAGGCCCTTGCCATCGTCGGACCCTCCGGTTGCGGCAAGACCACGCTCCTTCGCGTTCTTGCAGGTCTGGAGAGCCCTGACAAAGGATCGGTCCTGATCGACGGCCACCCGGTGCAGGGTGTCGGCACCGAACGGGCAATCATCTTCCAGGAGCCGCGGCTGCTGCCTTGGCTCACGGTTCTGGGCAACGTCAGCTTCGGCCTGCAGGTCCGCGGCACGCCGCGTGAAATCGCCGAAGCCCGCGCCCGCCACTACATTGGCCTGGTCGGTCTGGCCGAGTTTGAAAGTGCCTTCCCCCGCCAGCTGTCCGGCGGCATGGCGCAGCGCGTCGGCATCGCTCGCGCGCTGACTGTGCAGCCCGAGATCCTTCTGCTGGACGAACCCCTTGGCGCGCTGGACGCGATGACCAAGCTGGCTATGCAGGAAGAGTTGGCCCGCATTTGGCGCGAGGAGAAGGTGACGATGATCCTCGTTACCCATGATCTGGAGGAGGCGATCTATCTCGCTGATCGGGTGCTCGTTCTGGCAAATGAGAAAGGAAAAGTTCCTCGCTTGATCGACGTCGATCTCCACCGCCCCCGAGTCCGGAGCGAGCCACAGTTCGTCGAGATGAGGAAAAGACTGATGGCAGAGTTTGGTCTGCATTAAGAGGATGTGCCTGAAATCGGCAGGCGAACTTTCCCGCGCTCAGCTCACATCCATGGTTTGATCAATTCTCCGGCTGCCAACCCGGTCTCGCCTGCCCTGTCGAAGGCTGCCAAGACAGCGTTTGAGAGCACCCTGGAACAGGATTTGCAAACCGATTGCAAACCCGCCTGCCGTAGCTGAAGGCCCAGCTACGCAACCATCTGAAGGTATTCGGAGAACTGGCGGACCCGGAGCGATTCGAACGCCCGACCCTCAGATTCGTAGTCTGATGCTCTATCCAGCTGAGCTACGGGTCCGCAAGTCCGGGCGATGTAGCCCCGCCGCGCGGGCATTGCAAGGGCAAATCATGCCTCGAGGGTT
>JANPJZ010000248.1:0-5941 GCA_031425795.1 Rhodobacter sp. | reverse complement strand
GTGTGCCAGAGGGCGACCAGCCGGGCGAGGTGGTTCGGACGGCGGTCCTTCACGTCCTCATCGCGCAGGCGCACCACATCGCGGCGCTGCAGGCCGGTCAGGACGGACACGCGGCTGTCGGTCGCGCGGGCGCCGGTCTGGGCGAGTGCGGCCTGGACGTAGTGGAGCTTCATCCGCTCCACCAGATCAGGAAAAGGCAGGCCGCGCGCGACGAGGAGGCGGGCGATCGGGGCGAAGAGGGCATCGAAGATCTGCATGATGTGTAATATGCACATTTCCTTTGACAGGTCCAGTGGTGTGCAATATGTGTAATTTGCACATTTTTAGAAGGAGTGCTAAGATGCGTCCTTTCCAGACCTTTCGTCCCTTCCTCCACGTCTCAGTTTTTGCATTGATCGCGGCCTGTGTTCCGGTCCGCGAGGTTGAGATGGCCGAGACGGCAGTGGCGACCGAGGCCGCCCTTTCCGAGCCGCTCCATGAGGCTGCCCTAGCGACTGAAGCGCCTGCCATGGGGTCATATGCCGGGGTGGCGCGACGCGGGGTGGTCACGGCGGGAGACATTGATGACCGGCTGAATCTGGCGGCGTTCACGCGGTATCTGAAAGGCGCGCGGCTTGGGCTGCCGCAGCTTGGGTTGGGAACGCCGGTCATGGTGCAGCTCTCTGGGCCGCGCTTCGACCCGGCACCCGGCGCGCGCTACACGCTGCGCAAGCCGGGCGCTGCGGAACCGTTCCACGAGGGCTATGCCGGGCCGGACGGTCGGATCGTGGATTTTCCGAAGATGCTGGGCGGGGGTGAGCTTTCGAAGGTCGAGGTGCGGGTGTTCGGTGACGATGGGCAGGAGGTTGCCCGCGATGTCGTGACGGCGGGACGGCTGGCCGAACTTCGACTGTCGCAGGGCGCGCGTTGGCAACCGGACTTCCTGGATCTGGTGCTGGTGGTGGACACGACCGGCAGCATGGTTGACGAGATCGCCTTTCTGCAGAAGGAGTTGATCGGGATCACGCGCGGCGCGGCGCGGCAGGCGCCTGGCGTGTCGATCCGCTTCGGGCTGGTGGCGTACCGCGATCGGGGGGACGACTATGTGGTGCGAAACTATGGCTTCACCCCGGACCCGGGGCAGATGGCCGGCTGGCTGCGGGGTCTGAGCGCGGATGGCGGCGGGGATTACCCGGAGGCGGCTGCGGCGGGTTTGCGGGCGGGGGTAGGTCTGGACTGGCGGCGCGGCAAGGGCGAGCGGTTGCTGATCCATGTCGCCGATGCGCCGCCGCATGAGGGGGACGCGGCGGAGTATCTGCGCGCGGCCAAGGCGGCGGCGGAGGCGGGGGTGCAGATCTTCACGCTGGGTGCCTCGGGCGTGGCGGCGGAGTCGGAGTATCTGATGCGCCAGGCCTCGGTCGCGACCGGGGGGCGGTATCTGTTCCTGACCGATGACAGCGGGGTGGGCCGCGCCCATGCCGAGCCGACGATTGCCTGCTACCGGGTGACAAAGCTGCGCGACCTTCTGGCGCGGGTCCTGGCGACGGAGCTATCGGGTGTGCGGCAGGAGGCGGGCGAGGTGATCCGCGAGGTCGGCAGCTATGCGGGCGGGGTCTGCCGGGGCTGACGCCGTCGGCTGTGGGGCGGCCGGGCCACAGAGTCCGGCCGCTGCGTCTGGGGGGTGTGGGCGGGCTTGCGCCGGCGGACAAAAATCCGCCAAATTTGCGCGGTAACGATAGGGCTTCTGTGGTGGGGGGAAAACCATGCGCCAGCTGATCCGCGGCCTGCTCGCTGCGGTGCTTGTCCTGTCGGGTGCGGGGGCCGGAATGGCGCCGGCACAGGATGCGGCCATGGTCAGCCTGCAGACGGCGGATGATTCTCGCGGCTGGGACGCAGTGGGCAAGCTGATGCTGGGCGACCGGGGCTTTTGCACCGGCGCGCTGATCGAGCCGCAACTGGTGCTGACAGCGGCGCATTGCCTTTATGACAAGACCACCGGCGTCCAGATCAAGGCCGAGGAGATCCAGTTCTTTGCGGGTTGGCGGAACGGTCGGGCGGTGGCCTACCGCAGTGTCAGCCGGGCGATCACGCATCCCGACTACCGGTATGGCGCGGGCGACAGGCTGGACCGGGTGACCGCGGACCTCGCGCTGCTGGAGCTGAGCCAGCCGATCCGCCTGCCCTCGCTGACACCGTTCGAGACCGGGGCCACGCCGGTCGAGGGCGATTCGGTCGGGGTGGTCTCGTATGCGCAGGGCCGGGCCGAGACGCCATCGATCCAGGAGTTCTGCGAGGTGCTGGCCGGCCGGCGCGAGACGCTGATCTTGTCGTGCAACGTGGATTTCGGGTCGTCCGGGGCTCCGGTCTTCTCGATCATCGACGGCGTGGCGCGGGTGGTGTCGGTCATCTCGGCCAAGGCCGAGGTGGACGGACGCAAGGTGGCATTGGCGGTGCCACTGGCGGCACCGCTTGACGTGCTTCGCGAGGCGATGACCAGCAGCAAGGTCAGTGGCCGCATCGGCGGCACGGGCAAGGTCAGCGTCCTGTCCGGCGGGCAGGGCAGTGGCGCGAAGTTCGTCAAGCCATGACTCGTCAGGCCAGCAAAGGCACCGCGCCATGACCCTGCGGGCGGCCCGGCTTCTTGGCCTGGCGCTGCTGGCCGCTCCGGCCCTGGCGCAGGAAAACTCGGCCCTGAGCCGTCTTGAGACGCGCGACCAGTTGCGCGGGTGGGAGCAGGTGGGGCGGGTCGATATCGAGGGCAGCGGCTTTTGCACCGGCGCGCTGATTGCCGCCGATCTGGTGTTGACGGCGGCGCATTGCGTGATCGAGGAGGGCGGCACGCCGGTGGATGCCGGACGGATCACCTTTCGCGCCGGTCTGACCGACGGTGTGGCGATTGCCGAGGCGAAGGTGGCCCGCACTGTCGCGCCCGAGGGGTTTCTTGCGCTGACCCCGATTCCGCTGGACCAGATCGCCATCGATGTGGCGCTTTTGCAGTTGGCGACACCCATCCCGTCCAGCGTGGCAGCGCCGTTTGCCGTGGCGCTGCCGGGCGCGGGCGATGAGGTCAGCGTCGCCTCTTACGCCGCGGGCCGGGAAGAGGCGCTGTCCTGGCAGCGGGTCTGCCGCGTGCTTGGACGGCAGGACCGGCTGATCGCGGTGGATTGCGATGTGACCTTCGGGTCCTCCGGCGCGCCGGTGCTGGACCGCTCCGGCTACCGCCCGAAGATCGTGTCGATGATCTCAAGCGTGGGCGGGCGGGACGGTGGTCCGGTGGCGGTGGGAATGGAGCTGCCCGCGCTGGTCGATGCGCTGAAGGCACGGCTGCGCGCCGGCAAGGCGACAAGCGAGGCGGCCGGCACGCCCCGCACCGGCGGCAAGCGGATCACGCTGGGCGGCGGCAACGACACGGGCGCGCGGTTCATCAAGCCTTAGGCGAAGCGGTGAACCGGGGTCTTGAAACCGGCGCCGGGCTTTCCCAAATCCTTCTTATCCGGGTGCCATGACGGGCCCGGACAACCCAAGCCTTGCCCCAGCAAAGGGAAGGCCTTTGACATCGCTTCCAGGAGGATGACATGCGCAACCTTGATTTCGCGCCGCTTTACCGTGCCACGGTCGGTTTCGACCGGATCGCCGATCTGATGGACCGCGCCCTGTCGGCAGACGTGGCCCAGCCGACCTACCCGCCCTACAATATCGAAAAGACCGCCGACGATGCCTACCGCATCTCGATTGCCGTCGCCGGGTTCGCGCCCGACGAACTCACGGTCGAGGTGAAGGATGGCAGCCTTTACGTCACCGCCCGCAAGGCCGGTGAGGAGGCGCCGCGCAACTACCTGCACCGCGGCATCGCCACCCGCGCCTTCGAGCGCCGCTTTGCCCTGGCCGACCATGTCCGGGTGTCGGGCGCGGTTCATGAGCACGGGATGCTGCATGTCGACCTCGTGCGCGAGATGCCGGAGGCTCTGAAGCCCCGCCGCATCGAGATTTCGCGCGCGGACGGTGCGACGCAGGTGCTTGAGGCGAAGGCCGAAACGGTGAACTGAGCCCTTGCCCCGTTAGCAACGGCAGATGGCGCGTCCCTTCGGGGGCGCGCTTTTCATTTGCGGGGTCTGCGGCGCTTGCCCCGTCGCCGCCGGTTTGCCATAGAAGGACAAACCGAAGGGGACCCGCCCATGGCCTTCCGCGCCCGCCATCTTCTGGGGATCGAGCACCTCAGCCCGCTGGAGATCACCACGGTCCTTGATCTGGCCGAGCGCTACGTCGATCTCAACCGCCGCACGGTCAAGCAGTCCGACACGCTGGCGGGGATGACGCAGATCAACCTCTTCTTCGAGAACTCCACCCGCACGCAGTCTTCATTCGAACTGGCCGGCAAGCGGCTGGGCGCGGATGTGATGAACATGTCGGTGGCGAATTCCTCGGTGAAGAAGGGCGAGACCCTGATGGACACCGCGATGACGCTGAACGCGATGCATCCGGACCTGCTGGTGGTCCGGCACGGGTCATCGGGGGCGGTGAACCTTTTGGCGCAGAAGGTGGATTGCGCGGTGCTGAACGCCGGTGACGGGCGGCATGAGCACCCGACGCAGGCGCTGCTGGACGCGCTGACGATCCGCCGGGCAAAGGGGCGGCTGCAGCGCCTGACGATTGCGATCTGCGGCGACATCGCCCATTCCCGCGTGGCGCGGTCGAACCTGATCCTCTTGGGCAAGATGGAAAACCGCCTGCGCCTGATCGCCCCGCCGACGCTGATGCCCGCGGGGGTAGAGGACTTTGGCTGCGAGCTTTTCGACGACATGCGCGAAGGTCTGCGCGGCGCCGACGTCGTGATGATGCTGCGCCTGCAGAAGGAGCGGATGGACGGCGGCTTCATCCCCTCGGAGCGGGAGTATTATCACCGCTACGGGCTGGACGCCGAGAAGCTGGCCTTCGCCGCGCCGGATGCCATCGTCATGCACCCCGGCCCGATGAACCGGGGGGTGGAGATTGACGGTGATCTGGCCGACGACATCAACCGTTCGGTGATCCAGGATCAGGTGGAGATGGGGGTCGCGGTGCGGATGGCCTGCATGGACCTCCTCGCGCGCAACCTGCGGGCGGAGCGTGGGCGGAAGATCGTGGGGATGATGGCGTGAGTGAGGGGCTGCCTTCATACATTTTCGGCGTGTTGAACACCGGTGAAAAAGTGATTTCCTATGTCTCCGAACCAGATCTGGCAGCGCGCAAACGTATCCTGATCGCAGTCCTTCCGCCTATCATGGTGTTGATCAGTGCGCTTTTGTATTTTCTGATCGAACGGGAAAGCGCTGTCGCTTCGGCTGCCGGCGTATATTGCGTGGTCGCATTTGCTGTATTTGCGCTGAGGCTCCTCCGGACCAGCTACTTGATCTCGGACAAGCGTATCGTTCGCTTCGTGAAGGAGAAAGTAATCGAGGACGTTGAACTGGATGAAAGTTCAAGGCCGACCCTGCTTAACTACTCTGAAAGCACTTCGCTTATCTATCGTTGGATGGCGCGTTTCCTCTCGGTTGGCCCCACCGTGGAAATCCGCCGACATAAACCCAAGCCATGGAGCCTTGCAGCTTTTTTCATCGGCGGCGATCCATCCCGTTTGTGTATCGGCTATCCCGGCCACAGCCTTCCAATCGCCAAGACATTTGACCTTGTAGTACTCGCATGGGAGGCGGCGCAGGACATGCCGAAGGGAACCGAATGACCCATGACCCCGACCGCAAGCCGCCCAAGTCCGACGCCCGCATCGGCGGGATGGTGGCGACTGTCGTGCTACTCTTCCTTGCGGTCTTCACCGCCGTTATCATCTGGATCGCCTGATGGCCCGGATCGAGCCTGACAGCGTGATGGGTCACCCCGCCCCCTTGCTTGAGGGCGAGCGGGTGGTGGAGGAGGTTCGCCCCGACCGCCTCGTCTACTGGCGGGCGCATCTGGTGATGGCGGTGCT
>JANPJZ010000247.1:0-3702 GCA_031425795.1 Rhodobacter sp. | reverse complement strand
TTCCGCAAGACCTCCACCATCGCGCGCCAGATCTTCCCGATGGAACTGGATATCGACCACCCGCGCTGGATCCCGAGCCTCGAACGCATGAACCGCACCTTCATCGCGATGGATGCGGCCAAGCGGCAGGGCGGCATCGCGGGCAAGCTGAAGGGCTGGGCCAACGGCGCGAAGGCCGCGCTGACCTTCGCCAGCCTCTACACCATCCCGGCCAAGCGCCACGCCCTTCCCGCCTCCGTGCGGCTGGAGCCGACGTATTGACCGCTGACACCCATACCGCTGTTCCGGCAGCGGGCAGGCGGGGGGGATGGGCGCGTCCCACCCGCCGTTGCGGCACCCCTTTCGAGGGGTGCCGCGCATGACCAATCCCTGGATCGCCGCACTGCTCGCGCTCTTCGTCTGGTGGTTCTCCACCGGCGCGATCCTCTGGCGGGTCCGCCACGCCGACCGCGCCGGGGGCCAGGCGCACCTGATGTCCGTCATCTGGGGCCTGCCCCTGCTGGTCGGCGGGATCTACGGCCTTGCCGCCACGCTGACCCAAGGCACCGTCCCCGCCACCTACACCGCCTTCCTTTCCGCCCTGGCCGTCTGGGGCTGGATCGAGCTTGCCTTCCTCTCCGGCGTCATCACCGGGCCGAACACGCGCAGCGCCTCGCCCTTCGCCCGCGGCTGGGACCGGTTCCAGCAGGCGACCCTGACGATCCTGTGGCATGAGGCAGCCCTCATCGCCGCCCTCGCCCTCCTCGCCATCGCCGCCTGGAACGCCGCCAACGCCTTCGGCCTCTATACCTTCGCCATCCTGTTCTTTGCCCGCGCCTCGGCCAAGCTGAACCTCTTCTTCGGCGTCCCGCGCATCAACACCGAATTCCTGCCGATCCCGCTGCGCCATCTCGCCAGCCACTTCCGCCATGCGCGGATGAACTGGCTCTTCCCGATCTCGGTCACCCTCCTCACCTTCGCCGCCGGCTGCTGGATGGAGCGTGCCCTGACCGCCCCGACCGAGGCCGCGCAGGCCGGCCACATTCTTCTCGCCGCATTGACCCTCCTGGCACTCCTCGAACACTGGTTCATGGTCCTGCCGCTCCCCGATCAGAAACTCTGGCGCTGGATGCTGCCCGACAGCCCCGCCAGCACCGATTCCACGCTTCCTGCTAGAAAGTGATCCCCATGGACTTTGCTCGCCACTTCCAAAGCCAGCTCGACGCCCTCAAGACCGAAGGCAACTATCGCACCTTCGCGGATCTGGAGCGGAAGACGGGCGCCTTTCCCCGGGCTGACCGACACGGCGATACGGTGCAGGAGGTCACGGTCTGGTGCTCGAACGACTATCTCGGCATGGGCCACCACCCCGAGGTGATCGATGCGATGGTCCACACCGCGCAGGCCTGCGGCACCGGCGCGGGCGGCACCCGCAACATCGGCGGCAACACCGTCCAGCACCGCGCGCTGGAACTTGAACTCGCCGACCTTCACGGCAAGGACGCAGCACTCCTCTTCACCTCCGGCTACGTCTCGAACTGGGCCGCCCTTTCCACCCTCGGCTCCCGCATCCCCGGCGCGGTGATCCTGTCGGACGAAGGCAACCACGCCTCGATGATCGAAGGCATCCGCCACTCCCGCGCCGACAAGGCGCTGTGGAAGCACAACGACTGGCGCGACCTCGACCGCAAGCTCAAGGCCACCGGCGACCGCCCGAAGATCGTGGCCTTCGAGTCCGTCTACTCGATGGACGGCGACATCGCCCCGATCCGCGAGATCGTCGAGGTCTGCGAAGCCCACGGCGCGCTGAGCTACATCGATGAGGTCCACGCTGTCGGCATGTACGGCCCCCGTGGCGGCGGTGTGACGGAAGAGCGCGGGCTGGCGCACCGGATCGACGTGATCGAGGGCACGCTTGGCAAAGCCTTCGGCTGCATGGGCGGCTACATCACCGGCTCGACTGCGCTGGTGGACTTCATCCGCAGCTTCGCCTCGGGCTTCATCTTCACCACCGCGATCCCGCCGGCCGTTGCCGCCGCCGCAACGACTTCGATCCGCCACCTCAAGACATCGGGTGAGGAGAGGGCCAGCCAGCGCGCCAATGTAGCACTCCTGCGCCGCAAGCTCGACCGCGCCGGCATCCCGCACATGGCCAACGAATCCCACATCATCCCGGTGATGATCGGCGACCCGGTGAAGTGCCGGATGATCTCCGACATCCTGATGGCCGACTGGGGCATCTACGTCCAGCCGATCAACTACCCAACCGTCCCGAAGGGAACCGAGCGTCTGCGCCTGACCCCCGGCCCGCACCACAGCGAGGCCGACATCGACAAACTGGTGGCCGCGCTTGGCGCGCTGTGGAACCGATGCGCGATTTCACACGCAGTCGCGTGAATTTGCGCAAGCTGCCCCTTGCCAAACCGTGCGTCGGCGACAGTATACACAGCGAAGAAACCCGGGAGGATTACCCCATGAAATTGACGTTCTCGAAACTGAACCTTGCTGCCATCGCCTTCGCAAGCTTTGCCGCCCCTGCCGTCGCGCAGGACATCGAGGCTGGCGCCAAGTCCTTCAACCAGTGCCAGACCTGCCACGTCGTCGCCAATGAGGCGGGCGAAGTGCTGGCTGGCAAGAACGCGAAGACCGGGCCAAACCTCTACGGCCTGCCGGGCCGTGTCGCTGGCAGCTACCCCGAGTTCAAGTATGGCGAATCCATCGTCGCCCTCGGCGCAACCGGCTTTGTCTGGGATGAAGCGAACTTCGTCGAGTATGTGCAGGACCCGGCCAAGTTCCTGAAAGCCAAGCTTGACGACAAGAGCGCCAAGTCGAAGATGGCCTTCAAGGTCCGCAACCCGGAAGATGCCACGAACCTCTGGGCCTTCATCTCCTCGCTTTCGCCGGCCGCTGCCGCCGCTCCTGCCACTGACGCTGCCGCCCCGGCCGAAGGTGCCGCCACCGAAGCCGCACCCGCGACCAACTGATCCGGTTTATCGGCTTGCAGAAAGTCAGCCCCCGGTCGCCTCGCGGCCGGGGGTTTTCCGTTGCCGGGGCCGCTGTCAGAGCAGGCGCTCCCGGTCGAAACCGGTTCCATGCCGGACAGTCGCCATAACCGGATCTGATGGCGAGTCCTTCAGCCCGATCTTCCCTGCCGCCCCGAAGACCCGGCCCTTCCCTTCACCAGCCCGCAACTGCCATTTTCTCAAATACTCTCCGGGGTGCGGGGTGGAAAACCCCGCCGCCGCAGCCGGTTGGCCGCAAGGCCAGAGGCTGCTGAAAAAGAATGCGCGGCACGCGCTCAATTTGGCAACCGGGGGACAGGGCGCGCCGTCGGCCCTTCAGCTCACGCCCCGCTTGTGTGATCCCGGGAACGCTCCAGCCGCGCCAGGCGAAGGCAAAAGAAGAAGCTCCCGGCTGCAACCGGCAAGGCAAAAATCAAACTTTCACCGCGCATCGCCACCCCAAGCGCATCCTGCACTGCCGGAATTACCCCGTCGGCCCTCGGATTATGCGTCGCCACTGTCACGCCAGAGACGAGGGTGATCGTGACCAGCGGGGCAAACCCGGCAAAGACCAGGGGATGCCGGACGATCTGCCGCCGAAACGCCAAAGCGGTCAGCAGCGCCAAAAGGAAGAACGGCAGGCTCAACACGACGCCGATCGTGAAGGTCATCAATGCGCCCGGCAGCATCATCCCGAAGAAGATCAGAATGCGCGGCAGCA
>JANPJZ010000246.1:0-14309 GCA_031425795.1 Rhodobacter sp. | reverse complement strand
TGGCGGACCCGGAGCGATTCGAACGCCCGACCCTCAGATTCGTAGTCTGATGCTCTATCCAGCTGAGCTACGGGTCCGCAAGTCCGGGCGATGTAGCCCCGCCGCGCGGGCATTGCAAGGGCAAATCATGCCTCGAGGGTTGTCGTTTCCTTCGGCAGGTAGATGGTGAATTCTGTTCCGTCGGCATCGCTGCGCAACAACTCAAGCCGACCCCCATGACCGCGGATCAACTCGGCGGCAATGGCAAGGCCCAACCCGGTGCCTCCCCTCCGCGCGCCGCCCTGGAAGGCCGAGAACAAATGCTCGCGCGCTTTGGGTGGCAGGCCCGGGCCCGTGTCACCGATGCGGATCCACCACGCCGCCTCGTCCTCGCCAGCCGAAATCTCGATCGTGCCGGGTTGACCCGTCGCCTCGATCGCTTGCCGGGCATTGCGGACGAGGTTCGACAACACGCGATGCAGCTGCTCGCCATCGGCACGGATGGTCAGACCCGGCGGTACATCGATCAGAAAGGTGATCCCGGTATCCGGGCCCAAGCCTTCTCCCTCGGCCACTTCGGCGGTCAGCTGGGCAAGGTTCAGGCGGCGAAGCTGGGGTGGCAGCTCTTCAGCTTTGCCAAAGGCGAGAGTCGATTCGCATAGGGAAACGGCACGGCTGATCGATGCTACCAGCTTTGGCACCGACCGCGCGACTGCCGGGTCGGCGCTGCCCTCGATCCGGTCAGCGAACAGCTGCGCCGTGGTCAGGATGTTGCGCAAGTCATGGCTGATCTTAGCGACAGCGCTCCCCAACTGGGCCAGCCGCTCCTTCTGCTTCAGCGCCCCGGTCAGCTGCATTTGCATCGACTGGAGCGCTTCTTCCGCCACACGAAGCTCGATCACGTCTGCATTTGGCTCGATCACGCGACGGGCATCCTCGGGCGCTTCGGCATAGGTCTGCATATGACGCACGACACGGCGGATTGGCAGAACCAGCAACCGCTGCACAGCCAGGAAAAGCAGGAACGCGGTTACCACCGAAATCAGGGCCGACAGCACCAGGATGCGCAGCCCGTAGTCCACCATGGCATCGCGCAGCGGCTTGGTCTGCATCGTCACTTCGATCAGCGTGCCTGCATCCTGGACCGGAGAGCCGATGACCCGGATGACCCGATTCTCGGGGTTCACAAGCTCTGTGAAGGCGTCGCGGATCAACTCCAACGGGCCGGCCATCCGCAGGTCATAGCTGGCGCTGATCTCGCCCGGCAACGGGGAGGACAGGACCAGCTGTCGTACCTCGTCCCGCCGCAGCACGACGTTGTAGACCTCGGCATTGGCCAGAAGCTCGGCCTCGAGTTCTGGCATGATCATGTTTTCGGTAGCAAGCTGGGTCAGCGCGGCGATCTGAGCCTGCTTTAGCCGGGTCAGCATGAAATCGGCCCGGTAGCGAGCGATGGATGGCACGAAGATCAGGATCTCGGCAAGCATGACGAAGATCACGGTCAGGATCAGAAAGCGCCCAGAGAGGGTGTTCAGGAAGCCTTGCCGTTTCACCTGCCACGACCCTTTCCCACCTGGTTCATGGAATGATGCGTTGCACCAATCGGACGAACCGCTGCAGCAAAGGACTACCAAAGAGTTGCGGGGAAAAATAGGCACCCGCAGCACGTTTCGATACCTCACCCAAAGTTGGATAGGGCGCAATCATCCCGGCAATGGCAGACATCTTAAGCCTGGACGACAGGGCAAGCGCCCATAGCGCGATCAATTCACCAGCCTGCGGCCCTACGATCGAAGCGCCAACGGGGCGGCCCTTCACCACCATCACCTTTGCAAAGCCAATGTCCTTGCCCTCGGCAATTGCACGGTCGTTATGGTGCAGTTCGGCGCGGATCACTGTCAGGCGGTCGCCATGCAGCTTGCGGGCCTCGGCCTCGGTCAGACCGACCTGGGCAAGCTCAGGCTCGGTGTAGGTGACACGGGGAACGGCGCGGGGGTCCGCCTTGGCGGGCAGGCCCAGCACCACCTGACGGATAACGATCCCTGCATGCCAGCCCGCGACATGGGTGAACTGCAAGCCGCCGGCAGCGTCGCCCACTGCGTAAACCCGGCGGTTGCTGCTGCGCAGACGCGCGTCTACCGACACTCCCTTGGGGGTGAAATCCACTCCCGCCGCCTCAAGGTTCATCCCGTCAAGCGCTACCTTGCGGCCCACAGCCATCAGTATATGACTGCCCCTTACGGCCGTACCGTCGGCAAGAGTGACCTCTATCGCACCTTCGGTGCCAGCAAGCCGTACCACGGACTGGCCTTCGATCAGGCGGATGCCTTCACCTTGAAGAGTGCTGGAGACCAGCGCTGCAAGATCCGGGTCTTCCCGTCCAAGAACCTTCGAGCTTTCTATGACCGTCACATCCGACCCCAGACGCCGATGCGCCTGTGCCATTTCAATCCCGATGGGCCCGCCGCCAATGATGACCAGATGTGCCGGGCGGTCCCGCAGGGCGAAGATCGTCTCGTTCGTCAGGTAGGGCGTGGACTCGGCACCCTGGATCGGCGGCACCAAGGGACGCGACCCCGTGGCGATGACAAAACGCCTCGCCCGGATACGGGCGTCTCCTGCCTCCACTTCACGCGGGCCGGTGAAACGGGCAAAGGCGCGGATCACAGTACAGCCCAGCCCCTCGAACCGCTCTTGGCTGTCGACCGGGGCAATTTGCGCGATGACCGCCGATATGTGGTCCTTGACTGCGCCGAAATCGACCACCGGATCGACAGGAGCCACGCCACGGAACCCTCGGCGCTGCCCCTCCGCAGCCTTCGCCGCCGCGATCAGTGCCTTTGACGGAACGCAGCCTGCGTTCAGGCAGTCGCCACCCATTTCTCCCGCCTCGATCAGCACGACCCGCGCGCCCATCTGGACGGCCCCCGCCGCCACCGACAACCCGCCCGACCCCGCGCCGATCACGCAGATGTCCGTTTCGATCAACCGCATGTCAGCGCGCCTTTTTGAAGACCCGCAGTACCATGGGCAACGCCGCCAGGGCCGCAAGCCCCAGGATCGGACCCAGGACGGCGGGAGTGAAGAGGATACTCAGGTCCGGCGTCTCGCCCCGGGCGAACACCTCGCCCAGGCCAGACCCCACCGAAGTGAAGACCAACGCGCCGGGAATGATGCCAAGGAAGGTCGAGACGGCAAACCGGAACAGGCTCGTGCCGACGAAAGCTGGGATCAGGTTGGCCAGCACAAAGGGCACCGCAGGCACGATCCGCATCAGAAACAGCACCGACCATTCGTTTTCCCGCAAACCCGTTTGCAGCCGCGCTGCAACGCCACCTGCGGCAGCGATCCGTGCCGAGACGCTGGCACCGAATCCCGACCTTGCTGCGAGAAACACCAGCATCGCGCCGGTACCTGCTCCAATCACATTGAAGATCACGCCCGGAAAGAGGCCAAACAGGAAACCGCCCGTCAGCGTGGAGACTGTTCCCCCCGGCAGGCTCAAGGCAACGATCACGATGTAGACGGCGATGAAGCCGAGCACGCTTAGGCCGTAATTTGCATCGCGAAAGAGGATCAGGGCCTCGCGGTGGCGGGCCAAAGCCTCGAAACTGATCTGGTCACGCAGCAGGAACGCCCCGAAGACCGCTGTCGTCAGAATCAGAAGAATCGGCAGCTTGCGCAGCCAGCCGGCGCTGGTGCCAGCGGGTGGGATATCGGACGCCGGCATCGGGGATGACTTTCCTTGCATGGGATCGGAAGATGGCGCAGGCCCTGACCAATTGACAGGCCCCTCACGCCGCCTTGATGGAGAAGTGCCCCGATCATGAGGGACTGAAACATTTGCCCGCCAGACCTAGCGAAATGTTGCAGGAAATCGGCACACCTGCGTTGACTTGGCCTGCGCCCGCCCGTAAAGGACGGGCTTCAAGTTGCAAGCCCTCGAATCCAGTCGTGGTTCGGGCACCGTCTGATGGAGAGCCGCGATGAAGCGCACATTTCAACCGTCGAACCTCGTTCGCAAGCGCCGCCACGGTTTCCGTTCGCGCATGGCGACCAAGAACGGCCGTCTCGTTCTTGCTGCACGCCGCGCCAAGGGCCGTCACAAGCTCAGCGCCTGATAGCTCCCCTTCTGGGGTTCAGCGGTCATGACATGACACCGCCGGAGAGCCAGGGCCAAGGCAGCGATGCCACAGAGCGCCCCGCTTCTTCGGCGGTTTCCTTTTGCGTGATGCGCAAGCGGTCTGATTTCCTCAAGGCTGCTTCTTCACGGCGGCAAGGCACCGGTGGCTTCCTGCTGCAGGCCCGCGACCGCGCTGATGGAACCCCCCTGATCCGCATCGGTTTTACCGCCTCCAAGAAGATCGGCAACGCCGTGCTGCGCAACCGGGCCAAGCGGCGGCTTCGGGCGTTGGCCCGCGAAGGGCTGCCCCTCGCGGCCCTGCCTGGCTGGGACTATGTCCTGGTCGCCCGGCCCGAGGCCACGGTCTCCCGCCCTTACTCTGACCTTTGCGCCGACCTCGCCTTGGCGCTGCGATCCATCCACCGGTCCAAACCATGACGCCGCTGGCCCATGTGCTGGCCCTGCCGGTGCGGGCCTACCGTCTGATCTTGTCGCCCTGGGTTGGGCATGGCTGCCGGTTCCAACCCACCTGCTCGGCTTACGCGCTTGAGGCGTTGGACCGGCATGGCGCGCTGAAAGGTGGCTATCTGACGGCTCATCGACTCTGTCGCTGCCACCCCTGGGGCGGGCACGGGTATGATCCCGTTCCCGGCACCGACCCGAGCAACAACCCCAACTAGCCATTCACTCCAGCGTGGCGATGATCGCGCGCAAGGTTTCCACGCCCTCGCCCTTTTCCGAACTTGTCACCACAATCTCCGGATAAGCCGCCGGATGCTTGGCAAGCGCGCCCATGACTTGGTCGATCACGGCAGCCCGCTCGTCTCGGTGGATCTTGTCCACCTTGGTCAGCACCGCCTGGAACGTGACAGCCGAGCGATCAAGCAGATGCAAGATCTCTTCGTCCACAGCCTTCACGCCATGGCGCGCGTCGATCAGAACGAAGGCCCGCCGCAGCGTCTGCCGACCCGCAAGATACTGCTTCAGCAGGGCCTGCCACTTGGCGACTACCGCCACTGGCGCCTCCGCATAGCCATAGCCCGGCAAGTCGACGAGATACTTCGTGTCGCCCAGCGCGAAGTAGTTGATCTCTTGCGTCCGTCCGGGGGTGTTGGACGCCCTGGCCAGAGTCTTGCGACCCGTAAGCGCATTGATCAAACTGGATTTCCCGACGTTCGAGCGCCCGGCGAAACAGACTTCGATCCGGTCAGCCGGAGGAAGGCCGGACATCGCGACAACGCCTTTGACGAAGGTCACCGGTCCCGCAAACATCAGCCGCCCGATCTCGCGTGCGTCCTCTTCCGGCTCGGGTGCAAGGGTGAAAGCCATGCTCATCGCGTCACCTCGTCCCCAACTGCCGCGATACCGCTCCCGATCACCCGCGCGAATACACCAAAGTCGGTGTGGCCATAGCCCTGCATCAGCGCGGTCATCGTGTCAGCATCCTGCAAGCCCGTTTCGGGGTTTGCCCCCGTCGCGCGACAGCGCCCAATCGGCTCTTCCACCAGCAGCCGCACCGTGCCGACCGTGATCTCCTGACCAATCAGGCCAAGCTCCTCCCAAGGCGCCCAGCCGTCGATCCAGATATTGCCGCGCCACCGATGGATCGACAGGTCCTGCTCCATCCGGGCCGAAAGATCGGCCAGTGAGGATAGGCTGTTTATCGACACCAGCGGCTGATCCTGATCCGTCATCGCCTGATCTGGCACCCGCACGACGCGGGCAGCTTCGGGGCGGCTCTCGGGCCAAAGCGGACGCAACCAGGCGATCAGCCGTGCTGCGTCAGCGGGATCATCGGGGCGAAAGCTCGCGGTACGGCAACGCGGGTGCGAAAGGGTGACTGCTTCCGACTCCACGTCCGACCGACAGGAGATTGCCATCAGGTCAGCCGAGGCCCAACCCCGCAGGAACTGCAGTTTCTCGGCCCAAACGGGCGGCTCGGTCAGGCGCGCTGCGGCATGGGCGACAGCCCAGATGCGGTCGAACGGAAAGGCGCGGTCAATGCTCAGCTCCGCCCGTTCCACCGTTTCGAAGCCTGCCGACTTGATCGGGTGTCGGACAAGGCAGGCGACACTGGCCATCACTTCTTCTTCTTCGGGGCCGGGGCGGTTGGCGGTGTCAGAGCCTTTGCCTCGCCCTTCACAACCTTTGGTTTTCGGATATTGCCGAACAGATCCGGCCGTTTTCCGTGGCCCCACATGATCAGGTACTGCTGAATGAACGTGATGGTGTTGTTCGTGATCCAGTAGACCACAAGACCGCTGGCAAACCCGCCCAGCATGAACATGAAGACCCAAGGCATCCAGGCGAATATCTGCTGTTGAACCGGGTCGGTGGGTGCCGGGTTCAGCTTCTGCTGCAACCACATCGTGATCCCCAGAAGGATTGGCAGCACGCCGATGAAGATCAGATGCAACACTGTTCCAGTTGCCGGGGCGTCCCATGGCAACAACCCAAACAGGTTGTACAACGAAGACGGGTCAGGTGCCGACAGGTCGTTCAGCCAACCCACGAAAGGCGCGTGGCGCAATTCGATGGTGACGAAGATCACCTTGTAAAGTGCGAAGAAGATCGGGATCTGTATCAGGATGGGCAAGCAGCCCGCCGCCGGGTTGACCTTCTTGTCCTTGTAAAGCTGCATCATCTCGCGCTGCATCTTCTGTTTGTCGTCCCCGGCGCGTTCCTTGAGCGCCTCCATCTCCGGCTGCAATTCCTTCATCCGCGCCATGGAGACATAGGACTTGTAGGCCAGCGGAAGGACCAGGAACTTGAGGAAGAAGGTCAGGCCAATGATCGCAAGACCCATATTGCCGACGACGGCGTTCAACCAGTGCAGCACGGCAAAGATCGGCTTGGTCAGAAAGTAGAACCAGCCCCAGTCAATGGAATCAAGGAAGCCGGCAATGCCGCCCTCCCGCTCATAGGCCCGGATCGTGGCCCATTCCTTGGCACCGGCAAAAAGCCGCAGGGTCGAGGTCGTGGTCGCCCCGGCCTCCAGGCTGACAACCGGCTGGCGTACCTCGGCTTGGTAGATTCCGGCGTTGGGAACATACTTCAGGATCGACTTGAATGCCTTTCCCTGTTCTGGGATTAGCGTGGTCATCCAATAGTGATCGGTAAAACCTATCCAGCCATCGTTGGTCGACTGGGTGACGGCAGCGGGCAGCCCTTCCGCTGGATCGACCTCGAACTCGGTCAGATCAGCGTAGTCGGTCTCAAGGAGCTCACCATCGTTGCGCTGCACGGCGCCTTCGTGGACCACAAAGATATTCTGCAGCTTGGGGAGACCGTGCCGCGCAATGATGCCATATGGTTGCAGCGTCACCGCCGCGGCAGAGGCGTTTTCCACCCGGTCGGTGACCGTGAACATGTAATCCGCATCGACAGAGATTTCCCGAAGGAAGCTCAGCCCTTTGCCGTTGTCCCAACGGAGCGTGACGGGCTGGCCCTCGGCAAGCGTGCTACCGCCAACAGCCTGCCATTCGGTCATCGCGTCCGGCACGTCGCCGGCAGCAAGCCCGGTCCCCGGAAGCCAACCGAAAACGGAATAATAGGCAAGATCCTCGCCTACCGGATTCAAAAGGTGGACCGTCTCAGCCCCGGGCTCCAGCGTTTCGCGGTAGTTCTTGAGCGACAGGTCGTCGATCCGCCCTCCCAAAAGCGAAAGCGAGCCGGCAAGCTTCGGCGTGTCGATGGTCAACCTGGGCGTTTCGGGCACGGCCGCAGCGGTTTCGGTTGGCGCACCTGGAACCGGCTCCGCGGCAAGGGGTGCCGTTCCAGTCGCTTCGGTCGCGACCGGAGGCGTCAGGTTGGCCACAGGATCGGGTGGCGGGAACAGGACGAACCAGACGATCATCACCGCTGCGCTCAGCACCATCGCCAGGATCAGGTTCTTGTTGTTCTGCTCTTCCATTGGCCAACCACCATGCCGATCTACGATCAGCGGTGCTTCAACGACAGGGCTGGGCAAAGGTCAAGGCCTTTCGCCCGGGCCGGGGATGGGGGTCCTGTCAATTCATTGCGTGCGGCTGTGCGCACAGCTGTCTGATTGCCTCCGGATCTGGTCAAGAAATCCCCAAGCCCGACAATCGGACCGGGCCACTCAAGGAGCCGGCGATTACTGTCCAGACCGGCTTGGCACCAGGCAAACCCTGTGCCTTGCTGCATTTTGTCGGCGACGTTCGGCAGGTTCGATCACAGAAGCACTTGGTCAGATCACGGCCTCACCTTGCCCGGACGTCGATGCGCAGCGCCTGGGCAAGGGTTTCCCTTTGCTGGGCAAGCCAGGGGGCAACGTCGTCCAGGGGCATTGGTCTGGCGATCACATAGCCTTGTACGTGGCCGCAGCCCAGTTGCGCGAGCATCGCATGTTCGCCCTGGGTCTCAACCCCCTCTGCCAGGGTGTCCAGGCCCAGCTTCTCTGCCAACGACAAGATCGCCGTCACCAGTTTCTGCTGGCCCCGATCAATGTCGAGGTCATGCACGAAGCTGCGATCGATTTTCAGCCGCTGGAGCGCAAAGCGACGGATTGAGGTGATCGAGGCATTGCCAGTCCCGAAATCGTCAAGGTCCACACCACACCCCAATTGCGCGATCCGTGCGATATTGCGGGTGATGCAGTCATCTCCGCCGTTAGCCACCACCGATTCCAGCACTTCGACCGTCAACCGGGATGGCGACAGGTTCCGCTGATCAAGGGCCCAGATCAGCCGCTCGGGCAGGTGTGGGTCGCGCAGTTCCTGGCTGGAGAAATTGACGGCGATGTGGGGTACCCGAAAACCGGCACGGTCCCAGATGACCAGCGCGTCCAGTGCCTGCGCCAGCATCTCCCGCCCCAGCAGATCCATGAGATCCGTCCCCTCGATTGCCGGAAGGAATTGGCCGGGCGCAAGACAGCCCTGTTGCGGGTGATGCCATCGCGCCAGCACTTCGACCCCGGAGACGGCTCCACTGTCCGTCGACAGTTGCGGTTGAAAATGCGCGCGGATCTGCCCGGCATCGACGGCGTCGGCAAAGGCGGCACGCAGGCCGTCGCGTTGCGTCCGGGCGCGCGCCAGATCGCTTGAATAGGCGCGGATCGCTCCGGGGCCGTGCGTCATGGCTTCGTCAGTGGCCACCTGCGCCGCATCCAGCAGGCTGCGGCCGTCACCCTCAAGAAGCTGCCTGGCGTAGCAAAAGCCGATGCAGCATGTTACCTGAGCCGCCCCTTGCCCCAGCGTCAGCGGCTGCTGGACCACAAGCTGCAGCCGCCCTGCAATGCGCACCATCACCTCGAGATCCAGCCGCTGGGTCGGGGCCAGCACCACCACCAGACTGCCATCCTCGAGCTGGAAAAGGATGTCACCAGGACGCATGGCACCGCGAATGCGCGCGACGCAGGCGGACAGGATTTCAGACTGACGCGTTCGACCGTGCTGGTCACAAAGCCATGAACAGTCATCGAACTGCAGCACAAAGCACCCGGTCTGCCGCGCGCCTTGCGCGCTATCCTGAAGAACTGCATCCAGCCGCTGAATCACTTGATCGGACACCGGCAGAAGTTCGGGCTGCGGCGCAGGTCGCCGCACCAGCAGAAGTGCCACCGGCAAACCAACCGCCAGCCCGAAAAGGGCGCCTATCCCCCAACCCCAAACGAGGGCCAGAGCCAGCGCTGGCAGCAGCACCGCAAGCTCGGGCCGCTGCAACGCCCGCGCCAAGGAGTTGTAACCAGGCAGCATCGCGTCACCCCGCGTCTGACAGGCCAAGGGCCCATGAACGCAGTCAGGCTAGACGGATGTTCCTGATCAGTTCCTTAATGCTCAGCCGAAAGTTGCAGAGAATTGTCTCTTTCTGCCAGAGCGGACCCTGCATGCAGCCCGGCGAAATCGAACAATGCCGGGTCGGCAAGGTGCGATGCATGAACGTTCGTCAGCGCACGAAACATTATCTGGCGCCGACCGGGGGTCCGCACCTCCCACTCGTCCAGCAACTTCTTCACCTGCATCCGCTGCAATCCCTCCTGACTGCCGCACAGGTCGCAAGGAATGATCGGATACTGCATCGCCCGGGCAAAATGGTCACAATCTGCCTCGGCCACGAAGGCCAGCGGGCGCGCCAGATACAGATCTCCCTCCTCATTCAGCAGACGCGGCGGCATGCTGGCCAGGCGGCCACCGTGAAAGAGATTCATGAAGAAGGTTTCCAGAATGTCATCCCGGTGATGACCCAGGACGACGGTAGAGCAGCCTTCTTCCCGCGCGACCCGGTACAGATTGCCCCGCCGCAAGCGGGAACACAGGCTGCAATAGGTCTTGCCCTGCGGGACCTTCTCCATCACCACCGAATAGGTGTCGCGATATTCGATCCGATGCGGCACACCCATCCGCGCCAGAAACTCGGGCAAAACCGTTGCGGGAAAGCCTGGCTGGCCCTGATCCAGGTTGCAAGCCAGTAGGTCTACCGGCAGAAGACCCCGCCACTTCAGCTCATGCAGGATCGCAAGCAGCGTGTAGCTGTCCTTGCCGCCCGACAGGCAGACCAGCCAGCGGTCCCCCGCGCGCGCCATGCCATAAGTCTCTACCGCCTCGCGCACTTGCTGCACCAGCCGCTTGCGGAGCTTGGCAAAGTCTCGGCCCTTTGGCGCGCCATGAAACAGCGGGTGAATCTCGTCAGAGTCGTCAAGCATGGGGCACCGGAGGGAAGGGACGCACCCTTATGCCAGAGCCCGCAAACCGCGCAAAGCCCGCCAGTCATCCAGTAACGCACCGCCCGCGTATCACCTGCAAATGGAGAGTCCGATGCGCGTCCTTGCCCTTGTCACCCTGACCCTGCTGGCCGCCTGCACCGGAAAGCCCTCGTTCAACGACCCCGCCCTCAGCGACCGTCAGCTGAACCTGGAAGAGTTCTTTGACGGCACCCTGATCGCCAAAGGGCAGTTCCAGGACGTCTTCGGCACCGTCCGCCGGCGCTTTGACGTGACGATCAAGGGCGACTGGAACGGCAAGCGCCTGCGGCTTGTCGAGGATTTCGTCTATGAGGATGGCTCCACCGAGCAGCGCGTCTGGACCTTGGTCAAGACCGGTGCCGACGCCCCGTCGCAAACCTGGCGCGGCACCGCCCCTGGCGTGATCGGCGAGGCGCTGGGGCAAGAGGACGGCGACCGCTTCAACTGGCGCTACACCATTGACCTGCCGGTGCCCTCAGCCGATGGGACTGCCGACACCGTCCGCGTCAGCTTCGATGACTGGATGTGGCTATTGTCCGAAGACCGCCTCCTCAACCGCGCCTACATGAAGCGGTTCGGGGTGGATGTGGGAGACGTGACGATCAGCTTCGAGAAGCTGCGTTAATCCCAAACCATGAGGCTTGCTGCGCCCCAATGTCTTCAAAAGATACCTGCAAGGGCTTGATTGGCAGCCCTCGGGCGCCCCTTCAGACATGCTGGGCGCCGTTGACCTCGATCTCGGCGCCCGAGATGTAGCTGGATTGGTCCGAACACAGGAACCAGATCACATCCGCCACTTCCTTCGGCTGCCCCAGTCGCTGCATCGGAAGCTGTTCCACGATCTTGTCCGTGCCCGGTGACAGGATCGCCGTCTCCACCTCGCCCGGCGCAATCGCGTTCACCCGCACGCCCAAGGGACCGAAATCATGCGCCATCTCGCGCGTCAGCGCCGCCAGCGCCGCCTTCGACGTCGCATAGGCCGCCCCGGCAAACGGGTGCACACGACCCCCGGCAATCGAGGTGACGTTCACGATCGCCCCCTTCGTCGCGGCCAGTTCCTCCTGCAGCCCCCGCGCCATGATCACTGGAGCGAAGAAATTCACATGGAACACATGCCCCCAGGTCCGCAGGTCCGTCGTCATCGTGTTCAGTCGCGCCCCGCCTGGCCCTTTCGGGCTGATCCCGGCATTGTTGACCAGCGCATGGATCCTCCCGCCCACCTTTCCCTTGATCGTCTCGATGGCCTCGATCGTCTTGTTGGGATCCGCCAGATCCAGTTGGATGTGATTGTCCTCACCCCCCGGCCAGGGGCAACGCGGGTCGAACGGCTGGCGTGAGCAGGTCAGCACCCGCCACCCTTCCGCTGAAAAACGCTTTACCGTTGCGTGGCCGATTCCTCGGCTGGCCCCGGTCAGGACGATGGTCTTCTGCTCGGACATGGGGGCTCCTGGTCTTTCCTGCACTAAACACGCAAAAGCCGCCCGCGTCACGCCCCGGCCTGCCGGTAGGCAGGCAAATCCTTGCAACTCGCATGGCATTGGATACCCTGACCGCCATGCGATGTGGTTCGAGGTGATCGTGAGTAAAGTTCGGCCCAAAGTTGTCCTGGCGGCATGGCTTGGGCTTGCTCTCCTCTCCCAGCCAGCCCTTGCCGGCGAAGGCGCGCTTTGCCTTCAGGAACAGCTTTCCACGCTCGGTTTCGATCCCGGCAAACCTGACGGCAAGATCGGACCGGCAACCCGGCGCGCGCTTGCCGCCTTTGAGGCGGCCAATACCCCGGTTGCGATGCGAGCGCTCGATGAATTCTCGGCCCTGGTGTTCTGCCGCGAGCTTGGCCTTGAAGACCCCGATCTCAAGCGGCATTGGCCCGCCTTCGGGCGACGTCTGCGGATCGAAATCGCGGGCGAACCGGACAATGATCTGCGGACTGCTCTTCTGAACGAGGCCAACGCCGCGCTCCTGAAGGTCGAGACTCTCTTCGACGTCAGGCTCGTCGCTCCGGTGGACATCGTGTTCGGCTCTGATGCCGGCGAAATCGCGGAAAGAGCCGTTCCGCTGACCGCTTCTTCTGCGGGTGCCGTCAAACGCTTCGGGGTGCAGATGTGTCAGGATGCGCCGGATTACGGGGTCAGCTCGACCCACCTCCCTGGCGTGATCCTGTTTTGCCATCGCCCGGATGCGGTCTACAACGGTGGCTTCAACATTCGCGCGGTGCGCAACCAGCTGGGCCGGATGCTGGCAATGGAGATGATCACCCAGCTGACCGGTGACCCGGCGACTGGATCGGACGACACCTACTATCGCCGCAATGGCCCCATGTGGCTGATCGTCGGCACGATGCAGCTGCTTCAGCGTGAGGTGGACGACGTGATCACCCCGCTTGGCCGAAAAACTTCGGTCGAGAAGTTGCGGACAGAGGGCGTGCCGGATCCGCGCTCAATGGCGTACTTTCTTTCCAGTGTTGACGACCCGGAAGGGATCGGCCGGACAGGGCTTTTGGTGACCGACGACCTCACGCGTGAACAAGGGCTCGCGACACTTGGGGTCTTCTACCGGGCACTCGGGACTGGAGAGACCGTCGATACCGCTTTCGAGCGGGCTTTCGGCAAATCGCTGGACCAGGTCTACCAAAGCTACCCATAGCCGCCTGACTGCGTTAGACGCTCGAATGACCGAGCTGGAGGCCCCCATGAAACAGCAGACCCTGACCATGCAAGACGCCATGACCACCGCCAAGATGCTGTCCGAGGCCCTGCCCTATCTGCAGCGCTTCACCGGTGCCGTGGTTGTGGTCAAGTTCGGCGGCAACGCCATGGGTGACGACGCCGCGATGGCCGAATTTGCGCGCGATGTCGTCCTCATGCGGCAGGTAGGGGTCAACCCGGTTGTCGTGCATGGCGGCGGGCCGATGATCAACGACATGCTTAACAAGCTGGGCATCAAGTCCGAATTCGTGCGTGGCAAGCGGGTGACCGACAAGGCCACCGTCGAGGTTGTCGAGATGATCCTCTCCGGTCTGGTCAACAAGCGCATCGTGCAGGCGATCATGGATGCCGGCGGCCGCGCTGTCGGCATTTCGGGCAAGGACGACGACCTCATGGTGTGCGAGGCGGATGACCCCGAGCTTGGCTTCGTCGGCCGCCCGATCGAGATGAACGTGCAGGTCCTGCGTGACCTTTATGGTGCGGGAATCATCCCCGTCATCGCTCCGGTCGGCACCGGCATGGCGGATAACGAGACCTTCAATGTCAACGGCGACACCGCTGCAGGGGCCATCGCGGGTGCCTTGCAGGCCGACCGCCTCCTTCTCCTCACCGACGTGCCCGGCGTGAAGAACGCCGAGGGTCAGGTGATGACCCAGATCACGCCGGAGGAAATCCGCCAGATGATCGCGGATGGAGTGATCTCTGGCGGGATGATCCCGAAGACCGAAACTGCCCTTATGGCCATCGAAAAGGGCACCCGCGCCGTGACCATCCTGGACGGCCGGATTCCCAACGCCTG
>JANPJZ010000245.1:0-2405 GCA_031425795.1 Rhodobacter sp. | reverse complement strand
TCGGGGATCTCGATCCCGAACTCTTCCTCGAAGGCCATGACAAGCTCGACGGTGTCCAGCGAGTCTGCGCCGAGGTCGTCGATGAACGAGGCGGATTCAGTCACCTTGTCTTCTTCAACGCCCAGATGCTCGACGACGATCTTCTTCACGCGGTCCGCGATATCGCTCATGTCCGTTCCTCTATCCTGGCGGGTCTGACGCCGCCGCTTGCTGTTCTGCCCGGTGCGGGCCCATGCCAGCCGGGACAAGCCCGGTCGGAATCCTGCGCGCCTATAGCAAGGCGCTGCACGCAAGGCAAACCCTTTAACCGGGCTTGCGCGGCGCATCGTCACACCATTGCCATGCCGCCGTTCACATGGAGCGTCACGCCCGTGACATAGCCAGCCTCGGCCGAGGCGAGGTAGAGGACGGCGGCGGCAATCTCGGCCGGGCTGCCCATGCGGCCGGCGGGGACGGCGGTCAGGATCGATGCGCGCTGGGTGTCGGACAACTTGTCGGTCATCGCGGTCTCGATGAAGCCGGGCGCGACGCAGTTCACCGTGATCCCCCGGCTCGCAACCTCGGCCGCGAGGGATTTGGAGAGGCCCACCATGCCGGCCTTGGAGGCGGCGTAGTTCACCTGCCCCGCGTTGCCGGTGGTCCCCACGACGGAAGAGATGTTGATGATCCGGCCGTGGCGGGCCTTCATCATGCCACGGATCGCGGCACGGCAGAGGCGGAAGGTGGCGGTCAGGTTGACGTCGATCACCGACTGCCAGTCGTCATCGGACATCCGCATGGCAAAGCCGTCCTTGGTGATGCCGGCGTTGTTCACGAGGATGTCGAGGCTGCCCATCGCCTCCGTCGCGCGCTTGACCAGGGTTTCCACGTCTTCGGGGTTGGAGAGGTTGCAGGGCAGGACATGGGCGCGAGGCCCGAGTTCGCTCGCCAGTGCCTCAAGCGGTTCGACGCGGGTGCCAGACAGGCCGACGGTGGCGCCAGCGGCATGGAGGGTGCGGGCGATGTCGGCGCCGATGCCGCCGGAGGCGCCGGTGACGAGTGCTGATTTGCCGGTGAGGTCGAACATGGAAGGCTCCTTCAGGCTTTTGCGGCAGCGATGTCGTCGGGGGTGCCGATGGCGCGGGTGGTGGCCTCGGGCGCGATGCGACGGATCATTCCGGACAGTGCCTTGCCGGCGCCAAGTTCCCAATACTCGGTCACGCCGGCGCGGTCCATGAACTGCACGCTTTCCCGCCAGCGGACGGCGCCCGTGACCTGAGCAATCAGGAGGTCAAGGATGCGGTCAGGCTCGGTCACGGCCTCGGCGCGGACGTTGACCACGATGGGGACGCGGGGCGCGAGGATGGGCGTGGCGGCAAGCGCTTCGGCCATCACATGGGCTGCGGGCTGCATCAGGGCGCAGTGGAAGGGCGCGGAGACCGGCAGCAGGATGGCGCGCTTGGCACCGCGCGCCTTGGCGATCTCGATCGCGCGCTCCACCGCGGCCTTGTGGCCGGAGATGACGACCTGGGCGGGGTCGTTGTCATTGGCGGCCTGGCAGATCTCGCCCTGGGCGGCCTCAAGCGCGACGGCGGTGGCGGTCTCGAAATCTAGGCCGAGGAGGGCCGCCATCGCGCCGATGCCGACGGGGACGGCGTCCTGCATGACCTGGCCCCTGATGCGGAGCAAGCGGGCGGTGTCGGACAGGGTCAGCGAGCCTGCGGCGCAAAGGGCGGAGTATTCGCCAAGCGAGTGGCCGGCGACGAAGCTGGCCTGGTCCAGACCCAGACCTTCGGCCTCGAGCGCGCGGAGGGCGGCGATGGAGGCGGCCATCAGCGCGGGCTGGGCGTTTGCGGTAAGGGTAAGATCGGCAATGTCACCTTCCCAGATCAGGGCCGATAGGTTTTCACCAAGGGCCGCGTCCACTTCCTCGAACACCGCCCTGGCGGCGGGATAGGCATCAGCGAGGGCGCGGCCCATGCCGATGGTCTGGGCGCCCTGGCCCGGAAAGACGAATGCGCGGCTCATGGTATTCTCCTGTCGTTGCGGTCCGGGATAGCGCGGCGGGGGGGCTTTCGCAATCGTCCGGCGCACAGGAGATGTGCAAAGGTTCACCTCATCGCAGGGCAAAAGCCTTGCTAGAGAGGGGCGTAGCGTTTCAGGAGTATGCCCCATGCCCGCCCGTAACAGTGACACCCGCTTTGGCAGCGTCACCCGCGTGTTCCACTGGCTGACCGCGCTTCTGATCCTGACGGCGATCCCGCTGGGGGTGGTCGCAAACCGGTTGCCCTATGACACGGCCGAGGGGCTGGCGCTGAAGGCACAGCTGTTCTCGGTCCACAAGACGCTGGGGGTCGCGGCGTTCCTCCTCGGGCTGGGGCGCATCCTCTGGGCGCTGGGAGAGCGGCATCCGGTGCCCTTGCACC
>JANPJZ010000244.1:0-3910 GCA_031425795.1 Rhodobacter sp. | reverse complement strand
GATGACGGCGATCTGCAGCGGTTTCTTCGCGGTCGGGTAATGGGCGGTGGCGTCGGCATCAAGCTCTGCCTCCTCCTCGGAAAGGTCGATATCGACCTCCGGGGCGTTCTCGGCTTCGCGCTCGGCGAACTCGCCTTCCAGAGGCTTCAACTCGCGGTAAAGGTCGTCCATCCCTTCGCCATGCTCGGCGGAGATGCGGATCGGCTCGCCCAGACCCAGCGAATAGGCCTCGAGCGCGCCACTGTCGCCGGCCTTGCCCTCGGCCTTGTTCACCGCAAGGAACACGCGGGCGTTCTTCCTGCGCAGGATGTCGGCGAAGACCTCGTCTGTCGGGGTCACGCCGACGCGCCCGTCGATCACGAACAGGCAGGCGTCGGCCATCTCGACCGCGCGTTCGGTCAGGCGGCGCATCCGGCCTTGCAGGCTGTCATCCGTAACCTCCTCCAACCCCGCCGTGTCGATCACGGTAAAGCGCATGTCAAAGAGCTTCGCATCGCCTTCGCGCAGGTCACGCGTCACGCCGGGCTGGTCATCGACCAGGGCCAGCTTGCGCCCGACAAGGCGATTGAAGAGCGTCGACTTGCCCACATTGGGGCGGCCCACGATAGCGAGGGTAAAGCTCATGTCTTGGATCCGGCAATGGCGAAGGGGCTGCCATACACGGGATGGGCCCTAGCGGAAAGCGTGAAGTTGCCCGTTGCCGCCGACGACATAGAGCACGCCCCCCGCCACCGCCGGCTGTGCCGAGGCGCCGCCGGGGATCTCGGTGCTGTGCGTCAGATTGCCGTTCGTCGGATCAAAGGCGCGCAAGAGCCCGTCCGAGGATGCGACCATGATCCGCCCGCCGGCCAGAACCGGCCCGTAATGGGCATAGATCCCCTTGCGGCGCTTCACCTTCTCGGTGGTGAAATAGGGCATCGGCACGGCCCAGATGACCTCGCCGGTGGTGGCATCAAGCCGGACGAGTTCGGCCTGGTCATTGACCATGAACAGTGACCCGCCCGCGACCGCGACCGGCCCCAGAGCGCCTTCACCTGCCGACCAGATACGGTCGCCCGAAGATGTGGACATTGCCACGGTGCGTCCGGCACCCGAGCCTACATAAAGCACCCTGCCGTCAATCACGGCGTCGCCAGTGATGTCCGAGGTGAAGGCGTAAGCGCGGCCAAGCCGCTTGCCCGCAAGCGAGGCCTGCCAGACCTTGGTGCCGCCGCCGATCTTCAGGACAGCCATCAGGTCGCCCGCGTTGGTCGGGAAGATCACTGCGCGCTCGCCCACGCTGGGCGCTGCGCTGCCGACATAGCCGGCCGATCCGGGAGTGCCGGGCACCTGCCAGATGACCTTGCCATCAGCAGCCCCGATCGCCCAGGCCGACCCGTCCCGCCCGCTGACATAGACCGCGTCGCCGTCCGTCGCAGGCGCGCCCGAGACCGGCGCATCGACGCGTTGGCGCCAGACGACCTGGCCGGAGGCGGCGTCGATGGCGACGACCTCGCCGTAAACAGTCGTGACAAAGAGACGGTTGCCGGCAATCGCCAATCCGCCGCCCGAAAGCCCGCCACCGGCATCGAAGGCCGGGGTCAGGTCAAGCGACCAGAGCGATTGGCCAGCGGTCGAGGTGGCAGTGACCGTGACGTCGGCGTCGATGGTGAAGACCCGCCCGTCGGCCACCACGGGGGCGGCCGAGATGCGGTTCTTGCGGCTGCTGCCACTGCCGATATTCGCGCTCCACACCCGTGTCGGCGCGGCGCTGAGGGCGGAATGGGGCATAAGGTGGCGGGCGTTGCCCGCACGGTGCGTCCAGGCACCGGAATTCGTTTGGGCGGGCAGGCTGATCGGCAGGCTGACGTTTCCCGGTTCAGCCGCGGCGGTGGGCGTGGACTCACCCTCGACCGGGACACTGTCTTCCAGCGCGGCGCGGACCGGGAAGCGTTCCCCCTGCAGGATCACCTCGCGGTCGCCGCAGGCGGCAAGCAGCGCCAGAAGCCCCGCGCCCGCCATGGTTCTCGCTGCCGTCCGACTGATCGTCATGCGTGCCAACCTGAAGCCCTTTTTCCCTTGCGACATTGTCGTCTCAGCCCGAAGAGCTTTCCGGCGGCGTGCCGCCGAGGGCCGTCACCATCTGACCAAGCCGTGCCCGCAATGCGCCCGACGCTTCCTGATCCTGCATCAACGTGGACATCATGGCGATGGCCTCGTCGACCTTGCCTTCTTCAACCAGCAGATAGGACAGGAGTTCCTCGGCCAGCGGGCGATACGGACGGCCGGGAACGGCGATGCCCTGCAAGGCAGTTCGGCGGTCGGCCAAAGGCATCTCGGCACCCGCAACCAGCACGCGGCGCAGGATTGCAAGGTCACGGTAGCCTGGCGACAGCGTGGCGTCAGCAGCCACCACATCAAGCGCGGCAAGCGTGGCTGCGCGGTCCTCGTCCGGGTCCGATGCAAGGATCAACTGAAGCAGCGCCGTTTGCTGGTCGCTGGTCGGGATTGCGGCCAGCGCGGCACGGCGATCTTCGGGCGTACCCTGGTCAAGCGCGTCGATCACGGCATCGCCAAATGCCTGGGCCCGCGCCTCGGCGCGCGACTTCGACCACTCGGTCCAGGCCGCACCGCCGACGAGTGCCACGACGATGACGCCGCCGATCCAGCCATAGCGGCGAAAGAGCCCGAACAAGCGGTCACGCCGGACCTCTTCGGTCACCTCTTCGATGAAACTGTCAGGATTGCTCAAGCCTAGCCCCTGTGCTTCGGCCCCTTGGCCGCTGTCTTACTGTTTTGTCCGTCTTACAGGCAAAGGCCGCAGGTTGCCAAGCCCTGCCCCGACGCCGAGGCCGGTCAGAATTCCGTGGGCAGGCCAAGGACGCGGCGGAATGCGGGGATCCACTCCACATAGTCCTGCGGCAAGGTCCCGGCGGCATACATCTCTTCCAGGATCGCCAGCGCCTCTTCGTTCGTTTCGGTCGGGTCCTCAAGAAGCGTGGCCTTCAGATCCAGCGCGCGGACCAGATCGACGCGGTACCACGGATCATCCGGATAGGCGGCCGACAGATCCCGCATGATCGACAGGCTGATTTCCTGGTGTTCGAGGGCGGATTGCATCTCTCCGCTTTCGGCCAGCATGGTCGCCACACGTTCGTGGCTGGTGGACAGGTTGCGGTACCAACCGGCATTTCCGCTGTCCTGCTGAACCAGCCAGTCGCGCAGCGCAAGTCCGTCACGGTGGCTTTTCAGCGCGTCGGCAATATCGCCCGAGGCGCCTTGCGCATTGCCCAGCCGTTCCAGCCCGATGGAAAGGTCAGTTGCCCATGACGTGCTGAAGGCATCGATGTCCAGAAGACGGCTCCCCGCCTCTACCATGAGGCGGAAGCTTGGGACGGCCGCCTCATTATCGCCCAGAGCCACCTGCGCGTCACCAAGCCGGTTGAAGGTGACCAGACGTTCGTGAATGTGGTCAGGCACATCCGGCGCAAGCTGCATCAGCCGGTCAGATGTCTGCACCGCCTTCTGGCTGACCTCCAGCGCCTGAACCGTGCGACCGAGACCCAGCAGATTCTCGGCATGGACGTTCTGCGCGATCAGAAGGTCCATCAACGCGAATTCCTCGTCAGGGGTGGCCCCGACCATCTCGGCACGCAGAGCGACCGCTTCGGCAAGCAAGGGTTCCGCCGCGACCAGGTTGCCGTCGCCCGAGTATATGGCGGCCAGCCGGGCAAGGGAAAAGGTCGTGTCCCGCTTGTAGAGCAGCACCGTAGGGTCCGCAGCCGTCAGAGCCTGGCGCAAGGAGAGTGCAGCGTCATGCATCGTTTGCGCGCCGGTCCGGTCACCCATCGCAAGCTTCAGGTCGCCGATCTTCTCATATGACACCCCGAGGTCACGCTGGCGCGGCAGGTTTTGCGGATCAAGCGCCACG
>JANPJZ010000243.1:0-4180 GCA_031425795.1 Rhodobacter sp. | reverse complement strand
CCTCAACCGTGCTGCCCTTGGCCCGGGCCTGCTGATGGGCGCGATCTTTGCTGCCGAATTCCTGTGTCTTTTCATGGCGCTGGACCTTACGACCGTAGGCCGTACCTCGGTCATCTTCTATTCCATGCCGGTCTGGTTTGCTGTCCTTGCGCATTTCGGCCTGGGGGAGCGGATCACCCCGACCCGGGCCGCTGGCCTGACACTTGCCTTTGCCGGCACCGCCTGGGCGATCCTGACTGGCAGCCGCTCGGGGGAAGGCAGCCTGATCGGCGATCTCTTCGCCCTTGGCGGCGCGCTTGGCTGGGCCGGGACCGCCTTCATCGCCCGCCGCCCGACCATGCGGGCCGAGGGGCCGGAGATGCAGCTTTACTGGATGGTCCTTGTCTCCGGCCCACTCCTCCTTCTCGCGGCCCCCTTCTTCGGCCCGCTGATCCGCGAGTTGCAGCCCGTCCATCTGGCGCTGCTGGTCTTTCAGGCCTCGGTCGTGGTGGCGGGCGGCTTCATATCCTGGCTCTGGCTCATGTCGGTCTACCCGGCGTCGACGGTGGCTTCGTTTTCGTTCCTGACGCCGATCCTTGCGCTTGGTCTCGGCGCGTTAATCTTTGGCGAAACCATCACTTGGCCGATTCTCGGTGCCGCCGCACTGGTGGCGGCGGGCATCGTTCTGATCAATCGGCCGGTGCGCAGCCAAGGTTGAAGAATCGTCTGCGCACAGCCATCCACAGACCGGCCCCATCGTCGATGATCTGAGCCACGGGCGGCAACCCGGCCCGAATGCTGGCAAATCCCCCCCTCTTCACAATCTGCGCGAAGTCTGTCCCCAAGCCTGTCCACACCCGTGGCGGAAAAAGGATGACAGTTCCGTGACTGTGGCTGGGACACGTCAAGCCGGAAAATCCGACAAGGGGGCAAATAAATCCGTTGAATGGCCGTCGCGAATACGACAGTTTGACAAAGCGGCCGGGGACAACACCACATCTAGTGCCGACGAGCGGGACAGGAACACAGCAGCGAAAAGCACCGGGAAGCCCGGGCGAACGCATGTCTGTTGTCCGTTCGGATATCAACAATGGCCGACGGCCGACAAGAAACGGGAGTTCAGGGGCATGAAGATCGAGCGGAAGTTCACCACCGAAGCCACCGGCGCCTATGGCGCCATCGCGTTCGCGACCACCGTTTCCGAGATCCGCAATCCGGACGGCACGATCGTTTTCCGCAACGAGGCCGTCGAGGTCCCCGAGGGCTGGAGCCAGGTCGCCTCCGACGTGCTCGCCCAGAAATATTTCCGCAAGGCCGGCATCCCGGCACGGCTGAAGCGGGTGAAGGAAAAGGGTGTCCCCGAATTCCTCTGGCGCTCGGTCGCGGATGAGGCGGCGATGGCCGATCTGCCGAAAGATCAGCGCAACACCGGCGAAACCTCAGCCAAGCAGGTCTTCGACCGTCTTGCGGGGGCCTGGACCTATTGGGGCTGGAAGGGCGGCTACTTCACCACCGAAGCCGACGCCTCCGCCTATTATGACGAGATGCGCTTCATGCTGGCCCGCCAGATGGCCGCGCCGAACAGCCCGCAGTGGTTCAACACCGGCCTGCACTGGGCCTACGGCATCGACGGCCCATCGCAGGGTCACTACTACGTCGACCACAAGACCGGCGTTTTGACCAAATCCACCTCCGCCTACGAACACCCCCAGCCCCACGCCTGCTTCATCCAGTCGGTCAAGGATGACCTCGTCGGCGACGGCGGCATCATGGACCTCTGGGTCCGCGAAGCCCGCCTCTTCAAATACGGCTCCGGCACCGGCACCAACTTCTCCTCGCTGCGGGGCGAAGGCGAGAAGCTGTCCGGCGGCGGCAAATCCTCCGGCCTGATGGGCTTCCTCAAGATCGGTGACCGCGCTGCCGGCGCCATCAAGTCCGGCGGCACCACCCGCCGTGCGGCCAAGATGGTCATCATCGACATGGACCACCCGGACGTTGAAGACTTCATCAACTGGAAGGTCATTGAAGAGCAGAAGGTCGCCTCGCTCGTCGCCGGCTCCAAACTTCACGCCGCCCGGCTGAATGACATCTTCGCCGCGATCAAGGCCTTCGACGGCACGATGGAGGGCGCGACCGACCCCGCCGCCAACCCCGCGCTGAAAGCCGCGATCAAGGCCGCGAAGAAGTCGATGATCCCAGACACCTACACCAACCGCATCCTGCAATACGCGCGGCAGGGTTTCACCAGCATCGAATTCCCCACCTACGACACCGACTGGGATTCCGAGGCCTATATCTCCGTCTCCGGCCAGAACTCCAACAACTCGGTCCGCGTGACCGACGCCTTCCTGAAGGCCGTCAAGGCCGACGCCCCGTGGGAGCTGATCCGCCGCACCGACGGCAAGGTCGCCAAGACTGTCTCTGCCCGCGAGCTTTGGGACCAGATCGGCCACGCCGCCTGGGCCTGCGCCGACCCCGGCATCCAGTTCCACGACACCGTCAACGCCTGGCACACCTGCCCCGAAGACGGTGCGATCCGCGGCTCGAACCCCTGCTCGGAGTACATGTTCCTCGACGACACCGCCTGCAATCTGGCGTCGATGAACCTGCTCACCTTTTTCCACGACGGCCGCTTCGACGCCGACGCCTATGTGCACGCTTCGCGGCTCTGGACCGTCACGCTGGAAATCTCCGTCATGATGGCGCAGTTCCCCAGCCAGGAAATCGCCAAACTCAGCTACGACTTCCGCACCCTCGGCCTCGGCTACGCCAACATCGGCGGCCTTTTGATGAACATGGGGCTAGGCTACGACTCCCAAGAGGGCCGCGCCCTCTGCGGCGCCCTGACCGCGATCATGACCGGCGTTTCCTACGCCACCAGCGCCGAGATGGCCAAGGAGCTTGGCCCCTTCGCAGGCTACGCCCGCAACCGTGAGCACATGCTTCGTGTGATCCGCAACCACCGCGCCGCCGCCCATTCCACCGGCAAATACGAAGGCCTGAACGTCCCCGCCGTCGCCCTCGACCACGCGAACTGCCCGGACCAGACCCTCGTCGCCCTCGCCAAATCCGCCTGGGATGAGGCGCTGAAGCTTGGGCAAGAACACGGCTACCGCAACGCCCAGACCACCGTCATCGCGCCCACCGGCACGATCGGCCTTGTGATGGACTGCGACACGACGGGCATCGAGCCCGACTTCGCCCTCGTGAAGTTCAAGAAACTCGCCGGCGGCGGCTACTTCAAGATCATCAACCAGTCGGTCCCGGCCGCCCTTGAAAAACTCGGCTACACCACCGCCCAGTCGGCCGAGATCGTCGCCCACGCCGTCGGCCACGCCTCGCTTGGCCAGGCCCCCGGCATCAACCACTCCTCCCTCATCGGCCACGGCTTCGGCCCGCGCGAGATCGAGAAGCTGGAGGCCGCACTCCCCTCCGCCTTCGACATCAAGTTCGTCTTCAACCAGTGGACCCTCGGCGCAGTTTTCTGCCAGAAAACCCTCGGCATCCCGGAAGAAAAGCTGAACGACCCGACCTTCGACCTCCTTCGTCACCTCGGCTTCACCAAGGCCCAGATCGACGCCGCCAATGACCATGTCTGCGGCACGATGACTCTGGAGAACGCCCCCCACCTCAAGCTCGAGCACTACAGCGTGTTTGACTGCGCCAACGCCTGCGGCAAGACCGGCAAGCGCTACCTCTCGGTCAACAGCCACATCCACATGATGGCCGCCGCGCAAAGCTTCATCTCGGGTGCCATCTCCAAGACCATCAACATGCCCAACTCGGCCACCATCCTCGAAACCTTGGCCGCCTACGAACTCTCCCACTCCCTTGGCATCAAGGCCAACGCGCTCTACCGCGACGGCTCCAAACTCAGCCAGCCGCTTGCCTCCGCGCTGATCGAGGATGACGAGGAAGCCGAGGAAATCCTGACCAACGGCTCCACGATGGAGAAGGCCACGGTGATCGCCGAGAAGATCATCGAAAAGGTCATCATCAAGGAAATCGTCCGCTCCAACCGCGAGAAACTGCCGGAGCGGCGCAAGGGCTATACCCAGAAGGCCATCGTCGGCGGCCACAAGGTCTATCTCCGCACCGGCGAATACGCCGATGGCCAGCTGGGTGAGATCTTCATCGACATGCACAAGGAAGGCGCCGGCTTCCGCGCGATGATGAACAACTTCGCCATCGCGATCTCGGT